>DASXSX010000237.1:0-6558 GCA_036505815.1 Thermoanaerobaculia bacterium
GAAGGTGTGATGCCGAAGTAGTCGACCAGGTCCCGCTTGCTGTTGTACGACACGGTGATGATCCTGTCGGCGCGGGCGAGCGCGCGCCGGATCATCACGCGCGCGTAAATGAGTGCGACACGGTTCGGGAGGAACTGCGGATAGAGAAGGTGAATGATGTCGTGGATCGTGACGATGGCCCGGCCGCGAAGCGGCGGAAGGACGTAGTGGGTTGCGTGGAAGAGATCGAGCCGATCCCGGAAGAGCCGGATCGCGAACCGGGTCAGCTCCGCGAAGGAGTAGCCGGGGGAATCCTCCTCGATGATCTCGAAGTTTTCCGGCAGGTGGGGCATCCACTGGGAGTCGGCGCTGCGGGCGTAGACCCGGAAGCGATATCGTTGAGACTCGGGGCGCCGCGAGACCGCGTCGAGCAGGTTGCGGATGTACGACCCGATCCCGAAGTCTTTCAGCCTGCGCGCGTCGATTCCGATCGCCGGGCGCGGGTCGTTCATTCGGCCGCCTCGCCCACCGCTCGAGCGAGCGCCGCACCGGTGTGCTCGGCGGCGGATTCCCACGTGAAGAGTGCGGCGCGCTGCGGACCGGCCCGACGGAGCGCGTCGCGCGTCTCTCCGTCCTCGAGAGCGCGCGCGATCGTGCGCTCGAGCTCGGCCGCATCGCGAGGCGGAACGAACAGCGCGGCGTCGCCGCCGACCTCGCGAAGGGCGGGGATGTCCGAGGCGACGACCGGGGTGCCGCACGCCATCGCCTCCGCGACCGGCAGACCGAAACCCTCCGCGAGCGACGGGTAAACGAAGACCTCGGCCGCCCGGTAGAGATCGAGCGCGGCGGATCGCGGGGCGTAACCCGCGACGTGAATCTTGTCGCGGAAAGGGGACCGCGCGATCCGGCGAAGGAGACCCGAGGTCTTCCACCCCGAGCCGCCGGCGAGGACGAGGTCCGGCCGGGCCCTCCGCCGTGACCAGAGCCTTTCGCACGCCGCGACCAGCGTTTCGACGTTCTTTCGCGGCTCCAGCGTGCCGAGGTAGAGCAGGTACCGCCGCCCCGATGCGAACCGGCGCCGGGTTCTGTCGGCCTCCGCCGGGTCCGCGAGAGGCGTGAAAGTTTCCTCCACTCCGTTCCGCGCGACCGCGACCCGCGCACTCGTCTCCGGATAGAGCTCCGAGAGGTCGCGCGCGGTCGATTCCGAGACGCACACGAACCGCGCGGCGCGCTCGACCGTCCGTTCCCACAGGGGCAGGAAGCCGACGAGGGTGCGCGCGTTGTGCCACTCCGGGTGCGTGAGCGCGGTCAGGTCGTGAACGACCGAGACGAGCGGAAGTCGACCGCGGACGGGTCCGATCGTCAAGGCCGCGAGCAACGCGTCCGCGCCCCAGGCGGCCACCCGGGAGGGAAGCGTCGTCTGCAGCCAGACCGTTCCGAACCGGTGATGGTCGGCGTGAAGGGTCAAGGCGCCGTTGCCCGACGGGGGGTCGGCGAGCGGCCGCGGCGTGAAGAGGCCAACCTCGTTTCCGCCGCGATCCGCCAGTGCCCTGGAGATGCCGCGGGTGTAAGTGCCGATGCCCGTGCTCTGTCCGAGAAGAGCCCGCGCGTCGACGGCGATTCTCATCGCGGACCCAAGCTATCAGAGGTTTGACTCGAAGACCGGAATCGCTAGAATCACCGGTTCGATCATGAAACCCGGCCCGAATCTCTCGCTCGAAGCCATCGTCGGCGAGCCTCTCCGGTTCGACTTCGAGGTGCCCTTCACCGTCGAGGAGCTCGCCCGCGAGCCGCTCGTGGACATCTCTCCCGCGCACATCTCGGGGGAGGTCTCGCGTGTCGAGGGCGGGTACTCGCTTTCCGCCCGGCTCTCCTGGGATGGAAAGCTCGAATGCAGCCGATGCCTCGTGCCCTACGGATTCGTGCACGATGAGGCGTTCTCGCTGCTCCTCTACCGGCGCCAGCCCGTCGCCGAGTCGGAGCTTTCGCTCGAGCGGGACGACCTCGATGTGCACTTCTACGACGACCCGATCGTTCCCGTCGCCCCGATCGTCGAGGAGCGCATCCAGATCGCGATCCCGATGAAGCCGCTTTGTCGCGAGGACTGCCGCGGTCTCTGCCCGCAGTGCGGCGCCGATCGGAACGTGTCGGACTGCGACTGTGTCGTCGAGGTCATCGATCCGCGCTGGAGAGCGCTCCAGCTCCTGAAGAAAGGATAGGAACAAGGCCATGCCGAACCCGAAGCGCCGCCACAGCAAAGCCCGCCGCGACAAGAGGCGCGCTCACGACGCGCTCGCCGCGCCCGCGCTCTCCGAGTGTCCGAACTGCCACGAGGCCAAGGCGCCCCACCGAGTCTGCCCGCGCTGCGGGTACTACAAAGGGAAGCAGCTGATCAACGTCTGACGCCCCGTCTCGCGGCTCCAAGAAGCCGCGACCTTATAATTCCGGCTCCGTGTCTCTCGTCGGGAAGCTCGGCTGAAATGCGCATCGCTGTCGACGCCATGGGAGGCGATCATGCTCCCCACGTCAACGTGGACGCCGCCGTCGCCGCGGCGCGCGAGTTCGGAATCGCAAGCCTCCTGGTCGGCAGCACGTCGCGTCTCGAGAAGCTGCTTTCCGAGTCGGGCTACGGCGGCTCACAGATCGAGATCGTGGACGCGCCCCAGGTCATCACGATGGACGACCCCGCGACCGCGGCCGTGCGACGCAAACGCAACTCGTCGATCCGGGTCGCGGCCGACTGCGTGCGGGACGGACGGGCGGAAGGACTCGTCTCCGCGGGACATACCGGCGCCGCGATGGTCTCCGCGAAAATGGTCATCGGCACGATCGAAGGCGTCGACCGGCCAGCCCTGGCGGCGATCCTTCCCAACCTCTCCGGACACTGCCTGCTCTTGGACGTCGGCGCCAACCCGGACGCGAAAACGCAGCACTTCAAGGAGTTCGCCGTGATGGGCTCGATCTATGCCCAGCTCGTCTTCGGCAAGGAGTCGCCGTCGGTCGGCCTGATGTCGATCGGCGAAGAGGACACGAAAGGGACCGATCGGACCAAGGAAGCGTTCAAGATCGTCAAGGAGGCGGGGCTGAACTTCATCGGGAACGTCGAGGGACGCGACGTATTCGACGGGAAGGTGGACGTGATCGTGACCGATGGCTTCACGGGCAACGTCATCCTCAAGGTGTCCGAGGCGCTCGGCGAAATGGTTGAAAAGCTCCTCCGCGAGGAGATCAAGCGGACGCTGCAGGCCTCGGTCGGGTTTCTGCTTTCCCGCAGCGCTTTCCGCAGCTTCAAGCAGCGCCTGGACTATTCCGAGTACGGCGGTGCGCCGATGCTCGGCGTCAAGGGTTGCGTCATCATCTGCCATGGCCGCTCGAGCGCGAAGGCGATCAAGAACGCGATCCGCTTCGCGGCGGAGTTCTCACGCCAGCGACTGGCGGAGAAGATCCAGTCCTCCATCGCCGAGCTCCACTCGCGCGAAGCCTCCCTCGCCAAAGCCTGAGGCCGGAACGGAATGAATCGCGCACGCATCGTCGGAACCGGCGCCGCCGTCCCCAAGAAAGTTCTGAGCAACGCGGATCTCGAGAAGCTCGTGGAGACCTCGGACGAGTGGATCACCACCCGCACCGGCATCAAGGAGCGGCGGATCGTCTCTGAAGGGGAGAAGTTCTCGGACCTCTGCACGAAGGCGTCGGAGCTCGCGCTGAAGCGCGCGCACATGCCTCCCGAAGAGCTCGACATGATCCTGGTCGGGACGATCTCGAGCGACATGCTGTTTCCGGCGAGCTCGTGCCTCGTCCAGCACAACCTCGGCGCGACGAAGGCGGCCGCCTCCGACGTATCGGCGGCGTGCGTCGGATTTCTCTACGGACTTCACCTCGCCGACGGTCTGATCCAGTCGAACAAGGCGGAGAACGTCCTCGTCGTCGGCGGCGAGATCCTCTCCCGGTTCGTCGATTGGACGGACCGCTCGACGTGTGTTCTGTTCGGCGACGGCGCGGGTGCCGTCGTGCTCCAGGCGACGAAGGGCGACCACGGGATCCTCGGCAGCCGGATGAAGTCGAACGGCGCGTATGCGGACTTCATCTGCATGCCGGGGGGCGGCTCCAACCGGCCGGCGAACGACCCGACCCAGATTGATGAGAGGCTGCCCTACATCAAGATGAGGGGGAACGAGACGTTCAAGGTGGCCGTCAAGGCGATGGCGGACGTCACTTCCGACCTCCTGAACGAGCAGGGCTTCACCCACGAGCAGATCGACCTCTTCATCCCCCACCAGGCGAACGACCGGATCATCAACGCGGTCGGGGAAAAGCTGAAGATCGCGCCCTCGAAGGTCTACAAGAACATCGAGCGTTACGGAAACACCTCGGCCGCCTCGATCCCGATCGCGCTCGACGAGTGCGCCCGCGAAGGGCGGATCCACGCCGGCGACCTCGTCCTGTTGACCGCGTTCGGCGCGGGCCTCGTCTGGGGATCGGTTCTGCTGCGCTGGTAGCCGGGCGCCGCTCGCGACGCATTGGGTAGCCTCGCTCTTCTCTTCCCCGGCCAGGGATCGCAGTTCGTCGGAATGGGACGGGCGCTCTTCGAGCGCTCGGCGCCGGCGCGCGCGGTCTTCGAGGAAGCGGACGCCGCGCTCGGTTTCGCGCTTTCCCGTCTCTGCTTCGAGGGGCCCGAGCCGGAGCTGAAATCGACCGCGAATACCCAGCCGGCGATCCTGACGCATTCAGTCGCAGCGCTCGCAGAGCTTCGCGCGACCTCTTCGGAAAAGCTCGAAGGCGCGGCATTCGCGGCGGGACACTCTCTCGGCGAGTACTCGGCCTGCGTTGCGGTCGGCGCCCTCTCCTTCGCCGACGCCGTCCGGCTGGTGCGGAGGCGCGGCGAGTTCATGCAGGAGGCGGTGCCGGCAGGAGAGGGAGCGATGGCGGCGATCGTCGGGCTTTCGGCGGAGGAAGTCGAGGCCGCGTGCCGGGAAGCTGCCCGGGCGGAAGTCGTCTCCGCGGCCAACTACAACTCCCCGGAGCAGACGGTAATCGCGGGCCACGCTCGAGCCGTCGAGCGCGCTTCCGCCGCCTGCCTCGCCAGCGGAGCGAAGCGCGCGATCCCGCTCCCTGTCTCTGCGCCTTTCCACTCTGTCCTGATGCGACCGGCGCGGGAGCGGATGGAGCAGCTCCTCGCCGCGACCGACTTCTCCGATGCGCAGATTCCCGTGGTCACGAACGTCGACGCCCTCCCCGCGAGACGGGGCAACTTGCTGCGCGACGCCCTCGTGCGGCAGATCGATTCGCCGGTACGCTGGGTCGAGAGCATTCGGGCGCTCGCGCGGGAAGGCGTCGATCGGGCGCTCGAGATCGGCCCGGGCAACGTCCTTGCCGGGCTCGTGCGTCGGATCGAGAAGGGGATCCGGGTCGAGGGGTGGGGAGGCGAAGTCTGAAGCGAAGCCTCTCTCCCGCGCTGCTGCTCATGGCGGCGCTCCTCGCGACAGCCTGCACGGCCGCGCGCACCCGTCCGGTTGCGCCGGCCGGCCGTTCCCCGATCGACGCCGCCGTGGACGCCGGCTCGCGCCTCTGCGCGTGCCGGATCGGGGTCGAGGCGCGGCACCTCGAGAGCGACCTCGCCTACGAGCACGACGCCGGGGATGGTTTCGAGGCCGCGTCGGTCATCAAGATTGCCGTCTTGACCGAAGCGATGGCCGGCGTCCGCGAAGGTCGCATCGACCTGTCGGAACGCTGGACTCTGACGGCGACGAGGAAAGCGTCGGAATCCGGGTGGCTGAAGCTCTTCGATCCCGGCCTCAATCCGACCTGGAACGACATGTTGACGCTCATGATCGGACCCTCGGACAACACGGCGACCAACGCCTGGATCGAGCGACTCGGAATCGAGCGAATCAACGCGCGCATGGAGTCTCTCGGCTTCCGGCACATCCGGTTGCTCTCGATGCTGCCGTGGCTCGACTCCTCGGCTCCCGGGCCTCGCTGGGACGGCTTGAAGTTCGGAACCGTGACGCCGCGCGAGGTGGCCGAGTGGCTGGTGCGCGTCGCGCGGGGAGACCTCCTCGACGCCGAGTCGTCGCGGCGCATGTTCCAGTATCTCGACGCGAATCCGAGCCGGTCGCGTCTGGCGCGGCGCTTCTCCTCGGCGGCGCTCTGGGCCGGCAAGACCGGCACGATGTCGGGTGTGCGCAACGACGCGGGGATCCTCCGCACGGAGAAGGGTCGGTTCGTCCTCGTCGTCTTCACCGAAGGAAGTCCGCCCGCGAACGAGAACACGACGATCCATCCCGCCGCCGTGGCGATGGGAGAGATCGCGCGCGTGATCGTGGACGAATGGAGCCGGAATTTGCCGAACGTCGCGGGCGAGCCGAAATGACAGCCGAAGGCTGTCATCCCGAGCGCAGCGAGGGATCTCTTTCTCGACGAGGGAGAGATTCCTCGGCCCTGCGGGCCTCGGAATGACAGGAAGGCTGCGCGCCTCGGAATGACAGTGGAAGATAAACTCCTGCGCCAGGTGAACCGATTCGAAGGACGCGTCGCCCTGGTCACCGGCGCATCGCGCGGGATCGGCGAGGCGATCGCCCG
>DASXSX010000238.1:0-14339 GCA_036505815.1 Thermoanaerobaculia bacterium
GCGGCTGTTCGTCGGATCGAAAGCCAGGTCGATTGCGCCGGTGTCATCGTCCTTGAAGAGCACGGGCGCCCAGCTCTTCCCGCCGTCCTTCGAGCGAAAGACGCCGCGCTCCTTGTTGGGACCGTAGGCGTGGCCGAGCGCGGCGACGAAGACGAGGTTTGGATCGCGGGGATCGACGAGGATCCGGCCGATCTGCCGCGTGTCGGCGAGGCCGATGTGGGTCCACGTCTTGCCTCCGTCGACCGACTTGTACACGCCGTTGCCGTAGGAGATGTCCGAGCGCATGTCGGCTTCGCCCGAGCCGACGAAGATCACGTTCGGGTTGGAGGGCGCGACCGCGAGGGCGCCGATCGAAGCGATCGGCTGGCCGTCGAAGATCGGATCCCAGGTGCGTCCGGCGTTGTCGCTCCTCCAGACGCCTCCGCCGACGGCGCCGAAGTAGAAGAGGTCGGGGTTGCCCGGGACTCCCGCCGCCGCCAGAGCGCGTCCTCCGCGGAAAGGCCCGACGAGGCGCCAGCGCATTCCCGCGAAGAGGCTCGGATCGAACGGCTGAGCGCCGAGCAGCCCCGGCGCCGCGGTCACGAGGCACACGAGCAGAAGAAGCCGCCGTCTCGTCACGCTGCACCTCCCGGAAAAGTCGGCGATTATACGGTCGCGCTGGAGCGACGCGGAGCTCGCCGTTTTCGGACGTGAATGCCGGGTGAGTCCTTGACGCTGCCCGAGCGCCGCTCGAATACTCGCCGCGACGAAAGGAGACGGCGGTGAGCATCTCGAGATGGAAGTCGTGCGCTCTCCTCCTGGCGGCGGTAATCGGGCTCTCCGCGGCAGCAGGTTCGGCGATGCCGCGAGCCTCCCGCGCCGCGGACGAGCAGGCAGTCGCCGCGCTCGACACGCAATATCAGGCCGCGGTCGCGAAGAACGACGCCGCCGCGATGGACCGGATCCTCGCCGACGACTTCGTCCTTGTGACCGGGAAAGGCAAAGTGTTCACGAAGGCGGATCTGCTGAACGAGGCACGGAGCGGCAAAACGGTTTACGAGAAACAGGAGGACAGCTCCCAGAAGGTCCGCGTCTGGGGCGACACGGCCGTCGTGACCGCGCTCCTCTGGGAGAAGGGCACCGAGGATGGAAAACCCTTCGACTACCGGCTTTGGTTCAGCGACACCTACGTGCGGACTCCGAGCGGCTGGCGCTACGTGTTCGGCCAGGCGTCGATCCCGCTGCCGGGTTCGAACTGATCGTGCCGCGGTTCTTTGCCGCGACTTTCCTCGTCGTCGCCGGGAGCGCGGCCGCGTGCCGGGGCCTGTCGGCCGACCCGAAGGCCGCGGCGTCGAAGCAATGTTCCGCGCCCGAGTATCGCCGCCTCGACTTCTGGGCGGGAGACTGGGACGTCTTCGACGTCGGCGGGGCGCGTCAGCCGATCGCCCATGCGCGCGTCGACGTCATCCTGGGCGGCTGCGCGCTCCTGGAGGTCTACGAACAGACCGACGGTCTCGTCGGACGGAGCTTCACGATCTATGACGCGCCGCGGAAGATCTGGCACCAGACGTGGGTCACCAACCGGGGGCAGCTTCTGACCATCGAAGGCCGATTCGAGGGCGATCGCCTGACCCTCCAGGGGCGCCAGCTTTCTTCAGACGCTGTAGAAAAGATCGTGCGGGGCATGTGGAAATCGGAAGGGGACGGCGTCCGGGAGACTGCTCAGACCTCGGACGATGGAGGCGCCACCTGGCGGCCGCTCTTCGACATCCGTTTTCAGCGCCGCAAAGCGAGAGCCGCCCTTTCCGTCATTCCGGAGTCCGAGGCCGGCAGAACGCTCGCACGCCTTTCCCCGGCTCCGGAAGAGGCGGACTTGCTTTGGCGCTTCGGGGACTCGCCGGCGATCGTCCAGAGGTACATGGCCGCGTAGGCTCTCCACGGCCGCCAGGCCTCGGCTCGTCTCACGAGCTCCCGGGCGCCTCCGGAATCGAGCGCGCGCTGAAGACCGAGATCGTCCGCCGGGAACGCATCGGGCTCGCCGAGCGCTCGCATCGCCACGTATTGCGCGGTCCACTCTCCGATGCCGGGAATCGCGCAGAGCCGCGCCAGGAAAGCTTCCGTGTCCACGACTCCTTCGAAGGTGAACCGCCCGTCCCGGACGGCGCGGGCGAAAGTCCGGATCGTTTCCGCCCGCGCGCGCGGAAGGCCGACGGACGCGATGTCGGCCTCGGCGAGAACGTCGGGCTCGGGAAAGAGATGCGTCAGGTCGCCTGCCGGAGAGAGCGGTCTCCCGAAGGCTTTCACGATCCGGCCGGCCAGCGTCGTCGCGGCGCGGACGCTGATCTGCTGGCCGAGAATCGCCCGCGTCGCGAGCTCGAAGGCGTTCCAGCAACCGGGCACGCGCAGCCCCGGAACCGCCTCGACTCTCGGCCCCAGCGCGGGGTCGGCTCTCAGGCTTGGAGCGATGGCTGCCCAGTCCGCAGTCAGGTCGAACATGGCGCGGACTCGCTCGATGATGCAGTAGAGCGAGCGGGGATCGGCGAATTGAACCCGAACGGCGAGCGTGTTCTCGTTCTCGAGCGAGACTTCGAAATAGCCGTCGCTGCCGCCGAGCGAGATCGAGCGGCGATAAAGACCGAGCTCCACCGATTCGACTCCGGGCGTGGCACGAGGCGCGAGAAACGCCAGCATTCCCGGCCAGTCGTAAGGCGGGCGAAAACGAAGTCGGAAGAGATACTGATTCTGCGGCTGGATCGAGGTCTGACGAGCCAGATGCCGGATCTGAGTCGGCGTCCGGTGGTAGACCTCTCGGATCCCGGCGTTGAACCTGCGGACGGAGCCGAACCCCGAGGCGACTGCGATCTGGCTCATCGGCAAGGTCGTCTCGTCGATGAGCTTCTTCGCGAAGTGCAGACGGCGGATCCGCGCGACTGCCGTCGGCGTCGCTCCCAGATGTCGGAGAAAGAGGCGGCGAAGGTGCCGTGAGCCCACTCCCATGCGTTCCGCGAGGACCTCGACACCGCCGTCTTCCAGGCCGCTCTCGCCGATCAACCGCAGCGCCCGGGAAACCGTGTTGGACGTCCCGAGCCAGGCCGGGGTTCCGGGCGAGGATTCGGGTCGGCAGCGGAGACACGGGCGAAAACCCGCTTCTGCCGCGGCGGCGGCGCTGACGAAGTAACGAACGTTCTTCTCCTTCGCCGTCGGTGCGGGGCAGATCGGCCGACAGTAGACGCCGCTGCCGAGAACCCCGATGAAGAACTTGCCGTCGAAACGCGCGTCGCGCGAGAGCCTCGCTCGCGAGCACACCTGCCAATCCAGGTCCGTTTCTTTCACGGGCCAAGCGTAGCCGATCCCGAACCCCCGACTGGACGTTTTCGGACCACGTTCCGAACGCTCGAATCGGCGAACGCCGAAGGGCGCCGCGGCCTGCGCGGCAGCGGGGTCCGGAAACGTCCATGCGATCGGGAGCGGCGTCCGCGAACGTCCAACCTCGCTCGGCCGACGGATCTATGTTGCCCGCGTGTCGTCATTCGATTTCTCAACGCACCGATCCAGGAGGCCAAGATGAAATTTCGAATCTCGATGTTCACGATCGCGATGATCTCGTCCGGTCTGGCCGCCGCGGTGACCGCGGCGCAAACCAATACGGTGAGCTACACCGTCACGCCACTCGGTACGCTCGGCGGCACGACGAGCGGCGCCAGCAGCATCAACAACCGGAGTTGGGTGACCGGGTTCTCCAACCTGCCGGGCGATACGACCGCGCACGCCACGCTCTGGCAGAACGGATCGGCGCTCGATCTCGGCACGCTCGGAGGACCCGACGTGAACAGCGGCGTTTTCTGGCCGGTCAAGAACGACCGGGGTCTCATTGCCGGAATCTCCGAGACCTCCGATCCGAACCCGTTAAACGAGAGATGGAGCTGCGCGGCCTTCTTCCCGACCGCGACCGGTCGGATCTGTCTCGGTTTCGTGTGGCAGGACGGGGTGATGACGGCGCTCCCGCCGTTCCCGGGAGGCTACGACAGCTACGCGTCCGGAGCGAACAACCGCGGCCAGGTCGTCGGATGGGCCGAGAACGGCACACACGACGCAACCTGCGTCGCTCCGCAGGTCCTCCAGTTCCGTGCGGCCGTCTGGAGCGTGAAAGACGGCGGGATGCGGGAGCTGTCCCCGCTGCCCGGCGAGACCAGCTCTGCCGCGACGGCGATCAACGACAAAGGTCAGGTCGTCGGGATCTCCGGGATCTGCGATCGGGCCGTCGGAAGATTCAGTGCTGCTCACGCCGTGCTCTGGCAGGACGGCACCGTGACGGACATCGGCAATCTCGGCGGCGTGGCGTGGAACACTCCGACGGCGATCAACAATCGAGGCGATGTCGTGGGGTTCTCCGACCTGCCCGGCGACCAGAGCGGCGGACTGAACTCTCACGCTTTTCTCTGGACGCGGGACGGCGGGATCCGGGACCTCGGCACCCTTCCCGGAGACGTGATCAGCCTCGCTTTCGGCATCAACGATCGGGGGCAGGTGGTCGGTCAGTCGATCGGAGCGGGCGGCTCGCGGGCATTCCTCTGGGAAAACGGGGTCATGACCGACTTGAACACGGTCGTTCCGCCGGGCTCGCTCACTCTCGTCTATGCCAACGACATCAATGCGTCCGGGCAGATAGCGGGCGGCGCATTCGATCCAGGCGCCGGTGAGTCGCCCGCTTTTCTGGCGACCCCCAACCGGTGAGGCGCGCGGTGAATGGGGACAGATTTATTTATGCGCATTGAATAAGTCTGTCCCCGAAATTTGGTGGAGGCGGCGGGAGTCGAACCCGCGTCCGGAAGCGCCACGGGAGAGGCCACTCCATGCTCAGCCTCTTCTCGATTCTCGCTCCATCGCCTCGAGAAGAGGCAAAACGGCGGCAGAGCAACCCCGGATTCGTTTCACCGCTCCGTCCGGGGGTCCGGAGCGGCTACACCCGCATTTCGCGACGTCAGCCGGAGCGCGGCGGGTGCGCTCCCCGGGCAAACGTGGCTACTTAATTAAGCAGCCAGAGCGAAGTTGCTGTTGTTCGCAGCTACTGTTTTTCACCCTTTTTTTACGAGGCGAGTGAACCTCGGCATGCAACCTTTCGCGTGATCGTCCCCGTCGAAGCCGTTTCGCCCCCAACGGAGGAAAATCTTCGCTCGATGTCTTCAAAGATCCGGAGGAATGTTAACACCCGGCTTGCGACGATATTCCGCTCCACCGCTGCCGAGCTTGACACCAATCCGCGCGCGTAATGGAATGCCTTCCCGTGCGGTCCAAGGATCTGATCATCGTCGTCAGCTCGGTCGGGACCGAAGACCAGGCGCTGGACGTCGCCCACGCGCTCATTCGCAACCGGCAGGCGGCGTGCGTCAACATCCTCCCGAACGTCCACTCGATCTACCGCTGGAAGGGACGCGTCTGCGACGACACCGAGTGGCTGCTGGTGATCAAGACCGTCGCGGGCCAGTTCCAGGGCGTGCGCGAGACGATCCAGAAGGTCAACACCTATGAGCTTCCCGAGATCCTCGCGTACCGCGTGGACGACGCGAGCGACGGGTTCGGCGACTGGATCGTCCGCATGACCGAGCGCCCCAAGAAGCGGATCTCCGCGGCTCGCGCGAAAGGCCGCCGCCCCGCCGCCGTCTCGACGATCGCCAGCTGACCTCGATCGCGTTCACTTCGCTATTTCTCGGCCTCGTTCTCGGAACCCATCCCGTCGGTGTCGCGATCGAAGGGCCGGCTGCTTCGATCTCCTTCGAGCTCGACGGCCGCCCCGCCGGCCGCCTCGAGAAGGCGCCCTGGTCGCTCGACCTGGATCTGGGGCGAGAGCTCGCGCCGCACGAGCTCGTCGCGCGGGCGCTCGATTCACGAGGCCGCGAGGTGGCGCGGGCGCGGCAGTGGCTGAACGTTCCGCGTCCGCCGGCCGAGGCGTCCCTCCTGCTGGAGCGGAACTCCGAAGGGCGCGCCGTGGCCGCCCGGCTGACGTGGCAGAGCCTTCTCGGCACTCCGCCGCGCCGGGTCGAAGTCACATTCGACGGACGTACTCTCGACGTCCGAAATCCGGCACGAATCGAGCTGCCCGCGTACGAGCCCGACTCGATCCACGTGATCTCAGCGGAGGTCGAATTCTCGCCCGCGGTCGCCTCGCGCGCCGGAATCGTCCTGGGAGGCCGTTCGGAGAGTGAAGCTTCGAGCGAGCTGACCGGACTTCCCCTGCGGCTCTCGAGCGGCGCGGCGCTTCCGCCTGCGAGCTCGATGCAGGGATGGTTTCGAAAAGGGAACGGGCCGCTTCAGGTGGTCGCGGTCGAGAAGGGTCCGGCGCTCGTCCTCATCGTTCGCGACACGGACCACACGGAGGCCCTGACGAAGCTCGGGAGCGGCGGCCGGACGATCTTCGTCCGCGGAATGCGCGGTACGTTGCCCCAGTACGACCCGGACTTCACGCGCTTCGAGACCCGTCTGGGCGACGCCGACCGAATTCGCTTTCTCTGGCCCCGGGCGAGCCGCGCTCCGGCCTCCGAGATGCCGACGGAGCTCTTCGACGCTTCGCGCGACTTCGCCGGCGGCTTCGCGGGGATCCACTGGCTGCTGACGCGCGTTTCGCATCCGATTCCGAGAGTCGCCGGCGAGCGCTTTGCCGACGCCGTCGCGATCGCGGGCCTGCAGGCTTCCGCAGGCCATACGCGGCGGGCGGTCGTTCTCGTTCTCGGACGGCTGATCGACGACGCGAGCCGGTATTCGCCCGCGCTGGTGCGCTCGTATCTCGCGAAGATGCACGTCCCGCTCTTCGTGTGGTCGCTCGAAGGCAGGACGGCGGACCGCGTCGCAGCGGCGTGGGGAAAAGCGCAGGACGTCTCCTCTTATCCGAAGCTGAAGGACGCCTTCCAAGGTCTGCAGCGGGAGCTCGAATCGCAGCAGGTGGTCTGGCTCGAAGGGCACCACCTGCCGCAGGAAATCGGGCTGTCAGCCGAAGCGCGCGGAGTCGAGATCGTTCACTAGAGTCGTCCGAAGACCTGGACCCAGATGACCTGGAATCCCCCTTTGTTTCGCCCGATCGCGAGGCCGAAGCCGGCCTCGGTGAACACCTTCGACAGGATGTTCGGGCGGTGCTCGTCGCTCGCCATCCAGCCGTCCATGACCTCGTCGACGGTGGATTGTCCGCTCGCGATGTTCTCTCCGACGAAGCGCAGCCGGTAGCCTCCGGCGAGCGCCCGCTCGCGCACGGTCTCGCCGTTCGGACTCTTGTGTCCGTAGTAAGAGCGACGGAGCATGTCGTCGGCGTGCGCCTGGGCGACGCGATCGAGAACGGCGCTCGCCGCGAGCAGTGGAAGGGATCGGCGCGAGCGCTCCGCATTCACGCGCGCCAGCATCTGGCGGCGCATTCGGGGAAGATCGCGGTACTCCTCGGAGCGAGCCGCCGCATAGTCCTCCCAGGACACGCCGAGAAGGAAGACGTAGAGCGGAACCTCGTCGAGCATCGCCCCGCCCACACCCACGTCCTGGAACTCCCGGCGCAGAAGGCTCCTCCACGTCCGGCCGCCGCGCTCCCGCCAGAACGCCGTCACATCGGCGACGCTTCCTTCCGAGCGAGTGAAGATCACCGCGAGCGATTTCGCCGAGTAACCCACCTTTTCCGCGCGCTGCAGAACTTGTACCTCGGAGGTTTCCGCCAGGTCGGCGTTTCCGTGGCGCGCCGCCTCGTCCGCGAGCTGCTGGGCGAGACCGCTCAACGCCGGAGAGAGCTTGAGCGCACCGACGCCCTCGCGGGCGCGCTCGGCGTTGATGCTCGCGAGGAACTCTGAGCGGAGCGCGTCGAAGTCGTCGGCGGCAGCGCCGCACGCCAGAAGGGCAACTTTCAGTGCCGCGAGAAGGAGAGCTCTAACCAACCGCCTCCAGCGCCTGCGCGAGATCGGCCACGAGGTCCTCGACGTCCTCGATCCCGACGGAAATGCGGACGAGGCCCATCGTGATGCCGAGCTTCTCCCGCTCCGCCTCGGGGATCGATCCATGCGTCATCGTCGCGGGGTGCGAGATCAGAGTCTCGACTCCGCCGAGGCTCTCGCCGAGCGAGCAGAGGCGCACCCGGGAGAGCATTGCCTGAGCCGCCTCCAGGGAGCCGACGTCGAAAGAGATCATCCCGCCGAAGCCCTTCATCTGGCGGCGTGCGAGATCATGCTGCGGATGGTCGGGAAGCCCGGGGTAATACGTCTTTCGCACCTTCGGGTGCTTCGAGAGATACACCGCGATCTCCCGGGCATTCGTCTCGTGCCGCTCCATCCGCACGACGAGCGTCTTGATCCCGCGAAGAACGAGCCACGAGTCGAAGGGAGAGAGGATCGCCCCGGAGCTGTTCTGTACGAATCCGAGCCACTCGAGGTGCGCCGGGTCCTTCGCCACCGCGACGCCCCCGACCGAATCGGAGTGTCCGTTCAGGAATTTCGTCGTCGAGTGCACGGCGAAATCCGCTCCGAGGTCGAGCGGTCTCTGGAGATACGGTGAAGCAAACGTGTTGTCGACGACGACCAGCGCGCCGCGCTCGTGAGCGATCTGCGACAGCAGCGGAATGTCGCAGAGGGTCATCATCGGGTTCGTCGGCGTCTCGAGGTGGAGCAGCTTGGTGTTCGCCCGCATCGCGCAGCGCACAGCCTCGGCGTTCGCCGTGTCCACGAACGTGAACTCGACGCCGTATCGAGCCTGGATCTGCGTGAAGTAGCGGTAGGTCCCGCCATACGTGAGGTTCGAGCAGACGACGTGCTCACCTGCCTTCACAAAGGTCGACACCGCCGTGATCGCCGCCATCCCGGACGCGAAGGCGCACGCTCCCGCCCCGCCTTCGAGCACCGCGAGGTTCTCCTCGAGAGCGGCCCGCGTCGGATTCTGCGTGCGCGCGTACTCGTAGCCCTTGTGCTTCCCGAGCGCCTCCTGCACGTAGGTGGACGTCTGGTAAATCGGAACGGCGACCGCCCCGGTTCGGGGGTCCGGAGCGTTGCCGGCATGGATCGCGTCTGTCGAGAAGCCCATGGTTTGACCTCGTTCCCGAAAATAGTCAGCGCGTCGGCTGAAAGATTCCCTGCTCAGGGTACCGTTCGGCGGCATCCGGGAAGACGGTCACGACCGTCCTGCCGGGGCCGAGCCGGCGCGCCACGCGAAGCGCCGCGGCGGCGGCGACCCCCGAGGATCCGCCCACGAGAAGCCCTTCGGTTCGCGCGAGCGCGCCGCACGTCTCGAAGGCCTCGTCGTCCCGAACCTGGACGACCTCGTCGATGACGGACCGGTCGAGGATCGGCGGAAAGAAAGACAAGCCGATGCCCTCGACCGCGTGCGGACCCTGTTCGCCGCCTCCCAGGATCGATCCCTGCGGTTCCGCGGCAACGCGCACGACTCGCGGGAGCCGCTCGCGGAGAAAGCGCGCGACCCCCGTCAGCGTGCCGGTCGTGCCGACCCCCGCTACGAAGGCGTCGATCGACTCGCCGAGCTCCGCCCAGATCTCGCGCGCCGTCGTCTCGTAGTGCGTCAGCGGGTTGATCGGATTGGCGAACTGGTTCGGGAGGAACGCCCCGGTTTCCCGCGCGATCTGCTCCGCCTTGCGGATCGCTCCGCTCATGAGCTCGCTGGCGGGCGTACGCACCACTTCGGCGCCGAGCGCCTCCATCAGCTTTGCCTTGACCCGACCGTAGCCCTCCGGCATGACCACGATGCAGCGGTACCCCTTGACTGCGGCGATCATCGCGAGCGAGACGCCGGTGTTCCCGGACGTCGGCTCGACGATGGTCCCGCCGGCCGAGAGGAGCCCGCGCCCCTCGGCATCCTCGATCATCGACCGCGCGATGCGGTCCTTCACGCTGCCTCCCGGGTTCAGAAACTCGAGCTTGGCGAAGATTCGCGCCGCGCCGGCGGAAAATCGTGCGAGCTCCGCGTGGGGCGTCGATCCGATCGCTTCGAGGAGTCCGGGGCCGGAGCGAACGGGATTCAAGACGGCGGGAAGATAGCACTCGGGGTCAGGTCTTCACGAGTGACCCAGGCCGCCGCTGCGCCCGGCTGGTCTTGCCACTTTGCGGAGCAAAGTGGCAAGTGGAGACCTGACCCCAAAATAAAAGCCCCGGCGACGCCGGGGCTTCGTTCGTTCAGAAAGAACCGGACTCAGTAGGCCTGCGCCCGCCGGGCCGAATAGCACTCGCGGCAGTAAACGGGCTTGCCGTTGGTCGGGTTGAAGGGAACCTGCGTCTGTTTGCCACATCCGTCGCACGTGACGTCGTAGAGCGTCCGCTCCCGGCCCTCACCCGCGGCTGACTTGCGCTTGTCGCGGCACGCTTTGCACCGCTTCGGCTCGTTGGTGAAACCCTTACGGGCGTAGAACTCCTGGTCGTCCGCCGAAAACAGGAACGTCGAACCACAATCCACGCAGGTGAGGTTCTTGTCGGTGTATTGCTGCATCATTTGACTTTGCCGATCTCCTGGGTATTACCCTCTTCGGAAGCGCTCTCGCGCTTCGCATTAATAAAAACTCGAAACAACTGATCGCAGAAACCCGGCCGAAGCCGGGACGATGATCTCTCTAGGACCGACCCCCTTTCGAGCGCGCATACGCCTCCCCGCAAGGGCGAACGGATGGGGGATGAGAAAACATAGTCTTGGCGCCGGGTGTGCGGGGTTTTCCTAAAAGTTGGCGCAACGTAGCATGCGCTCGAACGGCATGCAAGGGGTTTCTTGCGGGGGAGAGTCGTACGACCAAAGTCGGACGTTGGTCGGATTGACACCCCCCTTCCGCCTCCTATAAAAGCGGTGTCCGTCGAAATGAAAGCACTCTCGGGCCCCGCTCCCGGGACGACCGCCCCGAATCCGAACCCGCCGTCTTCTCCGATCTTCAGCTCGGTCCTCGCCGTCCATTTCAGTGCCCACGTCGAGAACACGACCGAGGGATTCACCCTTTCCCCGGCCGACCACCAGGCACTTGCCGATGGCGACCTGGTCAGGCTGTCGAATGGTACTGGCGACAAAATCACGGTCGAGCTGATCGCCGATTTCCCCAACTTCATACCCAACCCTCTTCCCTTCTTTTCCGGGAACATCCGTCTCTCGAACCCCTTCGATCTGGTCGTCGTCGGCGACCAGGTCTATGTCACGGACGGGGGCCGGAACCTGGTCTGGCAAGTCGACATCGCGACGGGCGAGTTCTCGAATTCTGGCGTCCTTCCCAACGATCCCGAACCCATTGCTCCCTCTCGGTCCGCCGGTCGTCGAGGCGGTCCCGACCGGAATCCGCTATTTCGACGGTCAGCTTCTGGTGGCGCTCTTCCGGGGAGCTCCCTTTCCGCCGGGGACCTCACAGATTCAGGCGGTCGACCCGAAGACAGGCGCGCAGACTCCGTTCATAACCGGACTGAAGACGGCCATCGACGTTCTGCCGATTCGGGAAGGCGACGACATCGACTATCTGGTGCTCCAGCACGCTTCCGTCGGACCCTTTTTTGGTTCGCCCGGGCTTCTGCTGAGCTTCGAGACTCCCGACAGTTCTCCGACCGTCATCGCCGATTGCCTGGCGAGACCCAGCTCGATGACGATCGACGAGAAGACCGGCACGGTCTACGTCACCGAGGCGTTCGCCGGGCGCATCGTCGCGATCCCTATCGCCCCGTAACGTCGTTCAGCTTCCCGGCCGGCCCTCCTGCGGCGAAGACGCAGTCGCGTATCGCTTGCGTGGAATCCGTCCGGCGAGAAATGCGTCGCGTCCGGCGGCGACGGCGCGGCGCATCGCGCGCGCCATCCGGACCGGGTCCGCCGCCCCCGCGATGCCGGTGTTCATGAGGACGCCGGCCGCGCCGAGCTCCATCGCGATGCAGGCGTCCGATGCGGTGCCGACGCCGGCGTCCACGATGACGGGAACCTTCGCCTGCTCGATGATGATCGAGATGTTGTTCGGATTCTGGATCCCCAGCCCGGAGCCGATCGGCGCTCCGAGCGGCATCACCGCGGCGGCCCCTTCTTCTTCGAGGCGACGGCAGACGACAGGGTCATCGGAGGTGTAGGGAAAGACGAGGAATCCTTCGCGCACGAGCGTCCGCGTCGCTTCGAGGAGCGCGGTGTTGTCGGGCCACAGCGTGCGCTCGTCGCCGAGGACTTCGAGCTTGATCCAGTGGGACAGCCCCACCTCGCGTGCGAGGCGCGCCGTGCGGACCGCGTCGTCCGCGGTGTAGCAGCCCGCGGTGTTCGGGAGGAGAGTCATCCCCGGCGGGATGTAATCGAGCATCGACTCGCGCGTGCGGTCGAGGTTGATCCGCCGCACGGCGACCGTGACGATCTCCGCGCCCGACTCGCGGTGGGCTTCCTTCATCTGCTCGAAAGACGAGTACTTGCCGGTCCCGATGATCAGGCGGGAGGTGAAGGTCCGACCGCCCAGAACGAATGCGTCGGAAGCGGTCTCCGCCGCGGGCCGCTCGAGAGAAACTTCGGTCGCCACACGCCGATCCTGCCCCTTCGGGAGCGCGCCGTCAAGGAACGAAGACGTTGTCGATCAACCGGGTCTTCCCGATCCGCACAGCCGCGACGAGGGCGGTGCCGGGGGCGGCGACCGCCACGGGCGCCATCGTCTCCGGATCGACTGCGTGGACGTAATCCGGAGAGAGACCCGCCGCCTCGAGCTCACGGCGGACGCTCTCCGTCAGATTCGCAGCATCGCGTTCTCCGCGGGCGGCCCGGTTGCGGCCCTCGAAGAGCGCTCGAGGAAACGCGGCGGCGAGCCGGCGGTCCTCGGGCGAGAGATACGCGTTGCGAGAAGACATCGCGAGGCCGTCTGGCTCCCGCACCGTCGGGCCGACGACGAGCCGGACGGGAAAGTCGAGATCGCGAATCATCCGTCGCACGACCGAGACCTGCTGAAGATCTTTCTGGCCGAAGACGGCGACGTCCGGTGTGACCTGGAGAAAGAGTTTCGCGACCACGGTCGCCACCCCGCGAAAGTGACCGGGCCGGATCTTCCCCTCGCTCCCCTCGGAAACGCCGCGGACTTCGACGGCGGTCGAGAATTCCGGTGGATACATCGCTGTGGGGTCGGGCAGGTAGACGAGATCGACGCCTTCCCGCGCGAGCACGATTGCATCCTGATCTTCTTTGCGGGGGTAGCGGGCGAGATCCTCGGTCGGCCCGAACTGCAGCGGGTTGACGAAAATCGAAACGGCGGTGAAGGTCGACTCCCGCCGCGCAAGCCGCACGAGCGAGAGATGTCCCTCATGAAGCGCGCCCATCGTGGGCACGAAGCCGATCGTTCTCCCCGCCGCCCGGGCTTCGCGGACGAGGTCGCGCAGCGGCGGGACCTCGCGGACCGTCTCCATGCGCGACCGTCGCCGGCCGCTAGTACACCCGCCGGAGCGCGGTTTTCCCGCCGGAGAACGACTCTTCCTCGCTTGGGAAGCTGCCGCTCTTCACGTCTTTCGTGAACGCCTTCGCGGCTTCCTCGATGACGCTCGAGAGGTCCGCGTAACGCCGCACGAAACGGGGGCGCAGGTGGCGGGTCAGACCCATCACGTCGTGGAAGACGAGGACCTGCCCGTCACAGTCGGCGCCGGCGCCGATTCCGATCGTCGGAACCGCGATCTCGTGTGTGATCTCCGCCGCCAGGGGCGCGGGCACGCACTCGAGCACTACGGCGAAGCAGCCCGCATCGGCCAGCGCCTTTGCGTCCTCGCGGATCTCGCGCGCGCTCCCCGGCTCGCGCCCCTGGACCTTGAACCCCCCCAGTTTGTGGAACGACTGCGGGGTCAGCCCGACGTGGCCCATCACCGGGATGTCGGCGGCGAGAATCGCCTCGATCGCAGGGAGGCTGCGGGTTCCGCCTTCGAGCTTGACGGCGGCGCACCCGCCCTCGGCGAGGAAGCGGCCGGCGTTCTCGACCGCACGGCCGCTGTCCGTCTGGTAGGAGAGAAACGGCATGTCGCCGACGACGACCGCGCGCTTCACGGCCCGCGAGACCGCGCGCGAATGCCGGACCATGGAGTCCATCGTCGCGGAGAGTGTGTTCGGCTCTCCGTAGACAGCCATCTCGACGGAGTCGCCGACGAGGAGAACGTCGACGCCGGCGGCATCGAGAAGAGCCGCCGACGGCGCGTCGTACGCCGTCAGCATCGCGATCTTTTCCCCGCCTTTGGCCGCGACCAGGAGAGGGATCGTCAAGGGGGAGGTTTCCGAGAGAGTCGGCATGTCGCGCTCCTTTCCTCTCGGTCGACGTCCCGAAATCCGGGATCGCCGCCGACAAGGGCGTCCGTTAAGAATACACCGGGGCCGGGAAACGGGAAACGGGAAACGGAAGAGGGGAGAGGGCGGGGCCCTTCGTTTTCCGTTTTCCGTTT
>DASXSX010000239.1:0-8130 GCA_036505815.1 Thermoanaerobaculia bacterium
GAGAAGGTCTACCGCATCCGCACGGGGGAGGAAGACCAGGCCGCGGTCACGCCGATCGAGGATCTGGCTCCCGCTTAGCAACCGGCCGGCAACCGCCGGGCGCACGGACGTCCTGACGCTGCCGCGGTGACTGCCGTCACGGGAACTGACGTTTCTCGACACCGGGGCCTCGGGCGCGCCAGCGAAGAAGTCCCGCCCGGTCAAGAGATTCCATCGCGGAGCGGCTCGAGGCACGACATTCGCTCCGGATCTCTTCTCAAGGAATCCATCCCCTTGGCCGAAAGACGCTTTTCCACGCGCAAGAGGCGGCGCTATCTCATCGAGTGGCGGGGCGACGACATTCTTTGTACCGGTTTCACGCACGACATCTCGCCGACGGGGGTCTTCATTCGCTCGACGTACATTGCAAAGATCGGCGCGACCCTGACGATGCAGCTCCTGCTTCCGGGTGGCGGAAAGCTGCGGCTCCGCGGGACGGTCGTCCGGTCCCACCGCATCCCGCAACACCTGAGAGGGGTCGTCCCGAGCGGCTTCGGCGTCCGCCTGAAGGAAGCGCCGGAAGAGTACTTCCAGCTCCTCGCGAGTCTGTTCGACCTTCGCTTCGTGAGCTGACTCGAGGCGGGATCTGACCCCTTGGGATCAGACCCCTCGCTTGGCCGCGAGCTTCACGAAATAGTCGAGGCTCTCCGGGTTCACCATCGCGCCGGTGTTGGCGACCTTCTCCGCCGGCTCTCCGGAGAGTATCCGGCGCACCGGCACCTCGAGCTTCTTATTGTTCAACGTGCGCGGAATCGAGGGAACGGCGACGATCGAGTCCGGCACGTGGCGCGGCGAGAGCCCTTCCTTGAGAGCCGCCGCGATGCGGGCGGAGAGCGCGTCGTCGAGCGTCGCGCCGTCTTCGAGCGCGACGAAGAGGAGCAGCTCGCCCGGTCCGCCCGCGTCGTCGGCCAGATGGACGACCAGGCTTTCGGCGATTCCGGGGATCGCCTCCACGACGCCGTAGAACTCGCTGGTGCCGATCCGGACGCCGCCGCGTTTCAGCGTCGCGTCGGAACGGCCGGTGATGATGCAGGTTCCTCGCGGCGTGATCTCGATCCAGTCGCCGTGCCGCCAGACTCCTGGATAACGGTCGAAGTAGCTCGCGCGATATTTCGCTCCGTCGGGATCGTTCCAGAAGGCGACGGGCATCGACGGCATCGGTTCGGTCAGGACGAGCTCGCCCAGCTTTCCGATGACCGGACGGCCCTCCGGGTCGAAGCTCTCCACTTTTGCTCCCAGACAGCGGCAGGAGATCTCGCCCGCCCACACCGGGACGAGCGGGCAGGCGCCGACGAATGCCGTGCAGACGTCGGTACCCCCCGACACCGAGCCGAGCAGCAGATCGCGTCCGACGTGCTCGTAGACCCACTCGAACCCTTCGGGCAGGAGCGGCGCTCCCGTCGAACCGACGCCCCGCAGCCGCGAGAGATCGTGGGCGCGGCCGGGGTCGAGACCGGCGCGCAGGCACGCGTGCAGATAGGGCGCGCTCGCGCCGAAATAGGTGATGCCGTGCTCTTCCGTCAGGCGCCAGAGCGCGGAGAGATCGGGATACGCCGGATCGCCGTCGAAGAGAACGATCGCCGACCCGACGAGAAGTCCCGAGACGAGGTAGTTCCACATCATCCAGCCGGTCGTCGTGAACCAGAAGAACCGGTCGCCGGGGCCGAGGTTGTGGTGGAGCGCGAGCATCTTGAGATGCTCGACTGAGATCCCGCCATGGCCGTGCACGATCGCCTTGGGAAGTCCGGTCGTTCCCGAGGAGTACAGGATGTAGAGAGGATGGTCGAAGGGAACCGCCTCGAACGCGACCGGCTCGTGCCGGGAGACCAGCTCCTCCCAGGAGATCGCGCCGGGGAAGCGCGTCCCTTCGAAAGGCGTGCGGAGGTAGGGGAGCACGACGGTCGCTTCGAGCGTCGACAGCTCGCGCCGCAGTTGCGCGACCTCCTCCGTGCGGTCGATCTCCCGCCTGCCGTAGCGATACCCGTCGACCGCGAGCAGGATTTTCGGCTCGATCTGGCGCACGCGGTCGATGACCGCGCGCGCACCGAACTCCGGCGCGCAGGAGGAGAAGATCGCGCCGATCGACGCGGTCGCCAGCAGCGCTACGAGCGTCTCCGGGACGTTCGGAAGGTACGCGACGACCCGATCCCCCGATCGGACGCCGAGGCGGCGAAGTCCCGCTGCGGCTCTCGCCACCTGATCGGCGAGATCGGAGGCGCTCCACGTCACGTCGTCCGCGCGGGTCTGGGACCGCGCGATGATCGCCGGACGCTCACCGGCGCGGCGGAGCGCGTGCTCCGCGTAGTTGAGCGTCGCGCCGGAAAACCATTTCGCGCCCGGCATCCTTCGCTCGGGCAGAATCTCGGTCGGCGAATCGTGGAAGGAAACCTCGAAGTAGTCGCCGATCGATCGCCAGAACTCCTCGAGCTCCGTCACCGACCAGGACCAGAGCGTTTGATACCCATCGAAATCGAGTCCGCGCGTGCGGCGCAGAAACCGGAGGTACGCGCCGATACGGGTCTTCTCGCGCGCGTCGGCAGGCGGCATCCACAGAGGTCGTCGGTCCGGCACTAGCGTCGATTCTCTCCCCTGGGAACCCGGGGGAGCTCGCCGGAGAGCTTCGTCGGCGTCAGCGGGCGAGCTCGACCCCGTGGTGCTTCACCAGCTTCGCCTCGGCGATGAAAATCGTGTCCTCGGCGATGTTCGTCGCGAGATCCCCGACGCGCTCGAGGTTCTTCGAGACCGAAATGAGCTCGAGGCAGTGCGAGATGAGCGCCGGCATCTCCGCCATGTAGGTCAGCAGCTGCCGGATCACGCCCTCGTTTTTTGCATCCAGGATGTCGTCCTGCTGGATGACCTGCTTCGCCAGTGCGGCATCCCTCGCGATGAAGGCGTCCAGAGATTCCCGAAGCATCGTCTCCACCATCTCGGACATCGAGCGAATCCCGATCGCCGGCTGGAAGGGCGGCCGGCCGGCGAGCCGTTCGGCTCCCTCGGCGATGTTGACCGCGTGGTCGCCGATCCGCTCGAGGTCGTTGTTGATCTTCAGAACCCCGACCAAGAACCGCAGGTCGATCGCGACCGGCTGTTCGAGGGCGAGGAGCTGAATCGCCTCCTCTTCGATCTGGTTTTCCAGCCGATCGATCTCCTCGTCGCGGGCGATCACCGCCTGCGCCTTTTCGGCAGACCCTTCGGTGAGCGCCTCGATGGAGGCTCGGATCTGCGTTTCCACCTCCCCGCCCATCAGGATGAGACGGCGCCGGAGAGCTTCCAGCCGCTCCGCAAAATGTTCTTTCATGTTCCCTCCCTTGAGCCTTCCGTTTCCGCGGCGCCGCGTCGAAAGGTTACGCGAAAGGCACTCCCCTGACCCGGTCGGCTCGCGACCGTGACCTCCGCGCCGTGCAGTTGCGCCAGGTGCTTGACGATCGCGAGGCCGAGACCCGTTCCGGGCCGGACCTTGGAACGCGAGCGGTCCACCTGGTAGAACCGCTGAAAGATCCGGTCCTGTTCCGCCACGGGAATGCCGGGCCCATCGTCCTCCACGACCAGGGACGGCCTTCCGTCCACTCGATCGATCCGGATTCGCACCGTCCCGCCGGCCGGTGAAAACTTAACGGCGTTGTCCAGAAGGTTGCGCAGAACCTGCGCGAGCCTCCGGCGGTCGCCTTCGACGGTGACGCCGTCGGAGCTCTCGATCCGGATCGAGACGTCCCGGCTGCGGGCCGTCGCGCGCAACTCCTCTGCGGTCTCGCCGGCGAGCACGCGGAGGTCGACCTTCTCGGGGGAGAGGGCGACCTCGCCGCTCTCGATCAGCGAGAGGTCGGTCAGGTCGTCGATCAGCTCGCGCATCCTCTGCGCCTGCCGACGAACCAGCTCGATCAAACGCGGTGCCTCCGGGTCGTCGGGCTCCGTCTCCGTCAAGGTCTCCGCCGCGGCGGCAATCGAGGAGACCGGCGTCCGCAGCTCGTGAGAGACGTCCGCGACGAACCGGCGACGCATGGCCTCGTTCCGTTCGAACGCCGTCACGTCGCGCAGGATCCCGACGGCAGACGCGCGCGATCCGGGGGGGAGCGGTCTCACCGCCAGCTGCCAGGTCACCTCGTTTTCGCGCCGCACGATCGCGTCCGTCGGAGCCCGTCGGGCGATCGCCTCCTCGAAAGGAGCGAAGAGGGCGCGCTCGCGCAGGATCTCGACGAGCGGCTTTCCGGGCGGGTCCGGCGTCGCGGTCATGGCCCGGAAGCCCCGGTTCGCGTCGATCACCCGGTACTGCGCGTCGATCACGACGACGCCGTCGGGAAGCGTCTCGAAGACCGCGTCCGCGAGCCGGCGCTCTCTTTCGACGCGCGCCACGGATTCCAGGAGCGAGCTCTTCATGCGGCTGAGCGCCGACGAAAGTTCGAGGATCTCGGCGGGACCGCGTTCGGGCGCCTCCCGCGCGAGGTCTCCATGCGCGACCGCATTGGCCGCGTCGGTGACCTCCCGGATCGGACGCGCGAGCCGCGCGAGAGCGGCGCCTCCCACGATGACGAGGAGCGCGCAGGCGGCGAACACCGCGCCGCGGAGGAGCCACTCGTAGTGGGCCTCGACCTGGCGCAGCTCGGCAATGGGGATCGCGAGCCGGAGCACCGGCGCGCGCGACCGATCCGGACCCAGCGCGCGGGCCAGGTAGAGGAGATCGGTCTCGAGCGTGGCCGAATGACGGACCGACGTTCCGTATCCCGTCTCGCGGGCCGCGACGACCTCCGGACGGCCGGCGTGGTTCTCCATCCCGGCCACTTCGGATCTCGGGACCTCGGAGTCATCGAGAACCCGGCCGTCGGCGCCGATGACCGTGACCCGGACGCCGAGGAGCCTCGCAGCACGGCGCACGAGATCCACCAGCCGGTCCGGATCGCCGAGGCGCGGCCCGATCTCGTCGGCGAGGAGGTCGATCTCGCGGCGGAGCCGATCACGCGCGCGGTCCTCGACGGCGCGGTCCGTGACCCGGGTGACGACCGCGGACAGGGTGAGAGCGAGCCCGAGCGCCATCAGCGTAAGGAGGAGGTTCAGACGGAGAGCGAAGCGCATGGTTCATGACCCGACGCGGGGACAGGCCCTGCGGGCCTGCACCCGCCACCGAACTTCCCCGCAGCGACTTCCTGTCACTTCTCCTCCGGCCGCTCGAGGAACCGGTAGCCGACTCCGACTATAGTGTCGATCCAGCGGTCGCCGAGCTTGCGGCGGAGCGAGCGGATGTGGACGTCCACCGTCCGCGTCTCGACGTCGGCGTCGTAGTCCCACAGCCGCGCGAGGATGGCATCGCGGGTGACGACCCGACCGCGGTTTTTCACGAGGTACCACAGCAGGTCGAACTCCTTCTTGGTGAGCCGGACGGGCTGCCCACCGACGGTGACCTCGAAACGCGGCCGGTCGATCCGGAGACCGTCGGTCTCGAAGAGGTCGCCCTCCACCGCGTCGAACGAGGCCGCGCGCCGGAGATGCGCCGAGACGCGCGCGACCAGCTCCTTCATGGAGAACGGCTTGGTCAGATAGTCGTCGGCCCCCATGTCGAACCCGAGCAGCTTGTCGCGCTCTTCGACGCGCGCCGTCAGCATCAGGATCGTGACCGTCTTCGTGTCGTCTTGCTGCCGCAGCTCGCGGGCAACCGCGAGGCCGTCGATGTCGGGCAGGTTCAGATCGAGGATCACGAGATCGTACGGCTTCTGCTCGATCGCTTCGATTGCCCGCAGACCGGAGACGAAGTGGTCGACCTGCCAGCCGTGCTTGCGAAGATTCAACCGAATCGTGTAGGCGATGTCGGCGTCGTCCTCGACGAGGGCGATGCGCCGGCTAGCCAAACCGTCCGGTGATGTAGTCCTCGGTGACTCTTTGCCCCGGATTCGTGAAGATTTTGTCCGTTCGGTCATATTCAACGAGCCGTCCCATCATGAAGAAGGCGGTCCGCTCGGAGACGCGGGCGGCCTGCTGCATATTGTGCGTCACGATCACGATCGTGTACGCGGTCTTGAGCTCCCAGATCAACTCCTCGATTTTCTGGGTCGCGATTGGGTCAAGTGCAGAAGCCGGTTCGTCCATGAGGAGAACTTCCGGCTCGACGGCCAGCGCCCGCGCGATGCAGAGGCGTTGCTGCTGGCCGCCGGAGAGCGACAGCGCGGGCTCTCGGAGCCGGTCCTTCACCTCGTCCCAGAGAGCGGCGCGCTTCAGCGCGTTCTCGACGCGCTCGGGCAGCTCGGAACGCCGTCCGATTCCGTTGATCCGCAGTCCATAGGCGGCGTTTTCGAAGATCGATTTCGGGAACGGGTTCGACTTCTGAAAAACGAGCCCGACGCGCCGCCGCAGTGCGACGACGTCCACGCTTCCCGCGTAGACGTCCTCTCCGTCCAGCAGGACGTTGCCTTCCACCCGCGTGTCGGGGATCAGGTCGTTCATGCGATTCAGGCAGCGCAGGAAGGTGGACTTGCCGCAGCCGGACGGACCGATGAGCGCCGTCACCGACTTTTCGGGGACGGCGAGTGAAACGTCGAAGAGCGCCTGGGTCTTGCCGTAGAAGAAGTCGAGGTGAACGGTCTCGACCCGGGGGATGCTCCCTTCGGCGGATTGCGGCGACGCCGGGGGAACGGACAGGGCCGGACGGGGGGACGCAGTCTTCACGGGCTCTGAAATTGTCATGGTTTCCGACGTCATCCGTGCATCCTTTCGAGGCGCCGGGTCGCCATCCGGGCGATCACGGAAAGCGCGAACACGACCACGACGAGCAGAAACGCCCCCGCCCAGGCCTGGCGGTGCCAGTCTTCGTAAGGGGAGACGGCGTAGGTGTAGATCTGCACCGTCAGCGCCGCGATCGGCTGGTTGAGCCGCGTCGAGAAGAAGCGGTTTCCGAATGCGGTGAAGAGAAGCGGCGCCGTCTCGCCGGCGATCCGCGCGAGCGCGACCAGGATGCCGGTCAGGATGCCGGGGAGAGCTGCCGGGAGAACGACGCTCCACGCCGCTTTCGCGCGGGTCGCCCCCAAAGCGAGCGCTCCGTCGCGGAACGACTCCGGCACGAGACGCAGGAGCTCTTCGGTAGTCCGCGCGATGATCGGGATCATCATGACTCCGAGGGCGAAGCCGCCCGCGATGGCCGAGAAACGGCGGACGGGCAGCACGGCGACGCTGTACGCGAAGATCCCGATAACGATCGACGGGACGCCGTTCAGCGCGTCGGCCGCGAACCGGACGGCGGACGCGAATCGGGAGCCGCGGTACTCCGCCACGTAGAGGCCGGAGATCACGCCGACCGGGACGGCGAAGATCGCCGCGAGGCCGATCAGGACGAGCGTTCCCACGATGGCGTTCGCGAAGCCGCCCCCCGGCTCTCCGACCGGCTTCGGGTTGTGGAAGAGGAAGCCCCACTCGAGCGCCGCGGCGCCCTTCTTCAGAAGGTAGACGAGGATGAATGCGAGCGGCACGAGGGCGAGAAGGACGGACGCCGCGCACGCCCCGGAGAAGACGGCGGAGAGGACGCGGCGGCGGCGGCTCCGGCTCATGCCGCCTCCACGGCGGACGTCGGCTCCGCGGCGGCGGGAATCGCGCGCGAGCGCTTTTCGAGGCTCCAGATGAGGAGCCGTGAGAGAGCATTGACGGCGAGCGTGACGACGAAGAGGACGAGCCCGATCTCGACCAGCGCGTCGAGATAGAGCTGGTCGGCCGCCTCGGTGAACTCGTTCGCCAGGACGGCGGCCATCGTGTGCTGCGGAGCGAAGAGCGACACCGAGGCCACCGGGTTGTTTCCGATGACCATCGTGACCGCCATCGTCTCGCCGAGCGCGCGCCCCAGGCCGAGCAGAAGCGCGCCCATAACGCCGGTGCGCCCGTGGAAGAGGACGGCGCGAATCGCTTCGAACCGCGTCGCGCCGAGAGCGTAGGAGGCCTCCCGCTGCGAAGCGGGGACTGCCCGGAGCACTTCGCGCGCGACGGCGGAGGAAAACGGGATCACCATAATCGCGAGGATCGCTGCCGCCGCGAGCATTCCGACGCCGACTGGAGGGCCGGAAAAGAGCGGCAGCTTTCGGAGCGATTCCGGCATGCCCGTCTCGAGCCGGCGGACGAGGG
>DASXSX010000240.1:0-8141 GCA_036505815.1 Thermoanaerobaculia bacterium
GCGAAGCGACGAGGGATCTCTGGCGGGAGAGATCCCTCACTTCGCTCGGGATGACGCGCGCCCTCGCTAACGCGACAGATCCCTCACTTCGCTCGGGATGAACGCGCGCCCTCGCTAACGCGCGAAAGATCCCTCGCTGCGCTCGGGATGACGCGCGTCTTCGCTAACGCGCGAAAGATCCCTCGCTGCGCTCGGGGTGACGCGCGCCCTCGCGAACGCGCGACAGATCCCTCACTTCGTTCGGGATGACGCGCGTCTTCGCTAACGCGCGAGAGATCCCTCACTTCGCTCGGGATGAACGCGCGCCCTCGCTAACGCGCGAGAGATCCCTCACTTCATTCGGGATGACGCGCGCCCTCGCTAACGCGAGTCGCGCGTCACTTCTTCGCCGTCTTGCTCGGGTCGTCCTTCGGGTTGACGTACACGAGCTTCCATGGACCGATCGTCGTGATCTGGATCTCGGTCTCGCCTTTCATCCACCCGAAGTGATGCACCTTCGGCTGCATTGTGGAGTAGGTCCCGGCTGACATCGCGTGGGTTTTGCTCTCGTCGAACGTGTCGCCCGTGCCCAAATTGACCGTGCCGGAGATCACGGTAATACGTTCCACGTTCGGATGCCAGTGCGGCATGATCTTGTAGCCGTCGGGCAGCTTCAGACGCATCGCGAAATAGCCGGGCTTGGCAGGATCCCCATCGAGCACCGCCGCTTTCGCCCCCGGCGGAAGAACGGGCGGTGCGTCCACCCATTTGATGTCGGCCGGCATGTACATCTGGTGTTCTGGCATCTTCGTCATGCCGGCCTTCTTCTCGGCAGCGGCGACGAAACCCGTGGAAAGGATCAAGACCGAAACGAACGCGACCCAAAGACTCTTTTTCATGTCTCCCCCCTTCGTTGAGATTCCACGAGCTCGTATCCTATCGCTCAGCCCAGGTCGATGTCCGCGAGATGGCTCGCGAGAACCTCCTCCTGGAGCGCCGCGAGCCTCTTCAAGCCCTTGCCCGCGAGCGCGAGCAGCTCGATCAGCTTCTCCTCCGAGAAGGGGCGGCGCTCCGCGGTTCCCTGGACTTCGACGAAGAGTCCCGAGGCGGTTCCGACCACGTTGAAGTCCACGTCCGCCTCGGAGTCCTCCGCGTAGGCGAGGTCGAGGACGACCTGGCCGGCGCAGATTCCGACGGAGGTGGCCGCGACCGTCTCGCGGAGAGGCCAGCGGGGAATCGTCCTTTCGCGCACGAGCTTGCCGAGAGCCATCGCCAACGCCACGCACGCCCCCGTGATCGCGGCGCACCGCGTTCCTCCGTCGGCCTGGAGGACGTCGCAGTCGAGGGTGATCGTGCGCTCGCCCAGGCCGCGCAGCTCCGTGACGCTGCGGAGCGACCGTCCGATCAGGCGCTGGATCTCCTGCGTGCGCCCGCCCTGCCGGCCGACGGCGGCCTCGCGCGGCGAGCGCGTATGCGTGGCGCGCGGCAGCATCCCGTACTCCGCTGTCACCCAGCCGCTGCCGCTCCCCTTCAGGAACGGCGGCACGCGGTCTTCGACCGATGCGACGCAGAGGACGCGCGTGGCGCCGAGCTCGATCGAGGCCGAGCCTTCCGCGTGCGGGATCGTCCCTGTTTCGATGGAGACCGGCCGCATCTCGCCGGGTTTGCGGCCGTCGGGACGGGGCGCGACTCGGGTCATCGCGCGAGCTGGTCCCGGAGGAAGCTGAGCGGCCGGGTCAGGTCGACGTGGCCGCCGAGCGACTCCGCCGGCTCGCCGTTAACGAGCACTCTCACGCGCTGCGTGTTCGCGACGTTCTGGAGCGTGGTGTCGACGAGCGCGGCGACGATCGAAAGCTCTTCGTCCGACCCGAACGACAGGCTCGAGTCGACGGCGAGGTCGAGAACGACTTCTCCAGTCGGCATGAGAAACCCGTTGCGGAGCTGGATCCTTTGCGGGATGACTCCGATCAGACCGGGCCGCGCCGGCCCGCGAGAGAGCTCCTCGAAGAGCGCACGCAAATACGCTTCCGCTCCGGCGGGCTTCGCGATGTCGCGCTCTTCGGGGTGAAGCTTTCCTTCGGTAGAGTCGGCGAAGAAGAGCGTCACGCGGACGCTCTCCGCCGGCGTCGTCCGGCTGCCCGGCTGCGGCGTCACCGGTCCGGCCGCCGGGCTGACGCGCAGAAACGTCAGACGGCGGCGGAACTGCGGCCCGGTGGAAGACGGGCGGTTGACGAGAAGCAGCACGCCGACCGCAACCGCCATCGCGACGAGCAGAAGTGCCGCAGCGCGGCGGCTCATCGAGCGGGCGAGGGCGTGGCCCCGGGAGTCGGTCCGGCGACCGGAGCCGCGCCCGGGCGTTTCACGAAGAACTCTCCCACCGCCTTCGCGATTGCGTCGGCGACGCTCTCCTGGAAGGTCGCGGAGCGCAGCTGTTTCTCCTCCTCGGGATGCGAGATGAATCCCACTTCGACGAGGACCGCGGGCATCGTGGCGCCGGCCAGCACCCGGAAGGGCGCCTGCTTGATCCCGCGGTTTTCGGTCTTGGAGACGACGTTCAACTTGTTCTGAATCGCTTCGGCGAGCCGGCTCGATTCGTTCAGGTGCGCGCTCTGCGCGAGGTCCCAGAGGATGAAGTCGAGATCGGGATTCGTCGCGCTTCCCGTCGCCTGTCCCGTTCCGAGGATGGGCTGGTTCTCCCGGCGCGCAGCCTCGGAAGCGAGACGGTCCGAGGACTCGAGCGAAAGATAGTAGGTCTCCGAGCCGTGCGCTCCCGCCGCGCGGGAAGAGTTCGCGTGCAGCGAGAGAAAGAGACCGGCCTTTTCGTGGTTCGCGAGCGACGTCCGATCGTCGAGCGAGATCGCGCTGTCGGAATCGCGCGTCAGAACGACGCGGCTCGAGACGACGCGCGGGATCGCCGCAGCGACGCGGCGGGCGATCTGCAGGGTCACTTCCTTCTCCTGCAGGCCGCCCGGGCCGATCGCGCCGATCTCGGCGCCGCCGTGTCCCGGATCGACGACGATCGTGAGCGCCGGCACCGGCGGCGGGGGAGGCGCGGCCGGCTCGATCGGCGGCGCCTCCACCAGGCGGCCCACCTCGACGACGACGCGATCGGGAGCCGTCAGCGGATACGCGCGGGCGGTCAGGCCCGACTCGCGAAACACGACCGTGGCCGTGTCTCCCTCGAACCGGACCGCGGCGACCAGCGGATCGTCGAAACGGCGCTCCGCGAACGGGGCCGTTACCTTCCGGTCGACCCATCGGACCTGGAGACCCGATTCGATGAGGCGCGGCTCGAACCGGGCCGCGCCCGATTCCCTCATCACGACCTGCGTGGTCGGCGCGACGTGGACGACGGCGACGTCGACCGAGACGGGCCCTGACGGCACGCCCCCGGCGGTGGCAACTCGCGACTCCACGACCGTCCACACCCGCTTCGTGGCGTCGTACGTGCCCGTCGCCTTCCCGAGCGGGAAGAGCGCCCTTTCGAAGAAGTCCGCGGGCGCGTAGAGGACTCCCTGGACCGAACGCATGGGCTTCGAGATCTCCACGATGCGCTGGTCGACCGGCACCTGCGAAGTGCCCGGTCCCGCGACGAGCCGGTGCCCGTCGCCCGTGATCGAGAGGACGCCGGTCGTCGTGTCCCGCGAGACCGTGAAGCCGAGCGCGCGCGCCGCGTCGCCGACGTTGAAGTCGCCGCCGGCGACCGCTATCGGAAAGGACTCGCCGCGCCAGACGAGCGTCGCCGTCTGCTGGCCCGCGGCGGAGCCGAGCATCGCGAAAGCGAGCACGAGGGAGGCCGCGAGACAAGCCCCGACCGCGCGGGAAGACTGGATGGACACGGAAATGCCTATGATCCGACTAGTTTAGCCGACCCGCGCGGCGGCGAACTTCCTCCCGGGCTCGAATCTTGAAGGGAACCCATCGGAGGAGAAGAAATGAAACGGCAGGCTTCCGCGGAATGGCACGGGGATTTGAAGACCGGAAAGGGCACTGTTTCCACCGAGAGCGGCGTCCTTGCCGGGACTCCTTACTCGTTCACCACACGATTCGAGAGCGCGAAGGGCACCAATCCCGAGGAGCTCATCGCGGCCGCACATGCCGCCTGCTTCACGATGGCGCTGTCGGCCGAGCTCGGAAAATCGAACGTCGTGGCCGAGGAATTGAAGACGACGGCCCCCGTGACACTCGATCGAGTCGACGCGGGCTGGACGGTCACGGAGTCTCACCTGAAGGTGTCGGGGAAGGTCCCGGGGGCATCCGCCGAGGCATTCCGAACGGCTGCCGAAGCGGCGGAGACCGGCTGCCCGATCTCGAGGCTCCTCCGCACGAAGATCTCCATGGAAGCGATGCTGCAGTCTTAGCTGGCTCGCGCCAATGGTTCACCGGATCATCGAGTTCTTCCTCTCCATTCCGGCGCCTCTGGCGATCCTGACCGTGTTCCTTCTGACGGCTGGGGAAACTGCATTCCTGCTGGGCCTGGTTCTTCCGGGCGAGCTGGCGGCGATCGTCGGCGGCGCGATCGCCTCCGGCTCCCGCGTTCCGCTCGCCGGAATCCTGGCCGCGGGAATCCTGGGGCCGGCCGCGGGCGACTCGATCGGGTATTTCCTCGGCCGGAGGTACGGGCGGCGATATTTCACCGGCAAGCGGCGGAAGAACTGGGCAAGGGCGCGGCAATGGCTTCGAAAGCGGGGGGCGCGGGCGGTCTTTTTCGGCCGCTTTACCCCGTTTCTGCGGTCGATCATTCCTCCCGCAGCAGGCGTTGCGCGGCTGGCCTACGGCCGGTTCCTGCCCTGGAGCTTCGCCGCCGCAATCCTGTGGGGAGCCGGCTCCGTGCTGTCGGGTTACGCGATCGGCAGAAACTCCGAAAGGCTGTCCCGCTTCTCGCAGCGCTTCAGCCTGGGAATCCTCGCGCTGGTGGTCGTTCTCGCCGGTCTGTATTTCCTGCGTCAGCGGCCTGGAAGGAGACGGCGCGCGCGCCGTCGCCGCCGCGGAGCGATGCGGCGGGCGGTCCCGGTCTCTTCGGCGCGTCAATGAAAGCGAGGCGTGAATCATGAGGCGAGACATCGTCCCGGGCGCCGTGTTCCCCGACTACGAACTGCCGGACCACCAGGCCAAGCACCGCAGGCTGTCGGAGCTGCAGGGATCGGATCCACTCGTCCTGGTCCTCAGTCGAGGCAGCTTCTGCCCGAAGGACCGCCGGCAGCTGGAGGGGCTGCTCGTCCTGCATCGCGAAATGGAGGTCGGTTATTGCCGGCTGGTGACGATCACGACCGACAACCTGCTGGAGACGAACGAGCTTCGTTCGGGAGTGGGCGCGCACTGGCCGTTTCTGTCGGATCCGGCGCGGAAGATTCAAAAGGACCTCGAGATCGCGGAGTACACGGATCCGATGCACAACCCCATGATCCCGCACACGATCGTGCTCGAGCCGGGGCTCGTCGTCCACAAGGTCTACGGCGGCTACTGGTTCTTCGGGCGACCGACGATCGAGGAGCTGCGCCACGATCTGCGGGCCGTCCTGCAGAAATGCCGTCCCGACTGGGACATCACGAAGCCGGAGCTCAAAGCGGAGTGGGAGCGCGGCGAAAAGAGACGCTTCTTTCCGTACGGCAAGAGCTTCGCGCAGCTCTTCGCAGAGCAGGACTGATCCGCGAGATCACTCCGGCTCGAGCGGCGGCAGCCCTTCGCTCTTGAGAGCCCCGTTCGCGCGGACGAGGTCGGATCCGAGAAGGTCCTGCCACCGGGCGAGGCCCTGAGCCACCGTCTCCCGGCGCCAGCGGAAACCTTCGAGCGCGTCGGGCGTCGGGGCGGCGTCGGCGCTCTCGACGGCCCGCTGGAAACGGGAGAGCGATGTCGAAAGCCGCCGGAGGCTCGTCGGCGCGGCCCCGCTCTCCTCGAAGAAATCTTCGGGTCCGCCCGTAAAAGGGGGACCGGCGGCAAGGGCGACCGCCGCCGCGAAGGAGTCGATCGCGCCGGCGGCCGCGCCGGTCGCTCTTCCGCGCGACGCTGCAATCTGTTTGCGAAGCGCGTCGGCCTGCCGGAGCGCCTTCGCAACACGGACGCGCTCGGTCTGAACGTCTCTCGCGAGCTCGAATTGCCGCGTGAGATCGGCTGCCAGAGTCGAGACGCGGGGATCCTTCGTCACGACGAGGGGCTGCGTCAAAGTCGCGCCTCCCGCGACGAGACGCACGGTGTAGCGGCCGGGCGGAGCCCAGAGGCCGGAGCTCGCCCGAAACGACGACGCGGTCGGGCTGACGAGCTCCGTCGGCAGCGCATAACGGAGGTCCCAGACGAGGCGGTGCATTCCCGGCGAGGCGGCGGGAGGCTCGGCAACGGACACCCAGTCGGCCGTGACCTGGATCCGCTGCAAGTCGGGCGGCTTCGGCATCTCGTCGCTCGACCAGCGGCGCACGACTTCGCCGCGCGCGTCCGAGATCTCGAGCGCGAGCCGCGCCGGCGGCGGCGACTTGACGAAGTAGTCGATCACCGCGCCGTCGGGCGGGTTCTCCCCGGCCGGCTCGTCCTTCGGCTCCGGAGTCCCCTGAAAAGGAGCCGGGCGAAGCCGCACGGTTTCCCGCGGCGCGAAGAGCCAGACACGGGAGCCGGCGACTTTCGCGTCGAGCTGACGAACCGGCGATACGTCGTCTAAGACCCAGAAGGACCGGCCGTGCGTCGCGATGACGACGTCGCTCTTCCGGACGGAGATGTCGCGAACGGAGCAGTTGGGCAGGTTAAGCTGCAGCGGCTGCCAGTGATCCCCCTCGTCGAAGGAGACGAAGACGCCCGTCTCGGTGCCGGCATACAGCAGCCCTCGGCGAGCGGGGTCCTCGCGAACAACGTTGACGTAGCTGCCGGTCGGGATCCCGTTCACGATGGCGGTCCAGGTCCTGCCGCCGTCGCGCGTTCTGTAGACGTGTGCGGCGAGATCGTCCAGGCGGTGGCGGTCGATCGCGGCGTACGCCGTCTCCGCGTCGAAGTGAGACGGCTCGATGATCCCGACCTTCGACCAGGGCGTCAGCTCTTTCGGCGTGACGTTCTGCCAGCTCTTGCCGTCGTCGCGGGTCCGCCAGATCAGCCCGTCGTCGGTGCCGCACCAGATTGAGCCGTCCTTCAACGGCGAAGGCGCGACGGCATAGATGACCCCTCGACGAGGCGCCTTGACGGCCGTGTCCGCGGCCGTTGCCGGATCGAGGTTCGCCGGAGTGCCGGGAGCTTCGCGCGTCAGGTCGGGACTGATCTTTTCCCAGTGCCGGCCTGCGTCCGTCGTCTTGAACAGGAACTGGTTCGAGGTATAGAGCGCGTGCGGGTCGCGCGGCGAGAATGTGAGCGGGAGCGTCCAGGTCTGCCGGTATTCGCCGGGCTCGGCGAGCGTGGGATCCATGTCCTGTTCCTGGAGAGTCCGCCAGTCGAATCGACCGACCGTTCCACCGAAGAGGATGTTCGCGTCCGACGGGTCGGGCGCGATGTACCCGTTCTCGCCGCCCGCCGCCATCGGGCGCCAGTCGCGGAGCGTGATCGATCTGTAGTCCGTGCGCGAGGGCGTCGCGACCGCGCCGCTGTCCTGCTGCGCGCCGTAGATCCAGTACGGAAATCGATCGTCGGTCGCGACGTGGTAGAGCTGCGCGGTCGGCTGGTTGTACCAGGAGCTCCAGGTCTTCGCGCCGTCCACGGAGACGACGGTTCCCTGATCGCTCGCGACGATCATGCGTCGCGAATCGGCCGGATCGATCCAGAGCTGGTGATAGTCGTCGCCGCCCGGGGCGCCCTTGACCGGCACGAAGGTCTTGCCGCCGTCGGCCGAGCGATATATCGAGACGTCGCAGACGTAGACCACGTCGGGATCCTTCGGATCGACCGTGACGCCGCCGAAGTACCAGCCGCGGTCCCAGATGCGTTTGTCGGCGCTCTCGCGCCTCCATGTCACGCCGCCGTCCCGCGACGCGTAGAGGCCGCCCTCCTTCGCGTCGACCACGGCGTAGACGCGCCGCGGGTCCGACGGCGCAAAAGCGACGCCGATGCGCCCCAGCTTCTCGGAGGGCAGACCGCTGCCCGTGATCGGCTTCCATGTGTCGCCGCCGTCGTCCGAACGATAGAGGCCGCTGCCCGGCCCGTTCGAGGGGGGATAGACGTTCCATGGCGGCCGCCGGGTCTTCCAGAGCGCG
>DASXSX010000241.1:0-19132 GCA_036505815.1 Thermoanaerobaculia bacterium
CGGACCCGAGTGGCCCGTAACGCCGCTCGAATTCCTCACGGAGGTTGGCCACGCCTACGCCTTGGCGCCTTCTTAAGCCTTCTTCTTGATCGGAGGCTTCGGGCACTCGCCCTCCAGTCCGCCGATGGGAACCATTACGGTGAAAGGCCACGCCCGCGCCTTGCAGTAGCCAAGGTACGCACGCAGGATGTTCGGGTCCAGCGCCGCCTCGAAATACTCGCAGCACTTGTAATTCGACTGTTCCTTTGCCTTCTCAGTCTCCGCCATATCTCGTTCTCCTCTCAGACCTTGTGCAGGTCCGCGATGAACTTGGCCCGGCTGCCCACCAGATCTTCCTTCTTGAGACGACTGCCGCTGAGCGGCTTGCCCCGGAGGCTCTTCGTGACCTGCTTCTGCTGCCCGGTAAACGGATCGGGCCGCGACTGCGGGGCCGGGCGGATCTTGCCTTCACCGGTGATCGCCGCGCCATTCTTGTCCTCGGCGTAGCCCGGCAGCAGGTCGGCCTTCCCGGAGCTGACCGTGGGCCCGCTCACCTGCTGGCCTTTGACGAACTTCACGGCATAGAGGGTGTCGCAAGTGGCGCACTTCGTGTTGCCGCTGAAGTTCCAGAACGGATACGGGTCGAGGAAGTTCTTGGTCTCGTCCTTGGTGCAAGTGAGCACCAGCCCTTGTTTGATCATTTCAGATCACCTCCGCCTCTTCCATCTTGGCCAGTTTCGCCTTCGTCCACCCGAGGAGCCGGCCGTACACCTTCTCGTTGTCGGCGCCGACGGGCTTCAGCGCCCACTTGATACGCGGCGGCGTCTCGGACATCTTGAAGGCCGGACCCTGATGGTGGATGTCGCCGTAGTAGGGATCGTCGATCCACTGAACGGAACCGCGCATTTTCCAATGCGGATGCTCGGAGACTTCCTTGGCGTTCCAAACGGGCTGGTTGTTGATGCCGGCCTTATCCAGGAGCGTGGCCACGTCTTCCTTGGTCTTGTCCTTCGCCCACGCCTCGAGAGCCTCGTAGATGGTTGTCTGGTTCTCCGCCTTGACGCGGTCGTCGTGCTTGGCGTACGTCGTGGCCAGGTCCTTCTTCCCGATGACATCGCAGAGCTTCTTGAAATCCTCGTCCGTGTAGGCGCTGACGAGGATGTAGCCGACTTCGGCCTCCTGGGGGTTCTTCGAATCCGGGTAGGAGGACTTGCCGCACTGGATGATTCCATGCACGCAGAGCTCCGTGTCCCAGTTGCCCCAGCGTTCCCTCCGGATACCGTACCGGCCATAGAGCGGAAGGGCGGACTCGAGTTGCCGCGTGACGCCATGAACCTGCGAGTACTCGATGAAGGTCCCTTCGCCGGAGACGTTGTCCCGCCAGTAGAGAGCCGCGAGGATCGTGACGGCGGCCATCATGCCGCCCCAGTAGTCTGCCAGCCAGATCGTGTGCTTGGCCGGCGTCCCACCCCGGTCTGCGGCTTCGCCGGTGATCCCGAAGGCGCCGCCCATGGCCTGGCCCAGGATGTCGTAGGAGGCCCGGACGCGTCCCGGCCCCCAGCCCCCGAACCCGCCCAGCCACTGGTAGACGAGGCGGGGGTTGACCTTGGAAAGGTGCTGATACCCGATCCCCCACCGGTCGAAGGTCCCCGGCCGGTAGTTCTGGACCATCACGTCCGACTTGGCCGCGAGCTCCAACATCGCCTGCCTCGCCTCCGGCCGGTGGAAGTCGAGGCTGACGAACTCCTCGTTGGGGTTGGCCCCGAAGAAGCCCAGGCCCGTGCCCGCCTCCGGAACCCAGCGGGAGAGCGGGTAGAGAAGGGGCTCGTTGAACGGGGTCGTGTGACGCATCGGCTCGCCGCGTCTCGGCGCCTCGATCTTGATGACCTCGGCTCCCAGCTCGGCCAGATAGCTCGCGCAGGAGGGACCGAGGATGTACTGCGTGCAGGATAGGACGCGATAGCCCTTCAGCACCTCCGGCTTTCCGGCAGCCGACTTATAGTCGAAGAGCTGCTGACAATAGGTTTCGAAATCGGGTGCGGTTGCCATCTTGTTTACCTCCTGGTTCCCGAACCTAGACCACGCCGCGCTTCTTGAGCCCGGCAACGTCCGTCGGCCCAAGTCCCAGCAGCTTCAGGTAGATCTCTTCGTTGTCGTATCCGAGCGGCCGGCCGATCCACTTCAGGCGGCCCGGAGCCTTGTGCGCGATGAACGGCGTCGTGCCGTAGAGGACCTTCCCGTAGAGCCGGTCCTCGAACTCGTCGACGTGCCCGCGGTACTTGAAGTGCGGGTCCTCGGCGACCTCGTCGATGTAGTTCACGCCGCCGGACGCGACCTGCTGAGCGAGCAGCTCCCGCATCGCGTCCGCCCTGGAAAAGTCCTTCTGCCAATCGGCGAGAACCGTGTAGGTCTTCACCTGCTTCAAGTGCGGAAGCCGCGCCACGACCACGCGCAGGCTCTTGTCGTCCAAGATCTCGTCCTCCAGGTCGGAACGCGTCTGGCCCACGGTCCGCCAGATCCGGTACCAGAGGCGGTCGTGCCCGCCTCCGACCATGAAGTAGCCGTCCTTGCAGGGGTTGACGGCGTAGATATTGATCGCGAGGTCCCAGTTGCCGTAGCGGGGCCGGATGCTCCCGTCGAACCCGTACCAGGCCCAGTTGTAATCCAGGATCCGGATGACGCCTTCCGCCGCGGTCCCTTCCACGAACTGGCCCTTGCCCGAGACCTTGTCGCGATAGATAAGCGCGGCCAGGATACCCATTGCCGTCGCGGTGCCGCCAACATGGTCCGCCATCCACATGGCCGAGCGGGTGGGCCGTCCGCCGAACTCCTTCGGGAGACCCGTGCCGTGGACGAACCCGCAGGCCGCCTGTGCGGTCGGATCCAGGTTACCCGGCTTGTCCTTTGACGGTCCCCACTGGCCCTTCTGTCCCACCCAGGCGTAGACGAGCCGCGGGTTGATCTCCTTCAATTGTCGATAGCCGATTCCCCAAGCGTCGAACTGCCCAGGCGGGTAATTCTCGATCAGGACGTCGCAGTGGACGGCGAGCTTCTTCAAGAGCTCGCGGCCCTCTTCCTTCTCGACATCGAGCGTGATCGACTGCTTGTTCCTCATCTCGTGGAGGAAGTGCAGGCCGATCGGCTCGCCCGTCTCGGCGTCCTTGAACATGTACTCCTTGCGGCCGAAGGGCGTCTGCCAGCGTAACGGATCGCCGGCCGGCGGCTCGCACTTGATCGTGTCGGCGCCCAGCTCCGAGAGCATCGAGGAGCACCAGTTGCCGATGATCATCCCCTTGCTCAGGTCGAGGACCCGGATCGTGGTCAAGCACTCGGGTTTCTTGAAATTGTCCGTCTGCCGTAACTGCGCCTCCAGCGAAAGCGGGTACTCCTTCGCCTGATCGGTGAGACCCGCGTAGACCTCATCGGGAGTCGGGGGCGGGACCGCCGGCCAGGGCAAGACCTTGTGTTTCGGAAACGTGGTTTCAGCCATTCGCACCTCCTGTTGGTTCTGGAAAAGCCTCATCCCCGCGGAGAGGGCGACGCCTCCGGATAGGGGCTCGGCGGGGAAGGACGTCGCAAGACAGATCGCAGGACATAGGGCAGAACCAGAACTTTCGGAACGTGGCCCGCGGGGCCGGGATCAAGAGATCTCGGCACCGTGGGCCTCCCCCTCAAAATCGAATCTCTCTTCTCGCTACGCGGCCTCAGGCTTCGGAGGCCAAGCAACTGCGGACCGGGAGAACTCCCAGCCCGCAAGCGCCTGCCCGCTGTATATCACGTTCGTGAGGGCGCGGGCTGCCGTCCTGATGAAGTCCATCAGAAAGGACGGCCCGCGCCGGTAAATTGTGACCCCCAGTCCCGTTCCGAGCGCCTTCGTGCCGGGGCGCTGAACCACCAGACGGCCCCGGAATCCAGAACCGGTCCTTCTGGATGACCCGCTCGGAAGCGAGTTCGTCGTCATGACTTGAACGTCCGCTCGTTACGCGGTTGGCGCCACCGGCCGACTCTCCCCCGGCGGTACGGGCCGCCTCGCCATCAGCTCGAAGAGCAGCGCGACGATCGCCAGGACCCCGGCGGTGTAGAAGGCGTACTTGTAGTCCTTGTACTTGTCGAAGAGCTTGCCGCCGATCCGGGGTCCGATGATGCCCGCCACGCCCCACGCGGTGAACAGCAGGCCGTAGTTGATTCCGGCGTTCTTCGTGCCCCAGAAGTCGGAGGTCGTGGAGGCGTTCACCGAGAGCTGCGTGCCGTAGCACCAGTAGACGACGAAGACCATGATGTACAGGAGAATCGGGACCCTGAACACCGCGCCCGTGTGCGGCAGAATGAACATCGAGACGGCCGAGATCCCGATCATCAGCCGCAGGACGTTCAAGCGCCCGAGCGCGTCGGACATCCAGCCCGAGAAGATCCGTCCGGAGGCGTTGCCCGTGGCGCCGATGATCAGGCTGATGGCCGCGAGCGCCGCGGCCTCGACGCCCACGGACTTGGCAAACGGGACGAGCTGGCTGATGACCATGAGACCCGCTGAGGTGCCCAGCGCGTACGCGATCCACATGAAATAGGCCGTCGGGGTGCGCCACATCTCTCCAGGACGGAACTCATAGGTTGTCGCCGTCACCTTGGACGCCGGCGCCGGCGTCCAGCCCGGCGGGCGATACCCGGCCGGGGGGTTCTTCAACAGAAATGCTCCGACGAGGGTCATGAAGAAAAAGACGACTCCCAGCACGACGAAGGTCGTGCGCCAGCCGTACTTAGGAATGAGCCAAAGGTTGGACAAGGGGCCGAAGATGGCCGAGCCGCCACCGTAGCCGGCCACGGCCAGGCCGACGGCCAGGCCCCGCTTGTCCGGGAACCACTTGGCCATGACAGGGATCGGCGTCGCGTAGCCGAACCCGTTACCAATGCCGACCAGGACGCCGAAGCAGAAGATGAGATACCCCAGGCTGTTAGTCCGGGCGCAGAGGAGGAAGCCGATGGTCAGGAGAATGCAGCCCGTCAGCGAAATTTTGAACGGACCGAGCTTGTCCTGCAATCGGCCCGCGAGGATGAACGCGATGGCGAACACGACGACCGCCCAGGTGAACACCTGCGACGTGTCGGCCCGCTTCCACCCGAACTCCTTTTCCAGAGGTGCGACGAAAACGCTCCAGGCGTAGAGCGACCCCAGCGCCAGATTCATCAAGAGTCCGCCCACCACGCGCCACCATCGGCTGACCTCCGCGCCCGCTATGGGCGTTGCGACAGCGGCGGCTCGCGGGGTTCCAGCAGTTGACATATTCGAACCCTCCTCCCTTTTAGCCCTCGACGTTCTTTAGAGCCCCTCCATTTTCGAATCGTGACCTCGGATCGACATGGTTTTAGTGGCGGAAGACCTGCATCCGGATCGTGGACTGGTCACTGACGTTGACGTTGCTCGGGCGCATGGCGCACCTAGGCTATTTGACCGCAGCCTATGACGAAGGCCGGATGCCAGGCAAGCGCCGTTTTCACTCGGACCCTCCGACCACGAAGAGTCCCGAGAGAAGGCCCAAATGGCAGCAGGCGTAGCCCTCGCCATCGGCGGAAGCGACGACTTTGGAGACCTTTCGACGCCGGCCGGATCAGCCGGCAGCAGGGCCTTCCACGCATCGCGGCGTCCGGTCTGGACGTCGACGCGTGAGACGCGACCGGTACGTCGCCCGGCTTCCAGAGGGAGTGGCTGACGCGCGGGAAGAGCTCTAGCGCTCTGCCATCGGGACGAAGTCGCGCTTTCCGGGGCCGAGGTAGACCTGCCGCGGCCGCGCGATCTTCTGCTCGGGATCGGCCAGCATCTCCTCCCACTGGGCGATCCAGCCGGAGGTGCGGGGGATCGCGAACAGCACCGTGAAGACCGTGGTCGGGAAGCCCATCGCCTGGTAAATCAGGCCCGAGTAGAAGTCGACGTTCGGGTAGAGCTTGCGCTTGACGAAGTAGTCGTCCTGGAGCGCGATCCTCTCGAGCTCCAGCGCGATGTCGAGCAGGGGATTGCGCCCCGTTACGGCGAAGACCTCGTCGGCGATGCGCTTGATGATCTTGGCCCGCGGGTCGTAGTTCTTGTAGACGCGATGGCCGAAGCCCATCAGGCGTTTCTCGCCCTTGCCCTCTTTGACCTCTTTGATGAAGCCCGGAACGCGGGAGACCGAGCTGATCTCCCGGAGCATCTTCAAGACCTCTTCGTTGGCTCCGCCGTGCAGCGGCCCGTAGAGCGCCGCCGCCGCGCCCGCGACCGCGGAATAGGGGTCCGTGTGCGAGGAGCCGATTCCCCGCATCGCGTGCGTGCCGCAGTTCTGCTCGTGGTCGGCATGGAGGATGAAGAGGACGTCGAGCGCGCGCACCAGCACGGGGTCGGGGCGCCAGCTCGCCGATGGGATCTTGAACAGCATGTTCAGGAAGTTCTCGGTGTAGGAGAGGTCGTTGTCCGGATAGATGTAGGGCATCCCCATGCTGTGCCGGTAGGCCAGGGCGGCGAGCGTCGGCATCTTGGCGATGAGCCGCCACGCCTGCGTCTGCCGGGACACCGGATCGTGGATGTTGCGCGCGTCCGGGTAGAAGGTCGACATGGCGGCAACGGTCCCGATCAGCATCCCCATCGGGTGCGCGTCGTAGTTGAAACCGTCCATGAACTTCTTCAAAGACTCCTGGAGCATCGTGTGGAACGTGATGTGGTGCACCCACTCGTCGTACTGCGCCTTCGTCGGCAGCTCCCCGTTCAAGAGCAGGTACGCGACCTCGAGGTAGTTGGACTTCTCGGCGAGCTGCTCGATCGGGTAGCCGCGGTAGCGCAGGATCCCCTTGTCCCCGTCGATGAAGGTGATCCGGCTCTTGCACGAGGCGGTGTTCATGAACGCGGGGTCGTAGGACATCAGCCCGAAGTCCTGCTCGTCGACCTTGATCTGGCGCAGATCGATCGCGCGGATCGTCCCGTCGGCGATCGGAAGCTCGTAGGACTTTCCGGTCCGCCGGTCGATCACCGTCAGGGCATCCTTCGTCTCCGTCGAGGGGACGCCGGTGGCTTCCTTCTTGTCGGCATCCAAGGTTTGCACCGATAACTCCTTCCGACGAGGCCGGAGAGAAGGTGATTATATGGGCGGCGAAAACGGCGTGCTGATCAGTTTTCATCAGCATTTTCGTCAGCACTTTCTGCGCGAATCCCACTGTAGCATCGCTCGCTCGACTCCGTTCCCGACAGCATCCGCGTTTCGAACGGGCAGTTTCTCGTGTCGTTTCTGACCGGTTTCCCGTTCCCGCAGGTATCTGCACGCTTCCGGTCGATGGATCGACGCGCGCAACGGACGCGGAGAGGAAGGACAAGAAAAAATCGTGCTAGCGGATCTGGATGCTGCCGCCCTGGAGCGTTTGAGTTCCCGAGTCGTACCCGACGTCGGGAAACCGAATCCCGTAAGTATCCGAGGTACCTGGCTCGCCCTCGTCGGTGACATCGATTTCGAACTCGTGGGAGCCGGAGCCGTTCACGGTCACGGTCCCGACGGTGCTCCCCTCGGTGCCCGAGGTGCAGGCCACCGCCGCCACGCTGGTCGACTTCACCGTCAGCGGCTGAGCCGGCCCGTGGTCCTGGTAGGTCTCTTCTCCAGAGACCGTGCAGCCTGGAGTGCTCATCGCTCCAGTGCGGAAGCTGTTGGTGAGGCGGTACCTATCGCTTACTGGTCCCGCCGCCGGCTCGGCGCCGAAAAGAGCGCGTGATACGCTCCGCCGCAGCCGACCATCGGAGCACGTTTGCCTGAATCGAACATCCGGCAGGCGCTCCGTCCGCAACTGAAATGCGCCGTCGCTTCGACGGCAAGGAGGAGAAGATGAAGACTACCCTCGTCTCTGCTGCCGTTCTGCTGCTCGTTGCTTCCGCGACTCTGGCCCAGCAGCCTCCCAAGCCCGCACCCGAGCTGTCGCAAGTCAAATATTTCGCCGGCCCCTGGACGTGCTCGGGCGATGCGCCGGCGAGCCCCTTCGGGCCCGCCCACAAGACGCAGAGCTCGCTGACGCTCAAGCCGGACCTGGACGGCTTCTGGTACGCCGGAATGATGACCGAGATGAAGACGGCATCGAACACCCATCCGGTGAAAGGCATGCTCCACATCGGCTATGACTCGACCGCGAAGCAGTACGTGCTCGTTTGGGTCGACAACTTCGGCAGCTGGGCCACCGAGATGTCGCCCGGCTGGCAGGGCGACACGATGGTCTGGACGGGCGATCAGATGCTGATGGGCGAGAAGGCCACCGCTCGCGACACGTTCGTCAAGAAGAGCGACACCGAGTACACGCACAAGTTCGAGCTGCAGATGAAGGGTCAGTGGAGCCCGATCGTCGACGAGACCTGCAAGAAGGCGGGTGCGGCAAAGAAATAGTTGCGACCCATCATCTACCCGGGTTCGCTGTGGATCTGGATGTTGCCTCCGATCAAAGTGCTTGGCCCGTTCGTCGGCGATCCGACTCAGCCGCTCGGATAAGTCGGCGCGGAGGCCCGCCACGACGGCGCGGCATTTGGAGGCAGGAACGGAATCACCCGCTCCGAGATCTCGGCCGGCAGCGCTCCGAGCGCTTCCAGGATCTCTTCCGGCTGATAGCGCAGCGAGAAGTGCGTCAGCACGATCGCCTCGTTCTCGAAAAGCGGGGCGCGCTCGATGATGTCGTCTAAATGGATGTGCGCGTATTCCCTGGCGCGATCGCGATCCTCGGGCGCCACGAACGAGCACTCGATCAAGAGCACCCGCGCGCGAAAGAGCTCGGGGGCCGCGTCGAAGATCTCGGGGCCGCAGTCGCCCGGGTAAGCGAGAAGCGGAATCTCCTCCCGTCGCGTGACTTCCGCTCCGCCGGCGCGCAGAGCGGCGATCTCCTCCCCCGGTAGGCCGATCAGCTCGTCGGTGAGCTTCTTTCGGATCTCCGAAAAGAGGTAGCCGACCGTCGGAACGCGATGTCGGCCCGGCAGGAACTTCAACTCCAGGTCGTTTCGGAGCATCACGCTCTTGCCGGGCACGGCCGGCGTGACGTGTGCGCCGTAGTCCACGTCCTCCAGCCTCTGCGAGATCGCGAGCCAGGCTTCGAGGTCGGGCACGGCCTCTTCCGGAGCGAAGACGCGGGCCGGCGGCAGGCCGGTCAGCCGCCGGCGCGAGGCGTGGTGCGCGAGGCCGGCCGCGTGGTCGAGATGCCCGTGGGTCAGGCACACGGTGGAGTAGCCGACGACGTCGTCCGGCGCGCGGCCGAACTCGAGGAGGGATCGGAACGCGGGCAGCTTGTAGAACGACTCGTGGCCCGCGATCGAAACCCCCTCGATCTCGAAGCCGCCGGCTTCGATCGTGACACGCCCGCGCCCCTCGGGATAGTCGCTCGCCATCGCGCGGCGAGATTACCCTAGCGTTCGTGAAGGTCGACGTCTTCGACTACGACCTGCCGGCGGAGCGCATCGTGCAACATCCGCGGCCGCGCGGCTCGAGCCGGCTCCTGACACTCGACCGCGAGTCGGGGGCGATCGCGCACCGTTCTTTCCGCGAGCTGCCGGAGATCCTCCAGGCCGGAGACCTGCTCGTGCGCAACGACGTCAAAGTACGTCCCGCGCGGCTCTACGGCCGCGACGAGCGAGACCGATTGGTCGAGATCTTTCTCATCCGCCCGCTCACGGCCGAGCGCCGGCGATGGCTCGCTCTCGCAAAACCGGGCCGGCGCGCGAAGAGCGGCCGTTCCATTCGGTTCGACGAAGAAGTCCGCGCCACGATCATCGACGTGGACGCAGAAGCGCGCCGGTTGGTCGAGTTCGATCGGTCAATTTCCGAAGACCTCCTCGAGCGGATCGGGCACGTTCCTCTGCCGCCATACATCCGCCGGGAAGCCGGCGCGCCGGACCGCGAAGAGGATCGGGAGGGCTACCAGACCGTCTACGCGCGGGAGTCGCTCGCCGTGGCGGCGCCCACCGCCGGACTTCACTTCACGCCGGAGACGTTGACAAACCTCGACTCGCGCGGCATCGAGATCGCCGATTTGACGCTCGCCGTCGGCGCCGGCACGTTCAAGCCGGTCACCGCGCCGGACACCGAGAGTCACCGCGTCGATGTCGAAGACGTCTTGGTTCCTGAGAAGACGATTACGTCTCTCCGGGCGGCCCGCGAGAACAGACGGCGCATCGTCGCCGTCGGCACGACCGTGACACGCGCGCTCGAAGCGTGGGCGCGACTGCCGAATGCCGACTCGCACGAGGCCGGAGACGTGTCATTTCAGACTGACCTCTTCATCACCCCCGGCTTCGAGTTCCGCGTCGTCGGCGCCCTTCTGACGAACTTCCACCTCCCCCGCTCGTCGCTCCTTATGCTGGTCTGCGCGTTCGGAGGGACGGAGAGCGTGCTCGCCGCCTACGGCGAAGCGATTCGCCGCGAATACCTCTTCTATTCCTACGGCGACGCGATGTTGATCGCGTAGCGAAGCGCCGCGGTGTGCGCCGGGGTCGTGCCGCAGCAGCCGCCTACGATGCGGGCACCTGCGGCGACCCACTTGCGGGCATAGCCGGCGTACGCCTCCGGTGAGAGCTCATCGGTGAACTCCCAACCGCGGTCGTCGGCGGGGAGGCCCAGGTTGCCGTAAGCGGCGAGTGGTCGATCCCCTGCCGACTCGGCGAGGCGCAGCAGATCGAGCGCAAGGCGTCGCGCCGGAACGCAGTTCACCGACAGGGCGTCCGGTTCAAGCGGTTCGACGGCGTGAACGGCGTTCTCGATCGGTTCGCCCGAGAGGAGCCGTCCCGTCCCGTCCGTCACCATCGAAGTGATGAACGGGAGCCCCGTCGCCTTCGCCGCCCGCGCCGCGGCGACGAGCTCCCGAACCGTGTTGTGCGTCTCGAGGAGGATCAGGTCGACGCCGGCGGCCGCCAGGGATTCGCTCTGTTCCCGGTGCTCGCTCTCGAGCGCATCGTCGTCGGGGACGAGGTCCGGCCGGTAGCAGTCCTCGAGCGGCGAGAGCGATCCCGCGACGAAGACCTCGCGACCGGCCCCTTTCGCCGCCTGCCGCGCGAGGCGGACGGCGAGAGCCGTGAGCTCGCGACTCCTCTCCGGAAGCCCGCCTCTTGCGAGGGTCCGGCGATGCGTGCGGAAAGTATTCGCCGTCAGCACCTCCGCGCCGGTCGCGATCTCGTCGCGGTGAATCGCCGAAACGAGCTCGGGCGATGCGACGAGTGCTCTTGCGCTCCAGAGCGGCAAGCGCGTGTCGGCGCCGCGCCTCTGGAGCTCCGTTCCCATTGCGGCGTCGAGCAGGAGCGGCCGACCGGCCCGGAGCCGCTCGCGAAACCGCTTCCCGGCATCGATCATGTGTGTGCCATAAAGAATAAGGCCGAACTCATGTTCGGCCTTATGAAATTCGGAGCCGCCCGATCAGTAGGTTTCCAGGTACTTCTCGATCTCCCACGGCTGGACGCGCGATATGTACTCGGCCCACTCGCCGCGCTTGGCCTCCATGAAGTGCTTCAGGATGTGGTCGCCGAGCGAATCCTTGACCACCTCGTCCTTCCAGAGGTTGTCGAGGGCCTCGGACAGATTCCCCGGCAGCTGCTCGATCCGCAGGCGCCGCTTTTCCCGCTCGCTCATCTTGAAGACGTTACGGTCCACCGGCTCACCGGGGTCCATCCGATTCTTCACGCCGTCGAGGCCGGAGGCGAGCATGACGGTGAACGCGAGGTACGGGTTGCACGAAGGATCCGGCATCCGGACCTCGATGCGCGTCCCCATGCCGCGGCGCGCCGGGATGCGGACGAGCGGCGAGCGGTTGCGCATCGACCAGGCCACGTTGACCGGCGCCTCGTAACCGGGCACCAGCCGCTTGTAGGAGTTGACGAGGGGACATGTGATCGCAACGAATCCGCGGGCATGCCGCAGGATTCCGCCGGTGTAGTAGAGGGCGGTCTTCGAAAGCTGGTACTTCGCCTTCGGGTCGTAGAAGACGTTGTTGCCGCGCTTGTCGAGGAAGGACTGATGCGTGTGCATGCCGGAGCCGATTACGCCGAAGATCGGCTTGGGCATGAACGTCGCGTGCAGACCGTGGTCGAGCGCGACCTTCTTGACGATGAACCGGAAAGTCGAGACGCGGTCGGCGGTCGTGACGGCGTCGGCGTACTTGAAGTCGATCTCGTGCTGTCCCGGCGCGACTTCATGGTGCGCCGCTTCGACCTCGAAGCCCATCTGCTCGAGCGCGAGCACGACGTCCCGGCGCGCCTCCTCTCCCCGGTCCACCGGAGTGAGGTCGAAATACGCGCCCTCGTCGTGTGTGTCCACGATCGGCTCGCCCTCCGCGTCGCGGCGGAAGAGGAAGAACTCCGCCTCTGGTCCGGTCACCATGACGTACCCGAGCGCCGCGGCGCGGTCCATCTGTCGCTTCAGGGTCTGCCGCGGACAACCGGGAAAGGCCGAGCCGTCCGGGTTGTAGACGTCGCAGATGAGCCTTGCGACTTTCTTGCCGGCATCGCGCCGGTCATCGGCGCGCGAGCGATCGTGCGCCCAGGGATAGATCGCGAACGAGTCGAGGTCCGGGACGAGGTTCATGTCGGATTCCTCGATCCGCGTGAAACCCTCGATCGAGGAGCCGTCGAACTGGATCTCGCCGTCGAGAGCCTTCTCGAACTGCGATCTCGGTATCTCGACGTTCTTGATCACCCCGAAGATGTCGGTGAACTGGAGCCTCAGGAACCGGACGTTCTCCGCATCGCAGACTTTCAGGATCTCCGACTTCGTCAGACCCGGCCCCGCCGCGTCGAACTTCAGAATCTTCGCCTTTGGCACGCCGACCTCCTTTTTTCGCACGATTTGCAGAATTCTACGGTCATTTCTCGTGAAATCAACTTCTTTCTTGCAGGGTGACCCTGAAAATCCGACCGACCTGCACACCAACGTGTGCAACGCCGTTCCGAACTCTCCTCCCGCGCGCGGGTACAATCCCGACATGGGAGCGACGGGCGGCCGCTGGCCCTCGCGTCGGGAAGCGCAGGACCTTCTCTTCGAGTTCACGAAGGGCGACGCCCTCCGGCGCCACGGACGGGCCGTCGAGGAGGCGATGCGCGCGTACGCGGGCTGGTTCGCCGTCACGGATCCCGCCGAGGTCGAGCGCTGGGGGATCGTCGGCCTTCTGCACGACTTCGACTACGAGCAGAATCCGACGGAGGACACGCACCTGCACGTGGGCGGGCGGATCCTCCGGGAGCGCGGCTACGACGAGGAGATGGTGCGGACGATCGAGTCCCACGCCAACTACATGCACGTGCTGCGCGACACGCCGATGAAGAAGGCGATCTACGCCTGTGACGAGCTCGTCGGCTTCATCGGTGCGTGCGTCAAGGTCCGGCCCTCGAAGCAGGTCGCCGATCTACCGGTCTCCTCGGTCGTCAAGCGGCTGAAGGACAAGGCGTTCGCGCGCTCCGTAAACCGGTTCGACGTCTACGACGGAGCGGAGACCCTCGGCCGGCCATTGGAAGAGCACATCGCGTTCATGATCGAGGCGCTGAAGCCGATCGCGGAGGAAATCGGGCTCTAAGGGTCTGACCCCGAAGGGGTCAGATCCACATTTCTTGGTAGGATTAACGTTCTTTTCCGCCGACTGGCCGATGACCGAAAGGAAGATCAATGGCCACTGTTGATGTCATTTCCCCCCGCACCGTTCGCGCGAAACGGATCCTGAAGGACCTGACCCGCGGGGAGCTTCGCGAGCTCGCCCGCCCCGGAGAGAAGACGAGCGAGTACGGCTCCCCCGTGTACACCACTCGCGTCAAGAACCGCTCCGCGAAGAACACCTACGTCGTCGCGAACGGCGTGCCGATCGGCATCATGCAGCAGCCGATCGAGCGCGACCGCTCCGACGAGACGATCCGCCAGGTCCAGGAGACCCTCTCGGGAATGGAGCTCATCCAGGTCGACCGCCGCATGGGGATGAATCCGGACGTTCCGATCCACTGCCGGCTCTACGTCCCGAAGGAGTACGCCCGCATCGCCTTCATGTGGCACAACATGCTCTTCCCCTCCGACTCGTCGAAGGAGCCGGACTTCATCTCGGTCTACGTGCCCGACTGGAAGGAGCGGCTGATCTTCCTCGACGTGGACCAGGGCTACACGTACATTCTCGGGACCGACTATCCCGGCGAGGCGAAGAAATCCATGCTGCGCCAGGCGATGTACTGGATCAAGCGGCGCGGCGGGCTCGGCCTCCACGCGGGAGCCAAGGTTCTGCGCGTCATCGGGCCGGACAGGGAGCTTCGCGACGTCGGTTTCCTTCTCTTTGGTCTCTCCGGCACCGGGAAGACGACGCTCACCCTCCACGATCACGGCCTGAACGAGCCGGAGCGCGCGATCATCAAGCAGGACGACGTCGTCTTGATGACGCCCGAAGGAGAGGCATTCGGGACCGAGGACGGCTTCTACATCAAGACCGAAGGCCTCGAGCCTTCGCAGACGGTGCTCTGGGGCGCCGCCACGCACCCGACCGCGGTCTACGAGAACATCAAGCTGGACGAGGACGGGAAGGTCGACTTTCTGGACACCTCGATCACGTCCAACGGCCGGGGCGTCGTCCTGCGCAAGTACATCAAGGGCACCGGCGAGGGGATCGACCTCGAGAAGGCGCACAAGATCGTCTTCATTACGCGCAGAAACGACGTCGTTCCGGTCTGCGCGCGGCTGACCGACGAGCAGGCGGCGGCGTACTTCATGCTGGGCGAGTCGATTGAGACCTCGGCGGGCGACCCCACCAAGGCCGGCCAGGCGAAGCGCGAGGTGGGGACCAATCCCTTCATCGTCGGGCCGGAAGCGGAAGAAGGAAACCGGCTCCTCCAGATCCTCCGGAAGAACCCGGACATGGAGGCGTACATCCTGAACACCGGCTCGATCGGAGCGAACGACGGATTCCCCGGCGAGAAGGTCACGATCCGCGTTTCGACCGAGATCATGAAGCAGATCGCCAAGGAAGGCATCGAGTGGGAGAAGGACCCGGACTGGGGCTACGAGATACCGCGGACCGTGCCGGGAGTAGACCTCGCGAAGTACCACCCGAAGACCTACTACACTCCGGAGAAGTATCGGGAGCTCGTGGACAAGCTCCGCGCCGAGAGGCGGGCGTGGCTCGCCCAGTTCCCGGGACTGGACCCGGCGATCCCGAGAGCGGTCGAGGCGTAGCCGGAGAGCCGCGCCGCAAGAGCCGTACATCGGAGTCCCGCACCATGGTCGAGGTCAAGGGGTTCAAGGAAGGGCTGGAAGACGTCGTCGCCGCCGACTCGTCGATCTGCTACATCGACGGCGACCGCGGCATCCTCTCCTACCGCGGCATCGACATCCACGACCTAGCGGAAAACTCGACGTTCGAGGAAGTCTGTTTCCTCCTCTGGGTAGGGGGGCTGCCGCGGCGCAAGGAACTCGACGGGCTGCGCCGGTCGATCGGCGCCGAGCGCGCGCTCCCGCCACCGATGCTGGAGCTACTCCGTTCCCTCGTCCCGCATCTGACCCCGATGGACACGGTGCGCACGATGGTCTCCGCGCTGGCCGAGACCGATCCGGACGTCCGCGACATGAGTCGCCCCGGAAACATGCGCAAGGCGGTGCGCCTGACCGGGCAGATCGCCACGATCGTCGCGGCCCATCACCGGCTGCGGGAAGGCAAACCGGTCGTCGAAACCGATCCTTCGCTTCCCCACTCCGAGGATTTCCTGCGGATGCTGAACGGCGCGCCGCCGAGCGCGGAAGCGAAGCGCGCGTTCGACATGGCCCTCGTCCTCCACGCCGACCACGAGCTGAACGCGTCGACCTTTGCCGCGCGGGTCACGGCGGCGACGCTCGCGGACATGCACTCGGCCATCACGTCGGCGGTCGCGACCCTCAAAGGGCCGCTCCACGGCGGCGCCAACGAAGCCGTGATCCAGATGCTGCTCGAGATCGGGTCGCTCGACCGCGTGGACGATTACGTCCGCGCCAAGCTCGCGCGCAAAGAAAAGATCATGGGGTTCGGGCATCGCGTGTACCACACCGAGGACCCGCGGGCGACTCACCTGCGGGCGATGTCGAAAGCGCTCGCCGAGTCGTCGGGGCAGACGCGCTGGTACGACATGTCGCGCCGGATCGAGAAGATCTTAAACGAGGAGAAGAAGCTGAACTCCAACGTCGACTTCTACTCCGCGTCCGTCTACTACATGCTCGGAATCCCGCCCGACGTCTACACGCCGATCTTCGCCGTGTCGCGGATCTCCGGCTGGGCCGCGCACGTGCTGGAGCAGTACGAGCACAACCGCCTGATCCGCCCGCGCGCCGAGTACATCGGCCCGGAGTACCCGCAGCCCTACGTCCCGATCGAGAAGCGGTAGAGGTCAGTCTCTCGCCCGTTGACATCTTGATGCCTCGTCGATAGCATCAAGACATGCGAACCACGCTCACGCTCGATGAGGACATCGCGGCGAAGCTCAAGGCGGAGTCCCGCAAGACGGGGAAGCCCTTCAAGCAGGTCGTCAACGAAACACTGCGCGAGGGCTTCTTCGCGCGGCGTGCGAGAAAGGACCTGCCTCCGTTCAAGGTGAAGGCTCGTGCTCTCGGGCTACGACCCGGATTGAACTACGACAAGATCAGCGAGCTGATCGAGGAGGCAGAGGGACCTTTCCACCGGTGATTCTGGTCGACGCGAATCTCCTTCTGTACGCCTATAACCGCTCCTCCGATCAACACGAGGCGGCACGCGAGTGGCTGGAGGCGGCGGTTTCCCGAGGAGAGCGGATCGGCCTCTCGTGGACCGTTCTCCTCGCTTTTCTCCGCCTGGCGACGACCCCGCGGATTTTCCCGGAACCACTTTCGATGACCGAGACGATTTCGATCGTATCGGACTGGCTAATGAGACCCAACGTGGTGATCGTTCATCCCACCGAGCGCCATTGGGAGATCCTGAGCTCCCTTCTCGCCGTCACGCGCACACGCGGAAAGGACGTGACGGACGCTCATCTCGCGGCTCTGGCCGTGGAGCACGGAGCGACCTTCTGCACAAGCGACCGCGACTTCGCCCGGTTTCCGGGGCTGCGAATGCTGGATCCGCTAGAAGGCTGAGTTGTCGGTCACCGCGACCGGTCGCGGCGACGTTCCATCGAGTCGCACATTCAGCGGAAAAGCGACGCGCACTGGATCGACCGGGCGCGCCTGAGCACAGCATCATTCCCGCTTGACATCGCCGCGCGTCACTGGTAAGAGTAAGAAAAGTAAGAATCTTACTGGAGGTTCAATGCGAATCACTTCCAAAGGCCAGATCACGATTCCACTGCGGATACGGCAGAAGCTCGGCCTCCATCCCAACACCGAGGTCCGCTTCGAGATCGTGGGCAAAGACGTACGAATCCGGAAAGTCCGTGGAACGGCGGGCCGGGGTGAGAGGCTCATCGCCCACCTCAAGGGACGAGGAACCGTCCGGATGACCACCGACGAGATCCTGGCCCTGACGCGAAGATGACGCCGGACGCTGTTCTCGTGGACAGCAACGTCCTCCTCGACGTCCTGACGGATGACCCGCGGTGGTCCGCCTGGTCGGCACAGGCACTCGCCCGCTGCGCCGACGACGGAGCTCTCGCGATCAACCCGATCATCTACGCCGAGGTGTCGATCCGCTTCGCGACCATCGAAGACCTGGAGGAAGCTCTGGCGCCGCATCTGTTCGAGCGGCTTCCTCTTCCATGGGAGGCGGCGTTTCTGGCTGGGAAATGCTTCCTCGATCACCGAAGGCGTGGCGGCCGCAAAACATCTCCCCTTCCCGACTTCTACATCGGCGCCCACGCCGCCGTGGCCGACCTGACGCTTCTGACGCGGGATCCGACCCGCTATCGGAGTTATTTTCCAAAGCTTCGCCTGATCGCGCCCTGACGGACAGGGGACCCGCCCCCCGTTCCGGGAGAGCCCCCGGTCGGTCCGGCCGGTGTCAGCGCGGCGGAGATGTCGCCGGGCGATCCGGTCCCGCCGGCGACTTCTTGAGGGCGACGCCGATGGCGATACCTACACGACGTTGCGGCGACGTCATAGACGTGCGCACGGAATCGATGCCTTGGGGTGCGTTGAGGCTCTACGCTAAAGCGAAGGCGACCACGTAATTGCCGATCTTCGTTCCCATCTTTCCGTGGCCGCCAGCGCAGATGACCAGGAACTGTTTTCCGTTCTTGCGCAACTGATAGGTCATCGGCGTCGCCTGGCCGCCGGCCGGCAGCTCCCACTTCCAGAGCTCCCGACCGGTCTCGACGTCGAACGCGCGGATGACAGGATCCATCGCGGCGGCGATGAAGACGAGCCCGCCGCCCGTCACGACCGCGCCGCCCAGGTTCACGGAACCCCACTGCGACGACCCGGGTAGATTCGGAATTCCCGGGATCGTCCCGAGGGGCACTTCCCAGCGCGCTTTCCCCGCCGCGAGATCGACCGCCGTCAGCGTTCCCCACGGCGGAGGATTGCAGAAGAGGCCGCTCGGGGCGCGCAGGAACTCCCGGTACATCGCGTAGGGCGTGCCCCGCTGGCGCCCGAACTCGCCGCTCATGCGGTTGGCGGCATCGGTCGACCGCAGCGCGTCGTACTCCTCGCGCGGAATCAGTCGGACGAACAGCGCGACCCTGTTCGTGGGCGCGATCAACAGACCGCGCTCGGGGTCGTGTGACATGCCGCCCCAGTTCACCCCGCCGACGTTGCTCGGGAAGACAAGCGTCCCCTCGAGGGAGGGCGGCGTGAAGACGCCTTCGGAGCGAAAAGTCTTGAGCCGGGCGGCGCACCACTCCCGGTCCTGCGGGGTCGCGCCCCAGGCGTCCTGCGAAGAAAGCTTCTGCGGGACGAGAGGCGGCGGAAGCGTCGGAAAAGGCTGGGTCGGCCACGCCTCTTCTCCGTCGACGGTGCTGCGCGGCACGGGCCGCTCTTCGACCGGATAGAGCGGCGCGCCCGTTTCTCGGTGAAGCAGGAAGACGTGGCCCATCTTGGTGGCGACCGCGACCGCGGGCACGCTCTTCCCGTCGCGCCGGACCGTCAACAGCAGCGGTTGAGCGGCGACGTCGTAGTCCCAGAGGTCGTGATGAACGACCTGGAAGTGCCAGACCACCTTGCCTGTTGAGGCGCGCAGGGCGACGACCGAGTTCGCGTAGGAGTTGCTCCCGATCCGCTCGCCGCCG
>DASXSX010000242.1:0-8150 GCA_036505815.1 Thermoanaerobaculia bacterium
ATGGCGACCGAGGACGTCACGACGAAACCGAAGGACATGTAGAAAAGGAAGTCCCAGAACCGGATGTTCCACCCGAGACGCTCGGCCTCCGGCTCGTTCATCGAGATCGTCAGGAACCGCCGGCGGAAAACGTAATGAAAGACGCCGACGAGGGAATACAGGATCGCCGTCTTCGCGAGCTCCTTCCAGGAGACCGACAGGATGTTGCCGACCAGCATCTCCTTTAAGTGCTCGGTCTCCTGCGTCGCCTTCGACATGACGAGGATGGCGATCGCCGCCGACACCGCGTAGACGATGCCGATGATGGCCTCCTGCGGGATGCGGGTTTTCCGGTGGGAGCGTGAGAAGGCGAAGATCGCCGCGCCGAGAAACGTGAAGCCGAGCGAGAAGATGTATGCGGTCGACGAATGCAGGTCGTAGCCGGCGAGGTAGGCCACGGTCGTGCCCAGGGCGGCGATCTGGGCGAGCGAGAGGTCCACGAAAATGACCCCCCGCTCGACCACGTGTACGCCGAGGTAGGCGTGGATGCCGGTCAGGATGAGGCTGGCAACGAACGCCGGCAGCAGGATCTGGAAGATCGTCATCTCATCTTGTCTGCTTCAGCGTGTTGACCAGCGAGTCGATGTCGGTGTCGAAGAGCGAGAAGTAGTCCTTGATCAGCGGCGCGCCGCCGACCGAAGGGTAGAAGCGGAGTACCTTCGCGCCGGTCTTCGAGGCAATGAAATTAGGCGTCTTCGTGTCGAAGTAGGGCTCGACGATGATGACGGGGATCTTTTCCGCATTCATCAGGTTGATGATCTCCAGGGTGTGGGACGGCGTCGGCGGGATCCCCGGCTTCGGCTCGATGTGCCCCCGTACCGAAATGTTGAAGTGCTTGGCGAAATTCGGCCACGAATCGTGGAACGTGACGACCTTGACGCCGGCGTAAGGGCCCAACTTCGCCTTCCACTCCCTGTCCTTCGCCGCCAGCTTCGACTCGAACGCCGCCAGATTCCTCTGGTAGTCGTCGCGGCCGGCCGGATCGAGCTCCGAGAGCTTCGCCGCGATCGCCCTCGCAATCACCCGGCCGTTGTCCGGATCGGTCCAGTAGTGCGGGTTGCCGAACGGGTGGACGTCCCCCATGGCGCGCGTGACGACGCCGGTGGGCCGATTCAGGATGTCGCAGCCGACGGAGGCGTCGAGATAGCCACGGCTCCCGGGGTGGACCTTTTCGTTGCGGCTCTGATCGATCAGCGGCGGTAGATATCCGATCTCGAGCTCCAAGCCCGCGGCGATCAGGAGGTCCGCGCGGGAGAGCTTCAGGACGAAGGAAGGCTTCGGATCGACGAAGTGGGGGTCCTGATACCCCTTGGCGATGGCGAAGGTCTCGACCCGCTTGCCGCCGATCGAATCCGCGATCGAGGCGAAGTCCTGGAGGCTCGTGATGACCTTGACCACCGCGAATGCCGGAGACGCGGCGACCGAAAAGACGAGAGCGAGAAGAAGAGATTTTTTCATTTTCTTGGATCCTCAGAACGGATGGGCGCCGTGCGCGCCGATCGAGAATTGGAATTGGAGGAAGGCTTCGTTCGCCTTGATTCCTCCTGCGTACTTCCGCTGACGCAGCTCGCCCCGGATCTGCGAGAACTCGCTCGGCCAGAACGTCAGGATGGCAGCCCCACCGCGGTCGCGCTCTCTCTCGTCGTCGGCGTGGTCCGAGAATTCGTAGCGCCCTCCGACGAACCAGCGCTGGCCGAGGCGGTAGTCGCCGGCCACGAAGAAGCCGCGCGAGTTCTGTTTGCCATCGGGCTGTTCCCGCCGACTGCGAAAGAGCTCACTGCGCAGGATGAAGCCGCGATAGGGCTTTCCGGAGAGCGGCCGCCACCGGTAGACGAGGTGAATGTTCTCCAAGGTCGTTTCCGTGTCGGCGGTCACTCCGTTGTGGCCCCGACCCCAGGTCGCTCCGACCTCCACGTTGTGGTCGTCGCCGAAATCTCTGTAGACGCGGTAGTGACCGAGGTAGGACAGGTCGTTGCGGGAAGGCGCCTCGAAGAGGCCCTCCGACTCACCGCGAAAGACCTGCGCGGTCAGCTCCGAGAAGGTGTCGCCCGGGAGAGGGAAGATGCGCGCGAGCGAGAGTCCAGCGTCGTTCCATCCCTCTTCACTGCCGAGCAGATTGACGATCGGAAGAGGCACGTCGGCCCAGGGGAGCACGTGCGCGTGCATCGTGTTGACCTTCCCGATCTGGGCTTTGAACTTTCCCACCTTCAGCAGCAGATCGGCAGGCAGATGCGTGAAGGTGATGAAACCTTCCTCGACTTCGATTTCCCCGTTGGAGAGCGAGACGAAGAAGTCGGCCCGGGCGTAAGGGTCGACGATCGCCTGGAACGCGATCTCCGTCTCGTGCATCTGCAGCGACGGCTGATCTTCGACCCGGTTCTTGCCGGCGATTGCGAGAAAGTTCCCGATGACCGAGATCGAAGGGTTGAAGTACGTCCCGCTCTGAGGGCTGCCGACCGGGGGAGGCGGCGCCGGCGGAGCTTCCGGCGCGGGTGGAGGTGTCGGCTCCGGCGGGGTCTCCGCGCCCGGGGTCGGAGTCGGGGACGGCGGTGGCTGCTGCGCTCGCGCCGCCGCAGTCAACGCCAGACAGAGACAAAGAACGAGAAAAAGTTTTCCGGAACGGCTCACGAAAACCTCCTGGAGCGGTTGAGAACCTTCCGCGGGCGACGCGCCCGCGGAGTGGGAGACGCTCTAGGAGGCGAGGGGAGGGGAGCGGCCGTCGAGCGAGAGAACGGGGAAGACGCGGACTGCGAGAGGCCTCGGTGCAACCGGCCGGATCGGGAAGGTCTGCGGTCCGGTGACGTCGGCCGACGTCTGAGTGGAGAGAAGGGGTCGGTGGGCGCGGCAGGCGAGGCAGTCGTGGCTCGCCGGCCCGTCGATCGCGGCCGTGGCACCACGAATGGCGAGAGCCGGATCGCTCGGAGCCGATGCGGGCTCGGGGTGGAGTCCGAAGGCCGCGCAGGCGCCGAGACACGCCGCGACGAGCATCGCGATGCGGACGCCCCGGAGGCGGCGGACTTTCTCCATCGGCACGAGCATCTTACCGGCAAACGGGAAGCGCGCCGGTCGCATTCCGTTGCAGGCAGAGGAGAAGATCCGCTCGCCTAAAATGTCGCGGTGCCGGACCACGCAGCCGCCGCTCCCTTCCCCTCCGCTGAGGCTTCACAGGCCGTCCACCTCAAGCGGCGGATGTACTGGCTCCTGGGGCTCACCTTCATCCACGTTTTCGGCGAAGGCGGCCTGGGATTCTTCGAGGCGGTCCGCACCGGCAGTCTCGCGCTCCTCGCGTTCTCGCTCGAAAGCGTCATCGAAGGCGGCGCCGCGTTCCTCGCGGTCAGACATCTGCGGCTGCTCGCCGACCGCGAGCAGGACCATGCGCGGCGGGACCGGATGCTCGCGCGCTGGATCGGCATCTCGTTTCTCCTGCTCGGGGCCTATGTGGTGGCGCGGGCGGTCTACGAGCTGACGCACGGATCGCACGCCCAAGAGAGCGTGCTCGGTCTCTTGCTGACTCTCTTCGCGTCCTTCGGGATGCCGTTCGTCGGCTACGGGAAGTGGAAGACCGCGAGACGCCTCGGCAGCGAGGGATTGGCGGCCGAGGCGAAGGAATCGATCGCCTGCTCGATCGATTCCTCCCTCACCCTTCTCGCGATGATCGGCGGAGTCGTGGGCGCGCCGGGCTGGGTCGATCCGGCCCTCTCCCTTCTCATGGTTCCCTGGTTCCTGCGCGAAGGGCTCGCCCACGTGCGCGGGAAAGTCCATGCGCACGTGCACTGAAGCTCGGGTCCGTCCTTGAATCCCATGGCCATGATCGTGCATATTTCCGGATTGGAGGGACGCTGATGGCCAACAACCCCAACGTCCAGGAGGTCTCCGACACGAGCTTCGAGGGCGACATCCTGAAGAGTTCGGTGCCGGTTCTCGTGGACTTCTGGGCGCCGTGGTGCGGTCCGTGCCGGACCGTGGGGCCGATCGTCGACGACCTCGCGAACCAGTACGCGGGAAAGCTCAAGGTGGCGAAGGTCAACGTGGACGAGTCTCAGCAGGTGGCCTTCAAGTACCAGGTGACTTCGATTCCGACTTTCATTCTCTTCAAGGGCGGCCGGGTGGCCGACCGCGTCCTGGGCGCACTGCCCAGGAGCGAGTTCGTCAAGTTCATCGACCGCAACCTCTCCTAAAACGACATCCCGCCGGACTCCTACATCGTAAGATGAGATGATGGCGGAGCGTTTCCTCGTTCTCTTCGCCCGCGAGCCCCGACGTCAGGCGGTCGAAAAGGGTCTTGCCGGGCCAGCGGGAGAACGACTCTTCGCCGCGTTTGCGCGAGGTTGGGCGGACGCCGCCGCGCGCGTCGGAGCACGAGTTGCCGTCGCGTCTCCCCGAGCCGACCACGCCGGCTGGCGGCGCTGCCTGGCCGGTTTCGAAGTCGCCTTTCTCGATCAGCGCGGGGGCTCTTTCGGGGAACGGCTGGAGGACTCGGCGCGGCAGGCCGCGGAGCTCGGCGGGCGCGCGGTCGTCGTCGGAGGAGACGTCGCGCCGTCCTCGGAAGTCCTTCGCGAAGCGTTCGAGCTTCTCGAAAGGGGAGGCGACGCCGTCCTTGCTCCCGCGCCCGACGGAGGAGTCTCGCTCGTCGGCCTGCTCGCGGAAGACGTGGATCTCCTGGGCCGCATCGCCCCGAGGCGCGCCGACGTCTTTTCACGTCTCTCGGAAAGCCTTCTCGCGCGCGGCCGCCGCCTCTGCCTCGTCGCGGCGGCGCCGGACGTGGACAGCCGCCGGCAGCTCGGCCGGCTCCTGCGCTCGCTGCCCGCCTGGCTGCGCGAAACCGCCCGGCAGGCTCTCTCCCCTCCCCGCTCTCGGTTCCGCGAGCCACACCTCCTGTCGCTCCTTCCGCAACGGACCTGCCCTTCCGGCCTTCGCGCCCCGCCCGCGGCCGCCTGATCGCCGCCCGGAACCTTCCGGGCTCCCACGCTGTTCGAACTCTTCGGGAGATCGGGGAGGAATCACTCATGCCGCACATTTCGGAGAAGACCGTCCTTCACGCTCCTCCTCTCTTCGAGTTCCGCGAGGCGGAGATCGATTACTTCTTGGACGAGGAGGCGCCCCATTGGGTCGCGGTGGACGAGCGCGGAGCGGAGATCCTCCGGTGGCTCGACGGCCGGAAGACTTTCGGCGATCTCGTCGCGCGGTACGCCTCTCAGAAACGGCTCGAGGCCGGGAAGGCCTGGCTTCACGTCCACGACTTTCTCCAGAGCTGCTTGCGCGCCGGCTTCCTGTCCGAGTCGCCGTTCGTCCGGCCGCCTTACGTCGGCCGCCGCCGCCATGCGGCGCCGACGCAGCTCCACGAGCTCTGGCTGCACACGAACAACTCCTGCAACCTCGCGTGCACTCATTGCCTCGTCAGCTCCGGGCCGGGTGAGATTCCAGGCCTTTCCCCCGAGCCGCTCCGGAGGATCGTGCGCGAGGCGCTCGCGCTCGGGGTCGAGCGTTTCTACCTGACGGGAGGAGAGCCCTTCCTCCGGCCGGACATCGAGGAGCTCCTCCGCACGATCAGCGAAGAAGGGGGCCGTCAAGCGATCGTGCTTACGAACGCCACGCTTTTCCGGGGACCGCGAGGCGGCTTCCTGTCGGAGCTCTCCCGCGAGCGCGTCAAATTTCAGGTCTCGATCGACGGCGCGCGCCCGGAGACGAACGATCCGATCCGAGGAGCAGGCACGTTCGTCAAGGCGCTCGCGGGTGCGAAGTTGCTTGCCGATCTCGGATTCGACGTCTCGCTCACCACGGTCGTCACTCGCCAGAACCTCGCGGAGCTTCCGGAGCTCACGCGGTACGCTCTCGATGCCGGGGCGAAGTCGCAGCACCTCATGTGGTCGCATCGGCGAGGGCGCGCGAAGGAGTCGGACAACGGCTTCTTCCCGGAGACCTCGGAAATTCTGACCGCGCTCGAGCGCACGGCCGATGAGGCGGCGCGCCTGGGCGTTGCGCTCGACAACCTCGAGGCGGCGCGCCGGCGCGTCAACGGTCAGCCGGGAGTCAAATACGACCTCGGCAACGCCGGCTGGGACTCGCTCTGCGTTTACGCCGACGGCGTCGTCTATCCGTCGGCGGCGCTCGCCGACCACCGCCCGCTCGCCTGCGGTCGGGCCACCGAGAACCCGCTCGAAACCATCTTCGAATCGAGCCCGATCCTCGTCCGCTTCCGCGACGCGACCCTCGCGCGCCGGAGCCAGGCTCTCGCCGACCCTTTCCGCTTCCTGACCGGTGGCGGCGACATCGAGCACGCTTACTTCTTCTCCGCCGACGCGAGCGGCGAAGGGGATCTCACCGCTCCCGATCCGTACTATCCGATCTCGATCGCGCTCGTGCGACGGGCGATGCGCGAGACCGCGGAGGCGAAGCGCGGGGTCCGGAATCTACGCAGCGGGTACGATCCTCCCGCGCTCTACCACGCGATGGGGGAGGGATCGATCGCCTGCGGCCTGGCGGACGGCGCGGCGGCCGAAATGCCGGTCTTGACGCTCCACTCCAACTGCGTCCTGTCGTTCGATGTGGATAAGCCGCGCAAGCTCGTTCGGGACTACTACAGCAACGCGGCTGAGAAACCGAACCCCCAGCTCTGTTGCCCGACGAAGTTCGATCCGGCGGACGTCGACCACATCCCGGAAGCGGTCGTCGAGCGTTTCTACGGCTGCGGATCTCCGGTTTCGGTCGCCGACCTTCGAGAGGGCGAGACGTTCCTCGACCTGGGCTCGGGGGCCGGCATCGACGTCTTCATCGCGGCCAAGAAGGTCGGCCGGGAGGGTCGGGCAATCGGCGTCGACATGACCGACCCGATGCTCTCGGTCGCGGAGGGGAACCGGCCGCTCGTCGCGGCGAGCCTCGGGTACGACTGCGCCGAGTTCCGCAAAGGCTTTCTCGAGGCGATTCCCGCGGGTGACAAGAGCGTCGACGTCGTGACGTCCAACTGCGTTGTCAACCTCTCGCCGGACAAGGCGCGCGTCTTCTCGGAGATCTGGCGGGTCCTGAAGGACCACGGCCGCGTCGTCATCGCGGACATCGTGAGTGAGCGCGAAGTTCCGCCGCATCTGAAAACGAACTCCGAGCTGTGGGGGGAGTGCACCGTCGGCGCGCTCACCTGGGAAGGTTTCGTTGCCGGGCTCGAGAGGGCGGGCTTCTATGGGATCGAGGTCCTGAAGAAGACTTACTGGAAGTCGATCGAGAGTTATCCCTTCTATTCGATGACGGTGCGGGGCTGGAAGTTCGAGAAGACGACCGGCTGCGTGTACCGCGGGCAGCGAGCCGTCTATCTCGGACCGGCGAAAGCGCTCGTGGACGAAGAGGGTCACACGTTCCCGCGCGGCCTCGAAGTCGAGGTTTGCACGGACACCGCGGCGAAGCTTACGGGCGCGCCTTATGCGGGTTCCTTCAACGTGATCGAACCGGACGGCGACAATTCGCTCGAGGCGGCCGCGCGCTGCGCGCCGGGGGAGCCGTGCGCACCGGGCTGCTGCTAGCGGGAGCAGAGCAGACGTCGTGAGCTTCGCGCTGCCTGCCGTCGCCCTTCTCGCCATCTTTCTCGGCTTCGCGAACGGCTCGAACGACGTCTCCAAAGGCATCGCGACGCTCGTCGGCAGCGGCGTCTCGGGCTTTCGGCGGGCAGTTGCGTGGGGCACGGTCTGGACCGTCGCCGGCGGCCTGCTGGCCGCCTTCGCGAGCCAGGGCCTCGTCGCGACTTTCTCCGGCAGGGGCTTTCTCGCTCGCCCGGAAGGGAGCACGGCATTTCTCGCCTCGGTGACGATCGGAGCGACGGCATGGGTGCTCTTCGCCTCGAAGACAGGTCTCCCCGTCTCGACGACTCACGCGATCACGGGAGCCCTCGCGGGGGCGGCGATCGTGGGACAGGGTGCTTCCGCGCTGCACTGGGCGTATTTCGCGGGGAAGACCGTACTCCCGCTCGCGGTCTCTCCGCTCGCCGCGATCGCGCTCATGTACGCCCTCTTCCCTCTCATGCGACGGAGTCTGGCGAGGGTGGATGCCTACTGCGTCTGCCTCGAGCGACGGTTCGCGGTGCTTTCCGCCGGCGCGGCTTCGATGAGCGTCGTTCTGGCGGAAGG
>DASXSX010000243.1:0-3812 GCA_036505815.1 Thermoanaerobaculia bacterium
CCATCGCGACCCGCCCAACCCCTTTGTTTTCTTGGTTGCGGGGGAAGGATTTGAACCTTCGACCTTTGGGTTATGAGGCTAGGGAATCACCTAACCCACCGGCACCCAGCAGCAACCAGCGCAGATGGGAGAGGCAGATCCGCCAGCCCCCTCTCCGCTGGATCAGGCAGAATCCTCGTCCTTCTGACACGGAACTGTGTACGCCGTCCGGTCAGAACGTCTGACAACCCGCCGTGGTCTACCCTCTTTCCCCCGTCCTCTCTCTCCGTCCTGGCGGGTTCGACCGCCGTTTCCCGCTCCATCAAGTGACCCGTCTCCGCCGCCCGTGCAGCCGGGAGTCAGGGCCCCACGGGTACCGAGCCAACCCGCCGGACAGACCATCGCGGCATAGAATTCTCGTCGCCGTCATCCAATGACACTTTCCGCCGGGACCCGTCTCGGCCCTTACGAGATCCTCGCGCCGCTCGGCGCGGGCGGGATGGGAGAGGTCTACCGCGCCCGCGACACGCGGTTGAAGCGCGAGGTCGCGGTCAAAGTGCTGCCCGCCTCCTTCTCGCAGGACCCGGAGCGGCTGCGTCGATTCGAGCAGGAAGCGCGCGCGGCGTCGGCGCTGAACCATCCGAACATCCTGACGATTCACGACATCGGTACTCACGAAGGAGCGCCGTACCTCGTCTCGGAATTGCTCGAGGGGGAGACGCTCCGCGAACAGCTCGAAGAGGGTCGCCTTCCGGTCCGAAAAGCCATCGCGTACGCGGTGCAGCTCGCGCGCGGACTGGCCGCCGCGCACGACAAAGGAATCGTTCACCGCGATTTGAAACCCGAGAACCTGTTCGTCACCCGGGACGAGCGCGTCAAAATCCTCGACTTCGGCCTGGCGAAGCTGACGCGGCCGGAATTCATCCGCGACGGGAGTCAGGCGCCCACAAATGTCGCAGAGACGGAACCCGGGACCGTGCTGGGTACGCTCTTCTACATGTCGCCGGAGCAGGTGCGTGGATTGCCCGCCGATCACCGCTCGGACATCTTCTCGGTCGGAGGAATCCTCTACGAGATGCTGTCGGGGCGCCGCGCGTTCGGCGGTGAGACGGCTGCGGACACGATGAGCGCGATCCTTCGGGAGGAGCCTCCCGAGATGGCGGCAACGGTCTCTGGAATTCCTTCGGGCCTCGAGCGGGTGGTGCGCCGCTGTCTCGAAAAAAGCCGGGAGAGCCGGTTTCAGTCCGCACGGGACCTCGCGTTCGCTCTCGAAGAGGGAGCCGCTTCGGCTCCCGGTCTTGCGACAACCGCTCGCCGTCCGGTGCCGAAGGTCGGGTCGAGGCTGCGCGTCGCGCTGCCGGTGATCGCGATTGCCGCCCTGTTCGTCTGGTTTGCAACCACGGGACGGTTTCGAAGTCGGATTCCGGGGGGAACGGGGAAGGCCCGAGTCGCGTCGATTGCCGTCTTGCCGCTGAAGAATCTGTCCGACGATCCGCAGCAGGCTTTTTTCGTCGACGGGATGACGGAGGCGCTGACCTCGAGTCTGGCGGAGATCCGTTCCCTGAAGGTCATCGCGCGCACCTCGGCCGAGCAATACAAGGACTCGAAGAAGCCCGTCCGCGAGATCGCCCGAGAGCTTGGCGTGGATTCCGTCGTCGAAGGCTCGATCGCGCGGTCTGGAAACCGTATCCGTGTCGCCGCGCGTCTGATCCAGCCGGAAAGCCAGACTCAGCTCTGGGCGGAAACCTTCGATCGGGACTTCGGCGACGTCCTTTCGCTGCAGGGCGAGATCGCCGCAGCGATCGCGCGGCCGATCCAGGCGGAGCTGACGACCGACGAGCGAAACCGACTCCGGCTGGCTCGTCCGATCGACCCGAAGGCGTACGAGGCCTACTTGCTCGGTCGCTTCTCCCTCGATCAGGGGACCGAGGAGTCGCTCAAGACCGCGTTGAATCAGTTCACCAAGGCTCTCCAGATCCAACCCGACTACGCCGCGGCGCACGCGGCCCTCGCGAGGTACTACGCGATCCTGCCGTTCTACAGCTCGCTGTCTCCGGCGGAGGTCTTCCCCAAAGCAAGGGCGGAGGCGGAGAAGTCCCTCGAGATCGACGAACACCTCGCCGAGGCCCATGCTTCTCTCGCGTATGTCCGCGCCTACTACGAGTGGGACTGGCAGAAGGCCGAACGCGAGTTCCGGCGTGCGCTCGACCTGCGCCCGAGCTATGCCGACGCGCACTTCTCGTTCAGCCGCTTCCTCGCTGCTTCCGGGCGCATGGACGAAGCCGTCGCCGAGATCCGTCGCTCGCAGGAGCTCGATCCCCGCGACATTTCCCTGAAAGCGAATACTGCGCTTCTCTTCTACTTCCGGGGCCGCTACGACGAAGCTCTCGAGCAACTCTTCGAGGTCCGGAAGCTCGATCCGAATTTGCCGCTGGTGCACTGGGGTATCGGCCTGTCGTACGAACAGAAGGGTCAGCAGGAGAAGGCTATCGAGGCGCTCCAGAAGGCGACGAGCCTCTCGAAGAGCTTGAACCTGCAGTCGTCACTCGGGCACGCCTACGCGGTGTTCGGGAGGAGGGCGGATGCGCAGTCGATTCTGAACATGCTTCGGGAACGATCGAAAAAGAGCTACGTCCCCTCCTATTTTTCGGCGCTGATCTACGCGGGCCTGGGCGACAGGGATCAGGCCTTCGAATGGCTCGAAAAGGCGTTCCAGGAGCGCTCGACGGTCCTCGCCTATCTCCGGATGGATCCCCGGCTCGCGCCGTTGCGCTCCGATCCCCGCTTCGCGGAACTCCTTCGTCGGACGGGACGCACATGACCATTCCCACGGGCTCCCGTCTGGGTCCCTACGAAGTCCTCGCGCCGCTCGGCGCGGGCGGGATGGGGGAGGTCTACCGCGCGCGCGATACGCGGCTCGAGCGGACGGTGGCGATCAAGCTGTTGCCGCAGCATCCTTCAGAGAATGCCGAAGTGCGTCAGCGCTTCGAGCGGGAGGTAAAGACGATCTCGCAGCTCTCGACTAATCCGGCAGCGCCGTGCAAGACAAAAAAAAGAGGCCCCTCTTGGGGCCTCGGATGAACGAGCGCTCTCAGGCGCTCATGATTCGTTACACCGGAAGGTACGTGGAGGCGGTCTCGTAGATCTCCACCGTAGGTGTTCCCGCGATCACGGGGGTGAGCTTCGCCAGAACCTGCGGGTACGCAGCCGTACCGTAGGTCTCGGCGTGCTGGCGGTTATCCCAGAGGCTGATAGCGACCGCGCCCTTGGGGTTGACGAGCGTCACTTCCTCTTGGAAACCATTCTGCTTGCGCAGGATCGGAAGGACTTCCTTCTCGAAGAGGTTGTTGAACTCTGTCTCTTTGCCGCTCTTGATCTGGAAATGGACTTCGCGTGCGAACTTCATGACTGAATCTCCTGGGTCCTTGAGGTAGATGGCCTCCATCGGGTATTCCATGGCTCGAAGGAGAGCCGGCGACGGCAAGGTTCCGAAGTCGACTGGCTCATTAAACAGAACAAGAAACTCCACACTCATATTCCTTAGACGTCGCCTGGGAATGCCCTGGGTGCATACGCATTATCGAATTCTCTCTCTGGGGCAAATCGCTCGACTTTCGCTCGACCTAAAGGAAAAGGAGTCAGGCGCCTCCGCCTAACTCCTTTGTTTTCTGGTTGCGGGGGAAGGATTTGAACCTTCGACCTTTGGGCTTTGAGGCTAGGGAATCACTTAACCAACGCCAGGCAGGAGCACCCAGAGAGGACCGAGGCTGCAGGCACCTCGAGAACGCCTGTCGCTTTCTGCCCCGGGCCGCGCTGACGTTAGACCTCTCCCA
>DASXSX010000244.1:0-7638 GCA_036505815.1 Thermoanaerobaculia bacterium
TACCGTCCTCGAGGAATCCGCCGGTTCACGATCCTGCCCTGAGGCAAAAAAGGGGACGGCAAAAAAGGGACGGATTTATTTTTTCCGAGGCACGGCCACGAAAATAAGTCTGTCCCCTTTTTTGCTTTTTCCGAAGAGGTAATCTGTCCGCATGTGCCGCAACATTCGGACCCTCGCGAATTTCGCGCCGCCGGCGACAACAGGGGAGATTCGCGCCTCGGCTCTGCAGTTCGTTCGGAAGGTGAGTGGGGCGAACAAGCCTTCGAAGGCGAACGAGGAGCTGTTCAACCACGCCGTGGATGAGGTGGCCGCGGCAGCGGGGCGCCTGATTCAGGGATGGGTCACGAGCGCCCCGCCGAGGGATCGCGACGTCGAGATTCGGAAACACATCGAGAAGTCGCGCATTCGATTCGGCAGGGAGCCGACGCGGACTCCGATCGATCCGATTCGTTAGGGCGGAATCTCCCGGCCACGCTTCGCCCTTCAGTAGCAGCGACTCCCGTGCTACTGTATACAGTATGCAGACAACCGCCGTCCCCCTCCGCGACAACATGAGCGACTCGGTGGCCGCGGAGCTCCGGCATCGGATCGTCGACGGGCGGCTCCCCGCGGGCGAACGGATCAACGAGGTCCACCTCGCGCGGGAGCTCGGGGTCAGCCGGACTCCCCTGCGGGAGGCCCTGAGCCGCCTGGCGTCGGAAGGGGCCCTCACCAGCCTCCCCCGCTTCGGCTTCTTCGTCCGCCCGCTGACGTTAGACGAGCTCGAGCAGATCTACGACATCCGACCCATCCTCGATCCGGAAGCGCTCCGGCTCGCGGGCCTCCCGGACGCGAAGACCCTCGAGCGGCTGGAGAAGCTGAACCGCCGGCTGGAGAGCGCGCGCGATCCCGAAAACGTGATCGGTCTCGACGACGAGTTTCACCTGCTTCTCCTGGACGGATGCCCGAACCGCGTGCTGATCGAGATGATCCAGAACATCATCCTGCGCACGCGGCGCTACGAGCTCGCGCTGATGCGCGAGACATCCGGCGTCCGGCGCGCCACCGAGGATCACCGGCGCATCCTGGCCGCGCTCCGCCGGCGCGACCTTCCGGCGGCGTGCGCCGCGCTGAAGCGCAACATGCAGTGGGGACGCGCGCCGATCGTCTCCTGGCTGAAGGCCCGCGAGACGAAGGCCCGCGCCCGGTCCGACCGATGATCTGGGTCGCTCTCCTGTTCGCGCTGTCGCAATCGACGACGCCGGCGGCGGCGCCTTCACCGGCCGAAGATCCGCTCGTCGGCCTGTGGGCGACGGAGGTGACGTTCGGCCCCGCTCTGCGGGGTAACCTGACGCTGACGCGCGACGGCTTACAGTTGCGGGCGACCCTCGGCAACGCCGGAACGACCTTCGCGCGCGACGGCAATTCCATCCGATTCGCTTTTTCCGGCAACCGCGGGGGCTTCCGGGGCGCACTCGACGCCGGCGAACGCGCCGTCACCGGCTTCTGGCTTCAGCCTCCCGGCGGGCCGCAGGACCCCCGCGACCCCGGCGGGTCCGGCCAGTCGTTCGCCTCGCCGCTCGTTCTCCACCGCGTCGGACGCAACGCCTGGCGCGGGACGGTCGAGCCTCTGGAAGACCGGTTCACGCTGTATCTCAAGATCTTCCGCGACCCGTCGGGAGCGCTCCTCGCCGCGTTCCGGAACCCGGATCAGAACTCCATCGGAGGCACGACGCAATTCCGCGTCACCCGCGAAGGCGAGTCCGACACCGTCCTGTTCCGCGCGGGCCGCGATCCGGCGCAGCCCGAGATCCGCCACACCGCGACGCTTCTCCGGTCGCCGGACCGCCTCCGGATCGCCTGGCCGGACGCCGGCGGCACGCTCGAGCTGACGCGTGCGACGCCCGCGCAGGCCGCCGGCTTCTTTCCGCGCCCTTCCGGCGCGCCGCCGTACGTCTTCGGGAAACCTCCCGCGACCGGGGACGGCTGGGAAACGGCGCGCGCCCGCGCCGCCGGCATGGACGAAGCCGTTCTCGAGCGGCTCGTCCGGCGGCTCGCCGACGCCGATCCTTCCGTCCGCCGGCCCGCGCTGATCCACTCCCTCCTGGTCGCGCATCGCGGCAAGCTCGTCCTCGAGGAGTATTTCTTCGGCTTCGATCGCGAGCGGCGCCACGACATCCGCTCCGCGGGGAAAACGTTCGGGTCGGTCCTCTTGGGCGCGGCGATGATGCGGGGAAAGCGGGTCGGTCCGGAGACGCCGGTGTACGGCCTGCTCGCCGGCATGGGCCCGTTCGCCCACCCCGATCCGCGCAAGGCGACCGTCACCGTCGCGCACCTGATGACGCACACCTCGGGGCTCGCCTGCGACGACAACGACGAGGCGTCGCCGGGGAACGAGCTGACCATGCAGACGCAGAAGGGCGAGCCGGACTGGTGGAAGTACACGCTCAACCTGCCGATGGCGCACGACCCCGGCAGTCGCTACGCGTATTGCTCCGCGAACTCGAACCTCGTGGGCGCCGTGCTGAAGGCGGCCACCGGAACCTCCCTGCCCGAGCTCTTCGAGCAGTGGGTCGCGCGCCCGCTGCAGTTCGGCCGCTATTACTGGAACCTCATGCCGACCGGCGACGGGTATCTCGGCGGCGGCGCGTTCCTGCGCCCGCGGGATTTCCTCAAGGTCGGGCAGGCGTATCTCGACGGCGGCGTCTGGCGCCGCCGGCGGATCGTCGATGCCTCCTGGGTCGCGCGCTCGACCGCGCCGTCCATGAAGGTCTCGCCCGAGACGACGGGCCTCGACAAGGATCGCTTCCCCGAGTTCTACGGCGAGGGGGAGGACGCGTACGCCTGGCACCTGAACCGGCTGCGCTCCGGGGAGCGGACGTACCGCGAGTACGAGGCGACCGGCAACGGCGGCCAGCTCCTGATGGTGGTCCCGGAGCTCGACCTCGTGGTCGTCTTCACCGGCGGGAACTACGGCCAGGGCGGCATCTGGGGCCGCTTCCGCGACCAAATCGTGCCCCAGGAGATCATCCCGGCGATCCGGCGGTAACGATTCGCTGCCTCTGGTGGTGCACATCCAGGGGGACGCGGGAACGACCGTCCGGTGGCCCGAGGCGGCGACCTCTGCTGTCCCTTTTCGCTAACTCGCTCGCGCCATCACGGAGACTTCCTTACGCAGCCGATTCCCCAGTTTGTCTCTTTCGATCTCCAGGTCATATCGGGATTGCAGGTTCAGCCAGAACCGCTCCGAAGTGCTGAAGTATCGCGCGAGACGAAGCGCGGTATCTGCCGTAATCGCACGCTTCCGATGCACGATCTCGTTGATTCTGCGCGGAGGAACGCTGATGTCCCGGGCCAGGCGATACTGCGACAGCCCCATCGGGCCGAGGAACTCCTCGATGAGGACCTCCCCGGGGTGAATCGGCGCCAACTTTTTCGTAGCCATCAAGTCCTCCTTAGTGGTAATCGGCGATCTCGACCTGATATGTGTCCCCGTCGCGCCACTCGAAACAGATCCGCCACTGGTCATTGATCCGGATGCTGTGCTGGCCCTTGCGATCTCCCGAGAGCTTCTCGAGCCGGTTGCCAGGCGGCACCCGCAAATCCTGCAAGGATTCGGCGGCGTCGAGCATCACCAGTTTTCTCAAAGCAACTCGCTGAAGATTCCGTGGAAAACGCCGCGAAACCTCCCGCTCGAAGATCCTCTTCGCTTCGGAATCCCGAAAGCTTCGGATCACGGCCAAGCATAACGCTACTCGTTAATAACGTCAAGCGTTACCAACGCCGTTGGGCTCGGCGCGAAAAAGGGATCTGACCCCTTTTCGCTGATGGCGATCCTGGTCATCGGGGTCATGGACCTTCGCGCGATGGCCGTCGTGGCGGCCGCCATCACGGTCGAACATCTCGCGCCAGCGGGTGAGCGCGTCGCGCGGGCCGTAGGGGCCGTCGTCGTCGGGGCAGGGTTGTTTCTGATCGCGCGAGCCGCCGGGTCTCGGGTGATGCAGCGCAGCTTCACGCTCGTGTGTAGCGCAGGAGCACGACCCCCCGACTGCATCGGCCGAGCCTCTACCGCTGACGGACCTCCCGCGCCTGGGGCTGGTCGTTCCTGCTCGCCACGGTGGTCACGGCGCGCTCACTGTGGATACGTGAACGTGATGGTCACGTCCGTCTCTCCAGTGCCGGCCAGCGGGTCGCAAGGCGTGTTGCCCTTCCAGAAGCAGATGTGGAGGAAGCCCAGAGATCCGCCAAGTGTGACCTTGTAGCCGGGCAGCAGGATGGGTCCCAGATCGGAGTCGAACGTGTTCGTGGACCAGTACATTGGGAAGACGCCATTCAGGTACGTCCGCGCGTAGTTCACGCGATCGATCCTGGCGGTCTCCGTGACCGCGCCGCCGAGCGCTCCGCCGTATCCGTCGAGCCACTGCGAGTTGGTCCAGACCATATGCTCCTTGATCACGGTTCGCGAGGCGGGCGTGAAGGAGTTTGCGCTATCCCAGATGGTGTCAGGACAGGTCTGGGTGGCCGGATCGCAGAGATGGGCGCTGATGGTTCGGGTGATGTACGCGTTCTCCACGTCATAGGTCAAAGGACCCGCGGTCGCGTTTCCCGAGGTGTCGACGGTGTTCACGGTCAAAGCTTGCGGACCGTTCCAGACCATGGTCGTCGGAAACTGCGTCGACCAGGCAGGTGAATTGACCGACGTCGCGGGAAGCAAGACTCTCGTTCCGTCCCTGATGAAGTCGACGTGATGGACGGCCACGTCGTCGCTGGGCGTCGTGACGATCGAGATGTTCTTGCTGACCACCGCCCCGGAGGCGGGGGTGATCAGCCCCATGGCCGGAGCGAAGTTGTCCGTGGTCGCGGCCATGGCCACCGCACGCGCGGCATTGATGACGCCGAAGCCCAGGTTGGGATCAAACGACCGTCCATCGCCCGCGGACGCGAGCACGATTCCCTTGAGCTGCCCGGGCGTGAGGCTCGGATTCAGCGAGAGCACCAGACCTGCGGTGCCGGCGGTCATCGGCGTCGCCATGGAGGTGCCGGAGAGGGCATCGTAGTTCTTGAAGTACCCATATTGGGTCGTGAGGGTAGAGGCGTACGTGGGGGTCGTGCTCAAGATGGCGACGCCGGGCGCCGCGACGTCGGATCGGATACCAAAATTCGAGAACGAGGCCTTGCGACCGTTCTGGTCCGAGGCGACGACGGCGAGCGCGTCGTACCAGTAGACCGGATCGGTCGTGTTGGCGTCGCTGCTCGCGTTCCCCATGGCGATGACGGGGAGCGCGCCATGAGCGACGGCGTAGGCAATGCTGTCGCCCACGGCCTGACTGGGTCCGGGTCCACCCAGGGAGAGATTGATGATCCGAGCACCATAATTGGCGGCGTAGGTGATGCCATCGATGACATCGGAAAACGTCCCCGAACCGCCCGCGTCGAGCACACGGACCGAAAGGATGCGACAGCTCGGACACATCCCGGCGACGCCGATGCCGTTGTTGGTATTTGCGGCGATGATTCCGGCCACGTGGGTCCCGTGGCCGAAGCAGTCGGGCCCGGGCTGGCAGTTGACGAGGTTCTTCTGCGCCACGACCTTCCCCGCCAGATCCGGATGTTTGCCGTCGACTCCGGTGTCGACGACGGCGACGATGACGTCCGCGGAGCCCAGCGTCATGTCCCATGCGGCAGGTGCGCCGACGGCCTGCGGGCCCCACTGCGAGACCTTTCCGTACTTCGAGCTCTGATACGTGCCCGAATAGTACGGATCGTTCGGTGTGAAGTTGACCGACACGATCCGGTTGAGCTCGACCGCGGCGACGTCGGGATCGCGCTCGAGCCGCGCTCTCAGCCGCATGATCGGGAAGGGCGAGAAGCTCGGATCGATCGCGGCGGCGGAATTGAGATCCTCGTTGGTCGCGGGACCGGGGATCCTGATCTCGAACCAGGCTGCCATGTCCTGCGTCTGCGGCAGGTCATCCGGCGCCAGCGTCGGGACGAGGCGCCCGAAGCGCGTCACCCCGAAGTCCCGGTTTGCGGCGTCCAGCGCCGGGATGCCCGTGTCCAGCGGCGAGCCGGAAGCTTTGAGGCGACCCAGGCCGCTCGGCGCGAGCTTGATGAGCAAGCTGTTGGAGCGGAACTGGTCCCGGTGCGCTGCCGGCTGACCGATCGCGACGACAGATTGAGCTACATCGGCCGCGCCCTCGACGTCACCAGCGCAAACGGCGACGACGACACCACACGCGATAACACGGATCAGGTGCATGAACGTTTGACGTCTCTTCATGGCGTGCTCCTCCCGCAGCGCACAGGAAAACCCAACCGGGCCGTCCAGTGGATTGGAAAAAAGAAAGGCCTGTTGGTAGTCACGACTTGCCGTCGCCGACCCTCATCGGGTGCGACTCGCGGCCAGCTTAGATCCGGCACCGGCGGCAAGCAAGGAGGTCGGCTGCCGGGTTGGGCTCGACCTGCGGATCAGTCCGCCAGGCGAACACACGTCTGCCGTCCTCACCGCATCCCGAACCTGCCGCCGGCCGGTGGCGGCGGGCCAGCCCCGAGTTCAGCCCGGGACGGCGTCGCTCTGGGCGACGCCGCGGCGGCGGGCCACGTCTGTCTCCGCGTGGACCGTGTTCGGAAACGTCCAGCCCATCCGCCGCTCGTAAGCCTGCAGCTTCGCGAATGCCCGGCGGCTGGACGATGTCGATGGCGTGGATGCGGATGCCCGGCTGCCGCAACTCGACCGCCGCCAGCGCGACAGGAGGTCATCGTCTGTTCGCTTCCCACACCGGCCTGGCCGCATCCGTTATCATCGGAATCGAGATGTCGAAAGTTGCCGCACGCAAGACAAAGTCAGCTAGAGGAGCCCGCGGCAAGGGCGCTCAGATCAAACTGTCTACCCGGCGGCGGCGGTCCAAGGCGGAGGATCGCCTCGACGGCGCCGCCGCGATGAAAGCCCTCAGAGAATCCTCCGAACGAATCCCATACCAGAAGGCGCGCCGCGATCTGGATCTCTGAGTGGCGTACCGGCTCGTCCTCACTCGAGCCGCGCGCAAGGACCTCGACCGTTTACCCAGCGAAGTTCTCGAACGCGCCGACCCGCTGATTCTCGCTTTGGCCGAGAACCCGCGACCGTTCGGGTCGGAGAAACTCCAGGGGTTCGAGAATCTCTACCGGCTCCGGGTAGGTAAGTACCGCATCATCTATGAGATCGACAAGGCGACCTCGGTCGTGACGATCGCGAAGGTCCAGCACCGGAAGAGCGTCTATCGAAAGCGTTAACTCTCTTCCCCGATCACGCTGAGCGACGGGAACAGCTCGTCACGTCCTGCCGGACGCCGCGAATCCGGAAACGGTAAAAGGGGGACAGATCTATTTTCCGGCGGACGATCCCTCGAGCTCGACCTGCCAGATGTCCGCCTCGCTGTGGTCGCGAACGAGGAAGAGGGTCCGGTCGTCCCGCGAGATGCCGAACTTCGACCGAACGATGCCGATCCCGCTTCCGCTTCTCTCTCCGGGCCGAAGGCGCAGCCTGTCGAGCACCGGCACCGACTTTCCCGAGGCGCTGTCGACGAGGTGGATCCTTCCGGTGGAGGACTCGCCGACCAAGAGGCGCCGGCTGTCGCTCAACCATTTCGCATCGTCGCCGAAGTCCGTGAGCCGCCGGTA
>DASXSX010000245.1:0-3273 GCA_036505815.1 Thermoanaerobaculia bacterium
GGTCGCTTCGACACGTGGGCGTCCGCGAACCCCGACCTGGCGGAGGAATGGCGGCGCGCGTTCTCCGGAGAGCTTCCGCCCGGCTGGGACGCGGATCTCCCGAAGTGGAAGGCGGGTGAGAAGGAGGCGACGCGCGCCGCGGCCGGCAAGGCGTTGAACGCGATCGCCGCGAAAGTGCCGTGGGTCTTCGGCGGCGACGCCGATCTCTCGGTCTCGACGAGCACGAAGCTGAAGGACGAGGCCGATTTCGACGGCGCCACGGGAGCAGGCCGCAACGTCCATTTCGGCGTGCGCGAGCACGCGATGGCGGGAATCGGGAACGGCCTGGCGTATCACGGCGGACTCCGTCCCTACGTCGCGACGTTCTTCTGCTTCTCCGACTACATGCGGCCGTCGGTCCGGCTTTCCGCCGTCTCCGAGCTGCCGGTCGTCTTCGTGTGGACGCACGACTCGATCGGGCTGGGAGAGGACGGCCCGACACACCAGCCGGTCGAGCACCTGATGTCGCTGCGCGCGATGCCGGGCTTCACCGTGATCCGCCCGGCCGATCCGAACGAAGCTTCGGAAGCGTGGCGGGTGGCCATGCACCACCGGGAGGGCCCGGTGGGCCTCGTCCTCTCCCGCCAGAAGCTGCCCGTGATCGATCCTTCCCGGTTCGCGGCCTCCTCCGGCCTGGCGAAGGGCGCCTACGTCCTCGCCGAGGCTTCCGGCGGCGCGCCGCGCCTCCTGCTGGTCGCGACCGGCAGCGAGGTCTCGCTGGCGCTGGAGGCTCGCGAGAAGCTGGAAGCCGAAGGGATCCCGACCCGCGTCGTGTCGATGCCCTCGTGGGAGCTCTTCGAGAGAGAGCCGCGCGACTACCGCGAAACCGTCTTTCCGCCCTCCGTCGGAGCGCGGCTCTCGATCGAGGCGGGCAGCCCGCTCGGGTGGGAGCGGTGGGTCGGAGACCGCGGCGCCTCGATCGGCCTGGAACGCTTCGGCGCCTCGGCGCCGGGCGAGATCGTACTCTCCGAGCTCGGCTTCAACGTCGAGAACGTCGTCGCGCGGGCGAAGGCGTTGCTGTGAGAATCGCCGTGGGCGTCGATCACGCCGGATTCCCTCTCAAGCAGGGAACGATCGAAGTCGTCCGCGAGCTCGGCCACTCCGCCGAGGATCTCGGGACCGATTCGACCGACCCGGTGGACTACCCGGACTTCGCGCGCGCCGTCGCGGTGGCGGTCGCCTCGGGACGTTGCGACCGGGGGATCGTGATCTGCGGAAGTGGAGTGGGAGCGTCGGTCGCGGCGACGAAAGTTCCCGGGATCCGGGCCGCCATGTGCCACGACACGTTTTCCGCGAGGCAGGGAGTCGAGGACGACGACATGAACGTGATCTCGCTCGGAGCGCGGGTCATCGGACCGGCGCTCGCGGCGGAGGTCATCAAAGCGTTCGCGAACGCGAGGTTTTCGGAGGCGGAGCGCCACGTGCGCCGCCTCCGCAAGGTCAACGCCATCGAGGAGGAAGCCCGCAACGGCGCCTTCGACGAGGCAAGGAGGTTGCGATGAGCGCCGACAACCCGCTGCAGAGATTGCGCGAGCTCGGTCAGAGCGTCTGGTACGACTACATCCGCCGGGACCTTTTCACGTCCGGCGAGCTCGCAAGACTGATCCGCGAGGATGGACTCGCCGGAATGACGTCGAACCCGACGATCTTTCAGAAGGCGATCGCGGAGACTGAGCTCTACGACGAAGACGTGCGCCGCGCCGGCGGCGAGAACAAGGAACCGCTCGCGATCTTCGAGCAGCTCGCGGTCGAGGACGTCCGGCGGGCGGCCGACTTCTTCCGGCCGGTGTTCGACGCCGAAAAAGGGGGGGACGGGTTCGTCTCGATCGAGGTCGGCCCGCACCTGGCGAACGACACCGAAGGTTCCATCCGCGAAGCCCGGCGACTGTGGACGGAGTGCGACCGCCCGAACGTCATGGTGAAGATTCCCGGCACGGCCGCCGGAGTTCCCGCGATCGAGAGCTGCCTCGCGGAAGGAGTCCAGATCAACATCACGCTCCTCTTCTCGGTGTCCCGATACCGCGAGGTCATGGAGGCATATCTCTCCGCGCTGGAAGAGCGCGTCACCGCAGGAAAGCCGATCGATGGACTGCGCTCGGTGGCGAGTTTCTTCGTCAGCCGCGTGGACACCAACGTCGACAAGAAGCTCGATCGGATCGGAAACGACGCGGCCCGGCGGCTCCGCGGAAAGGCGGCAATCGCGAACGCGCGACTCGCCTATCAGGCCTTCCGCGAGGTCTTCGGCTCGCCGCGCTTCGCCGCGCTCCAGAAAAAGGGCGCGCGGCTCCAGAGGCCGCTGTGGGCCTCCACCTCGACGAAGGACCCGACTTACCCGGACCTCTACTACGTCGAGGCACTGATCGCGCCGGACACGGTCGACACCATGCCGCCCGAGACGTTTGCGGCCTATCGTGAACACGGCGACCCGAAGGTCCGCATCGCCGAGGAGCTGGACGAGGCGGCGGCGGTTTTCCGCCGCCTCGCGGAGCTCGGGATCGAGGAAGCCCGCGTCTCGCGGGAGCTCGAGGAGGAAGGTGTCAAGAAGTTCTCCGACTCCTACGACTCCCTGCTGAAGACGCTCGCCGAAAAGGAAAAGGCGATGAGGGTCGCCTGAAGCTCGCTCTCGGTCGCTCGACAGACGCGCACGCGGAGGCTCTCCGAAAGCTCGGGAAAGAACGGGCCGTCGCCCGTGTCTGGTCGGGAGATGCGAGCTTCTGGAAGAAGGCGGAGGCGGACCGACACGCGATCGCCGGCGCGCTCGGCTGGCTCACGATTGCGGAGCGCATCGAAGGATCTCTGCCGAAGCTCGAGCACCTCGCTTCCACTCTCCGGGGCGAGGCCGATCGCGTCCTCGTTCTCGGGATGGGCGGATCGAGCCTCGCCCCGCTCGTTTTCGCGTCGTCCTTCGGCGCGGCGAAGGGCTTCCCACGCCTCGAGGTCCTCGACTCGACCGAGCCCGGGAGCGTGCTTGCGGCGGCGGAGAAGAGTTCGCCGGGTCGGACGATCTACGTGGTCTCCTCGAAGTCGGGGACGACGCTGGAGCCGAACCTCTTCTTCGACTACTTTTTCGCGCTCGCGGAAGAGGAGCTGGGACCGCGCGCCGGCGACCGTTTCATCGTCATCACCGATCCGGGAACCCCGCTCGAGAAAGAGGCTTCGGCACGGCGCGTTCGCGGAGTCTTTCCCGGGGACCCGGCAATCGGCGGGCGCTATTCCGCGCTGTCGCCGTTCGGG
>DASXSX010000246.1:0-4110 GCA_036505815.1 Thermoanaerobaculia bacterium
GAAAGTCGGAGAGGCAGTCGAGCTCCTCGAAGCGACCTCCGGCGACTTCGACGTCGTGTTCCTCGACATCGACAAGGAGGGTTATCCACGGGCCCTCGATGCCGCGGCGCCACGCGTCAAGCCCGGCGGTTATCTGCTCGCGGACAACGTCCTGTGGTCGGGGAAGGTCGTCGATCCTTCGGTCCACGATGAGTCGACCGAGGCAATCCGGGAGTTCAACCGCCGCCTCTTCTCGCGCCGCGACTTCCGGTCCGTAATCGTGCCGTTGCGCGACGGCGTCGCGATCGCGCGGAAAATCCCTCTCTGATGGCCGACCGCGAAGACCTCTTCCACCGCTTCCAGTTCTTCGCCGCGAGCGAGGACCTCGACGTGTTCGAGGGCGCCCTGCTCGTCGCGGCGCTCGTCAATCCTTCCGAAGACCTGAGGGCGGCGCGGGACGCGGTGGAGTCGCTCGCCTCGCGCGTGCGAGAGTTGATCGCCACCGGCGAGCCCCCGCTGGAGGCGCTCTGCCAGATCCTCTTCACCGAAGAAGGGTTCCGCGGAGACCAGGAGTCGTACGACGAGCCGGAGAACTCTTCCGTCGCGCGCGTTCTCGCAGCCCGGCGCGGAATGCCGATCACGCTTTCCATCGTCACGGTGGAAGTCGGCCGCCAGGCCGGCTTGCGGCTGGCGGGCATCGGCCTGCCCGGACACTTCGTCGTCGGGGGTGAGGAGCTGCCCGAAGAAACCTACCTCGATCCCTTCGACGGCGGCGTCCTGCGCGACCGCGAGTCCGTCTCCCGGCGCGTCAGCACGGTCTTCGGGACCCCGCTCTCGCTTCCGGAGGAGATCTTCGCTCCGGACACCGAACGCGCCGTCCTCGCGCGAGTCCTCTCGAACCTGCGCCGCTCGTGGGAGCGGCGCGAGAAGTACCCGGAGGCGCTCGAAGCGCTCCGCTGGGCGGAGATCCTCGACCCGGAGGAGGTCTCGTACCGCCGGGAGCGCGGTCTGCTGCTGTTGAAGAGCGGACGGACCGAGGAAGCACTCGCCGCGCTCGAGTCGTATGTCGGCGCGGCGGAAGGGGAGGATGCCGAGGCGGTGCAGAAGTTGATCGGCGTGGTGCGCGAGCGCGGCCTGGCGTCGGGCGGCGCGGAGCTCGTTGTTTTGAGCTCACCGGAGAAGAAAGTCTTCACGCTGGAGGAGGCACGCTCGCTCCTTCCGAAAGTCAAGGAGCTCACTTCCGAAGCGGTCTTCAAATTCGCGCGGCTCTCCGAAGGGGAGGAGACCGAAGAGGAACGTCAGGGCGTCGTCGGCGAATGGGCGCGCGAGATCCTCGCGCTCGGCGCCGAGATCAAGGGGCTCTGGCTCGTCGACTTCGACTCGGGCGCCGGTTACTACTGCTGGAAGTATCCCGAGACGTCGCTCGAGTACTTTCACGGCTACGAGGAAGGCTTCGCCGGGAGGCTGCCGCTGCAGTGACCGCGAAGCGGTCATCCTGAGCGAAGCGAAGGATCTCTTCCTCGACGAGCGATGGATTTCTCGTCGCTTCGCTCCTCGGAATGACAAAACCGCCGGCGGCGGCCTCCTACCGGCCGTAGACCGAGACCGTCGCCTGACGGAACAACCCGGAAGTCTTCCGGTAGACGAAGTCGATCTTCCGGATGAAGCGATTTCGACCGGGCAGATCGATCGCGCGGGTCTGAGTGTTCGGCGCGAAGTACAGACGGGTCTCCGGCCGGAACTCGCTTCCGTCGCCGAAGACCACCCGGATGTCGTACATCTCGACGGGCGCCCCTTCCACGACGAATTTCAACTGGCGAAAACGGCCCTGGGCCCGGCCGACGTCGAGCGTGTCGTGGTCGACGAGAAAAGAGACGCTCTTCGTGCCGAGGAGCTCCCAGTCGCCGCCGTAGCGCGAGGCGCACGAGACGGCCAGAAGCGCGATTCCGAACAGGGCGAGGAGCCGGGTGACCGTTCGCATGGGGAACCTCCTCTCGAGTGGGACGACTCAGGGCCAGGACGCTCCCGGAGAGAGCTCCACGATCTCGGTCGCGAGGCCGCGCCGGTCGATCTCGCGACGAAGCTCGGACGGCTTTCCGGGCAGGACCGGAAACGTTCCCCAGTGCATCGGGATCACGCGCGGCACGTCGAGGAGCTGGCACGCTTTCGCGGCCTCGCGCGGACCCATCGTGTAGAAGTCGCCGATCGGCAGCAGCGCGAGATCGGGCTCGTAGAGTTCGCCGATGAGGGCCATGTCGGCGAAGACGTTGGTGTCGCCGGCGTGGTAGATCCGGAAACCGTCCTCGAACGTCATCACGTAGCCGCACGGGTCGGACGGGAAGTTCGCTTCTTTCCCCGCGCCGGAGGTGCCGGAGGAGTGGACCGCGTGGACCATCCGGAACTCGACTCCGGCGACCTTCTGGCTGCCCCCCTTGTTCATGCCCGAGACCTTCTCGACGCCGTTCGCCCCGCAGTGCAGCGCGAGCTCGAAGATGCCGACCACTGTTGCACCCGTCTTCTTCGCGAGCGCGATCCCATCGTCGCCGAAGTGATCGAAGTGACCGTGGGTCGCGGCGATCACGTCGACCTTGCCCCAGTCGAAGTCCTTCGGGAACTTCGGGTTGTTGCCGATCCACGGGTCGATCGCGATGCGGACCAATTTTGGAGACTGAATCAGAAACGCCGCGTGGCCGAGCCAAGTGACCTTTCCGCCGAACTCCTTCCTCGCCGCCACTCTAGAGCCTTCCCCAGGCGACCCGCGGGATGAGGATTCCGACGTACTTCTCGAGACCGGCGCGATCTTCCTCGTCGAATCGTCCGGCCTCGGGAGAGTCCACGTCGAGCACCCCGCGCAGGACGTCCTCCTCGACAACGGGGACGGCGATCTCCGACCGCGACGCGGGATCGCACGTGATATGCCCGGGAAACCGGCTCACGTCGGGGACGACGATCGTCTGCCGCTGCGCGGCGGCCTCGCCGCAGACCCCTTTTCCAACCGGGATTCGCACGCAGGCGGGCTTTCCCTGGAACGGGCCGAGCACGAGATCCTCTCCGCGGAGCACGTAGAAGCCGCACCAGTTGATCCGGTCGAGCGAGTGCGCGAGGAGAGAGACGGCGTTGGCGACGTTCGCGAGCGCGTCGGTCTCGCCCTCCACGAGCGCGACCAGGGAACGTGTCAACTCTTCGTAGGAGGCCGCTTTTGGAAGGCCGGAATGGGCGGGTGTCTCGAACACGCCGGGATTTTACCGTCTAGGATGGCGCGCGATGTCACCGCTCCGCGGCCGCGTGCTCGCGGTGTACTGCTTCCTCTGCGCGATCTGGGGATCGACCTGGCTCGTCATCAAGATCGGGCTGCAGTACCTTCCGCCGCTGCGGTTTGCCGGCGTCCGGATGGCGCTCGCCTGCCTGATCCTCGCGCCGTTCGCGTTCCGTCGCGGAGTGCGCCGCCCGACCAGGCGCGAGACCGCATTCGTCGCGCTCGCCGGGTTCTTCCAGATCGGCGTGGCGTACGCGCTCATCTTCGTGGCGCAGCAGTGGATCGAATCCGGGCTCTCCGCCCTCCTCTTTGCAACGTTCCCGCTCTGGGTCGGTCTCTTCGCGCACTTCTCCCTTCCGAACGAGCCTCTGACCGTCCGAACGCTCGCCGCGGCGGCGCTCGGGCTCGCCGGGGTCGCGCTCATCGAGGCGCCGACGGTCCTCCGCGCCTTCGGAGCGGAGCCCGGAGGTCTCATCCGCGGCGGAGCGCTCGTCTTCGGCTCCGCGATCGTGGCCGCGGTGGCGAACATCATCGTCAAGAAACATCTGGGCCGCGTCGAGCCCGTGCGAAACGTCTGGGCCCAGACACTCGTCGGATCGGCGTTCCTGCTGGCGATGGCGGCGCTTCTCGAACGGGGCGCGCGGGCCCGGTGGACTCCGCAGGCGGTCGCGGCGCTCACCTACCTGACGGTCTTCGGGACCGCGTTGACCTTCGTCGGGCTCTTCTGGCTGATCAAGCGGGTGCCGGTCTCGATCGTGGGGACGATCCCTCTCGTCGACACGCTCATCGCGGTGGTGCTCGGCGCCATCGTGCTCGGCGAGAAGCTTCCCGCGCGGACGCTCGCCGGCGGGGCGCTCATCCTGACCGGCGTGTTC
>DASXSX010000247.1:0-7450 GCA_036505815.1 Thermoanaerobaculia bacterium
CAGACGTTCGTCCTGATCCCGCTCGTCATTCGCCGTTGGGGAAAGGGCGCGTACTGCGGATGGATCTGCTCGTGCGGCGCGCTCGCGGAGACGATGGGAGACGCGCAGCGCCAGAAGATGCCGCACGGTCCGATCTGGAACCGGGTGAACATGACCGGGCAGGTGATCCTCGCAGCCGCGTTCCTGCTGTTCTTCGGGCGCGTGATCTCGTGGAGCTGGCCCGGCTCCCGCGCGGGACAGATCGCGGGAAAGTTCTTCGATGGGCTGCTCTCGAGCTGGTCCGTCCTCGGGATCCCTCTCAACTACTACCACCTCGTGGACATCTTTCTCGCCGGGATCATCGGCGTCGGGATGTACTTCTGGTTCTCCGGACGCGTGTGGTGCCGGTTCGCCTGTCCGCTCGCCGCGCTGATGCACGTCTACACGCGGTTCTCGCGCTTCCGCATCTTCCCGGAGAAGTCGAAGTGCATCTCGTGCAACGTCTGCACGTCGGTCTGCCACCAGGGAATCGACATCATGAACTTCGCCAACAAGGGACTGCCGATGGAGGACCCGCAGTGCGTGCGCTGCTCCGCCTGCGTGCAGGCGTGCCCGACCGGGGTCCTCGCCTTCGGGCGCTACGGGAAGAACGGCCTGCCGGTGCTCGATCGCCTCCCGGCGTCCCCGGTACGTATGCGAGAGGGAAGCGCGTAGAGATCGGGAGTCGGCCTCAGGCCGACTTCTTCAACCCGTCCAGGCGCCAGCGCGCCTGCTCGCGCGGCTGATCCCCCGCCCAGGGCAGCGAGAGGAACCGCTTGAGCGCCGCTTCCGCGCGATCCTTCCGGCCCAGCTTCATCTCGCAGTCGACGATCGCCTTGGTGATCGGGTAGTAGCTCGGCGTCAGCGCGTACGCCTTCTGGTAGTAGGTCAGAGCCTCCGAGCAGTCCTTCTTGAGCCACGCCGCGCCGAGACCGGCGTAGAAGTACCCGTCGCGGTCGTCGGGGAACTCGCGGATGTACTTCCGTCCTTCCTCGAGATAGCGCTCCCCGTTCGCGCTCTGGATCCAGATGCCGTTCCACCGGATCCACGCCTGCTCCTTGCGGTTCGCGCGATCGACGAGCTCCTCGGCTCTCTTCTGGGCCGCGAGAGAGTTCGCTTCGTCCCCGTAGAAGGAGTAGGCGCAGCCGAGCTCGGACCAGGCGAGCGCCATCCCGGGATCGATCTCGAGGGCCTTTTTCAGCTCGACGAGCGCCGGTTTCCAGTTTCCTTCGGCCGAGAGCTCCTTGCCCCGGACGAAGTGCGCGTACGCCTCGACCGAGCTCGTCGCCACCGCACCCACCCCATCCCTTGGCACGGCGGGCGGGGCGACACCGAGCTTTCGGCGCACCATCTCGCTGATCGAGCCGGTCAGATCGGAAAGGAGCTTCTCGGAGCTCTGCGACTCCGCCCGGAAGGTGCCGCGCAGCCGATCCGACGGCAGCTCCGTCAGATTGGCCGAGAGAACGTACGTTCCTCCGACGCGCGCGAGGCTGCCGGTCAGCATCGCGTTCGCCCCCGCCTTCTCGCAGACCTGCCGGCCGAACGTCAGGTCAGAGCCGGCGGCGGCGAACGATCTGCCGAGCGAGCGCGAGACGACGTCGAGGCGGATCGGCGAGACGACGTAGAGATTCGAGGAGTCCGCGAGAAGCTGGACGAAAGCGTCGGCGAGGATGCGGCCGATCCCGGCCCGCTCGAGCTCCGCGTCGCCCGACTGGTTCTGAATCGGCAGGACGGCGACCGCGAGCCGGTCGTGCGGCAGCTCCACGGGAGCCAGGCGGGTCACCGCACCGCTCCGCACGACCACGAAGGCGGCGGCGGCGAGCGACGCGATCCCCGCTGCGGCAACGACCCATCGGCGCAGGGGGTGCGCCGCCGGCGCGCGCCGCGGGAGCGAACCGGACGGGAGGACCTCCGTGGCGGACTCCTCGAGGTCGACCCGCGACCGGATCGGCTTCAGATCCACTGCGAGCTCGCGCGCGGAGGCGTATCGGTCCTCCGGCTTCTTCGCGAGGGCCTTCCGGACGATCCGCGACAGATCTTCCGGAATCGCGCCGAGCTTCTGCTCGAGCGGCGGGGGGTCGTCGCGCAGGATCGCGGTGAACGTGTCGACCGCATTGTTCCGGCGGAACGGGTTTTCGCCGGTCGCCATCTCGTAGAGCACGACTCCGAGCGCGAAGACGTCCGACCTCTCGCTCGCCTTCTCACCGCGGAGTTGCTCGGGCGAGAGGTAACCGGCCGTGCCGATGATCATCCCGGTCGCGGTGTGACCGATGTTCAACGCGTTGTCTTCGGAGACTTCGCCGGGGCGCAGGAGCTTCGCGAGCCCGAAGTCGAGGATCTTGACGAGCCCTTCCCGGTTGACCATCAGGTTCTCGGGCTTCAAGTCCCGATGGACGATGCCCACCGCGTGGGCATTCGCCACGCCTTCCGCGGCCTGCAAAGCGACATCGACGGCCCGGGCGAGCGGCATCGGTCCTTCGGTCAGGATCGCCCGGACCGTTTCGCCGTCGACGTACTCGGTGACGAGGTAGGGCCCGGCCTCGCTCTCCCCGATCTCGTGGACGGTCAGGATGTTCGGATGATTCAGCGACGAGGCGGCCCTGGCCTCCATGGCAAAGCGCCGCATCCGATCGGCGTCGCGAACGGCGTCCTGGGAAAGGACCTTGATCGCGACGTCGCGGTCGAGCCGGGTGTCGCGGGCGCGCCACACCTCGCCCATCCCGCCGGAGCCGAGACGGAAGAGGACCTGATAAGGACCGATCGAGCTGCCGCGTTCCAGAGCCATTCGATCGAAAAGATCTTAACCGAGCGGATGAACCCGGGTGCGGACCGGACCCGGATCAGGAGAGCTCGGCCGGAGGTTTGTGCGAGAGCCGGTCGCGCTTCTCCTTTCGCGTGAGCGCGAGACGGATCAGCTCGTCTAAGAGTGCGGGAAGCGGAAGACCGCTCGCCTCCCAGAGCTTCGGATACATCGAGATTGCGGTGAAGCCCGGAAGCGTGTTCAGCTCGTTGACGAGAATGCGGTCGGTCCCGCGCTCGAGGAAGAAGTCGACCCGCGCCATGCCCGAGAGGCCGCACAGCCGGAACGCTTCGACTGCAAGCCGGCGGACTTCCTGCGCGACCGCGTGCGGCACGGGCGCAGGGATGAGCAGCTTTGCCTTGTCGTCGCGATACTTGTCGTCGTAGTCGTAGAACTCGTGGCCGGGCACGACTTCCCCCGGCACCGACGCGCGCGGCTCCTCGTCGCCGAGCACGGAGCACTCGAGCTCGCGGGCGTCGATCCCCTCTTCGACGAGCGCGCGGTCGTCGTAACGGAATGCCTCGGACAATGCCTCGTCGAGCCGGTCGAGGTCCTGGACCTTGACGACGCCGACCGAAGAGCCGCCGGTCGCGGGCTTGACGAAGAGCGGCAGCGGCAGAGAGCCCGCCATTTGCCTCGCACGCTCTCCCCGATCCGAGGGGCGCACGACGACGGAGCGCGGCGTCGGGATCCCCGCGCTCGCCAGAAGCGCTTTGAAGACCGCCTTGTCCATGCCGATCGCCGAGCCGGTGACGCCCGCCCCGACGTAGGGGATTCCGAGGAAGTCGAGGAAGCCCTGTAGCGTTCCGTCCTCGCCGGTCGTGCCGTGGATGATCGGAAAGACGACGTCCGCGCGGCCGGGGGAGATCTCGACCGGGACGAGCGCGACGCTCTCCGGCTCCGCGCGTCGGATCCGCTCAGGCACCGGCCCTTCCGCCAGAAGCCGGGCGGAGTCGGCTGTCGAAAGGAAGCGCCCGTCGTCGGACACCGCGAGCGGGAGCACCTCGTACTTCGAGCGGTCGAGCGCGGCGACGATCGTCCTCGCCGAAACGCGCGAGACCTCCCGCTCGACCGATCGGCCCCCATAGAGCACAACGACCCGCAATCGGTTCACCAGCTCACCACGCGCACCTCTTCGACTCCGGGCGCCTCGCGAAGCTTCGCGAGAACTCCCGGCGGGGGGACGGAGTCGACCGCGATGATCGCCGCCGCGCGCTCTCCGCCGCCGCGCGCGAGCGAGAAGTTGGCGATGTTGATTCCTCCCTCACCGAGGATCGTTCCCACGCGGCCGACGACGCCCGGCACGTCGCGGTTCCGCAGGAAGACGACCGTTCCCTCCGGGCGGAACTCGAGCGGCAGGCCGTCCACCTCGACGACCCGCGCGTCGCGGCCGGAAAAGAGTGTCGCATCGGCGGTGGCCTTCAATCGTCCATCGGAGAGCGCGACGCGGATCGACCGGACGTAGTTGCCCGGATCTTCGTGGCGGGTTTCGGCGACCGCGAGGCCGCGGTCGCGCGCGACGAAGAGCGCGTTGACGAAGTTCACGGTCTCCGGCGTATGGGTCTGGAGAGCCCCTTTGACCGACGCGACCGCGACGGGGCGGAGGAAGTCCTCGGGCAACCCCCACGTCTCGACCGAGAGGGAGCGCAGCCGCTCGCCGGCGAGACACGAGAGGAAGCGGCCGGTCCGCTCCGCGACGTCCATCCAGGCCACCGCGCCGCCGGAGTCTTTCGGACCGCGGAACGGCAGGTTCACCGCGGGCACGTAAGAGGCGCCGCGGAGCGCCTCCCCCACCGCCTCGGCCGTCTGGAGCGAGACGCGCTCCTGCGCTTCGACGGTCGAGGCGCCGAGGTGCGGGGTCGCGACGACGTTCGGGAGCTTCAAGAGCGGGTCGTTCGGATCGGGAGGCTCCGGGTCGAACACGTCCAAGGCCGCTCCGGCGAGCCGGCCGGACACGAGCGCCTCGTAGAGGGCCTCTCCGTCGACGAGGCTCCCCCGCGCCACGTTGACGAGGACCGCTCCGGGCTTCATCCGCGCGAGCTCTTCCCGTCCGATGAGCGGTCGGCCCCCCTCCGTGGCGGTCGCGTGCAGCGTCACGATGTCGGAAGCTTCGAGGAGCTCTTCGAGCGAGACCAGCGGAACACCCATTTCCTGCGCCTTCTCGACAGGCAGGTAAGGATCGTGGCCGAGCAGGCGCGCCTCGAACGGGCGCGCGCGGGCGGCGACCCGCGAGCCGACCTGTCCCAGGCCGACGATTCCGAGCGTCTTGCCGGCGAGCTCAGACCCCACGAACTTCGACTTTTCCCACTTCCCCGCCGCGAGCGAGACCGACGCTTCCGAGACGCGCCGCAGCAGCGCAAAGAGGAGCGCGAACGTGTGCTCGACGGCGGAGACGACGTTTCCCGTCGGCGCGTTGATGACGAGCACGCCGCGCGCCGACGCGGCCGGGACGTCCACGTTGTCGACGCCCACTCCGGCGCGGCCTACGACGGTCAGGTGCGGGGCGGCGGCGAGCAGCTCCGCGTCCACCTTCGTGCGGCTCCGGACGAGGAGCGCGTCGGCGGAAGCGAGCTCCGCGAGAAGCCGTTTGCGGTCGGCGCCGGCGAGCTCCACGACTTCGTGCCCCGCCTTCCGCAGGATCTCGAGACCCGCGGGCGAAAGCTCTTCGGCGACGACGACCCGGCTCATGCCGGCGATTGTAGGACGGAGCCGGAGAGAGCGCCCGCGAACCTAGAAAACTTCCAGCAAGCTGATCTCGAGACCCGGAAACATCGGCGTTCGGATCGTCTCGGAAGAATCGAACCGCGCGTGACGGACGAAGCCGCTCTCGTCGCGTCGAAAGATTTCGACCGTCTTCTCCCATGGGTCGACGAGCCAGAGCTCCTTCACGCCGCTGCGCTCGTAGAGCTTCGATTTGATCCCGCGGTCCCGCTTCACGGTCGACTCCGAGAGGATCTCGATGACGAGGTCGGGCGCGGCGGAGACGTATTTCTCCTCGACGATCCGCTCGCGTCCCCGGGCGATGAAGAAGAGGTCAGACTGGACGACATCGGTCTCCGAGAGGAGCAGGTCGCAAGGAGCGTTGAAAATCTCCCCCTCGCCCATCTCGCGAACACGCCGGGTGAGCAGGTACTGGAGGTGCGCCGAGATGCGCTGGTGATAAGTCCCCGGCGCGGGGGTCAGAAAGAGCTCTCCGTCGATGATCTCGTACCGCTGGTCATCCGGAAGCCGGAGGTAATCCTGATAAGTGAACTTGACCGACGACGCTCGCGACATTGCACTCATCCTAACTTGTCTTCAGCCGGGTGGCCGCCCCGCTCGCCTGCTCGACCCAGTCGGGCAGAAGGGCGAGCCGCGCGAGATGAACGTCGGCGGGAACGGCGGCGAGCTCGTCGGACGACCGCGAGCCGCCATCGACGAGCACGCACCGGCAACCTGCCGCCCGCGCCGTCTCGGCGTCGATCTCCATGTCACCCACGGCGACGGTCTCCTCCGGCGGCGCGCCGGCCTGTCGCATCACCGCCCGGATCATCGCGGGGTCCGGCTTGGGCGGCGCCGCGGCGTCGGGCCCGGCGATCGCGAAAAAGCGTGTGGCCACACCCTTGCCAGCGAGGATCCGGCGCGAGAACTCGGCCGGCTTGTTGGAGACGACCGCAAGCAGATGCCCCGCTCCCGCCAGGCGCTCGAGCACCTCCGGCACGTCCGGCATGAGGCGGGTTTTCTCGTCGGCGATCACGGCATACCGTTGCCGGAAGAGCCGGACGCCCTCGGGCGCGAGGCCGGCTCCCACCGCTTTCTCGAGGAGCTTCTCCAAGCCCTGGCCGACCATGCCGCGGACCTTCTCCACCGGCAGCGGCGCGAAACCGAGACGCTCGAGGGCGAAACCGAGCGCATCGGTGATCCCGTCGTAGCCGTCGATCAAAGTCCCGTCGAGATCGAAGACGATGAGCATGGGAGCTCGCGGCGATCCGACTACGCGCGGGCCGCGGCCATTCGATCGAGGCCGGCCAGGCGCAGCACCGCGGCGAGGATTCCCTCCGTGTCGTCGAAACGGAAGGTCGGGACCGAGTCCTCGGCGGGACGGTCCGAAACGCGTGCGAGCGCGTCGGGAATCGAGGGGCGCGCTGCGCCGGCGCGAGTCACCTCGATCTTCGGGATCGGGAGCGACTTGAAACCTTCGACCAGCACGATGTCGCAACTCGAGAACTCCTGGACCGCTAGACTGGCGAGCGCGAACAGCTTCGAACCTGGCTCGATCCGACGGCGAACTGTCGCGCGCCGCGGCGTCAGCAGCGCCCACACGTCCGCGCCCGACGCGCCGAGGCGCTGGGAGTCTTTCCCGACGGCGTCGTCCTCGAAATCGTGCGACGTGTGTTTGATCGCTCCGACTGCCAGCCCTCGCCCCCGGAGCCGCGCCACCAGGTTCTCGACAATGGTCGTCTTCCCCGAGTCGTGTCCGCCAACGAACGCGACGAGCGCCGGCCGGTGGTCGGGGTAGAGGAGGAAGGGATCGCGCCGCGCGAGGAAGTGTCGGGCCTCCTCCCGGTGGCGCGCGATCTCGGCCGGCGCCCCCCGGCCGGCATCGAGCGCCTCGCGAAACCGGGACGAGCCGGTCAGGAGATCGATTGCGGG
>DASXSX010000248.1:0-5513 GCA_036505815.1 Thermoanaerobaculia bacterium
GAAGCTGCGCGAAGAGGCGGCTCTCCTGCTCGAAGCGGCGCGGCGGGAGAAGACGATCGGGTCCTCGCTCGAGGGCGCGATCGCCCTGACGCGAAATGAGACGCTCGAGCGCGACCGCGCCGCGACGGGCTCGCAAGGCGCCGGACTCGCCGACCTCTTCATCGTGTCGGAGACGATCGCCGTCGAGGTGCCGGACGGCGAAGGCTGGACCGCCTCCCAGGCCTATCCCGGCCTGTGGCTGAAGTTCGAGAAGGCGCGCGGGCGCCGCTGCGATCGGTGCTGGAAGGTGACGCCGGAAGCGGAGCCGGATGGAATCTGCGCGCGCTGCCGGCAGGCGCTCGAGACTCTCCCGGCCGAGCCCGCCGGTCTCACCCGATGAGCTTCTTTGCGCGGCTGAAGGAGAGCGCAATCTACCGCACCGGGTATTTCCTCGTTTCGCTCGCGGTCCTCCTGATGGACCAGTGGACCAAGGGCGTCGTGATGCGGACGTTCCAGGTCCACGAGTCGCGCGAAGTCGTTTCCGGCCTGTTCGACCTGACCTACGTGCAGAACAGCGGCGCCGCCTTCGGGCTCTTCGCTTCCGTGGACTCCTCCGTCAAGGCGATCGCCCTGAACAGCGTCGCGGTCCTCGTCTTCCTGATCGTCTCCGGTTATGCGCTCCGCTCGTCGCACAAGAGCGTCCGGCTGCAGGTCGGCCTCGCCCTCATTCTGGGCGGAGCAGTGGGCAATCTCCTCGACCGCGTCCGGTTCACGTACGTCGTGGACTTCCTGGACTTTTCGGTTTCCGGACATCACTGGCCCGCTTTCAACCTCGCCGACTCGGCGATCTGCGCGGGGGTCGCTCTTCTCTTTCTCGACATGCTGCAGCGCGAGGACGAAGCGGAGGCCCGCCCCGCCCCTTCGGGATAATCCGTGTTTCCCCGGCTCGTCCACATCGGCTCGTTCTACATTCCGACCTACGGGGTCATCCTCGCGATCGCCTACCTCGTCGGGATCTGGCTGCTTCGCCACAAGGCGCGGGCCGAGGGGTTGCCGGAACAGAAGATCTTCGACTTCTCGCTCTATGTCCTCGCGGCCGCCATCCTGGGAGCGAAGCTCCTCCTCGTGATCGTCGAGTGGCGCCACTACATGAAGAGTCCCGGCGACTTCATCGAGGTCCTCCGTTCGGGAGGCGTGTTCTACGGCGGGTTGATCGCGGCGACGACGGTTGGTATCTGGTACATGAGGAAGCACCGGCTGCCTGCGTGGAAGATCGCCGACATGGGAGCTCCCTCGATCGCGCTCGGCGAGGCGATCGGACGCTGGGGTTGCCTCGCGGCGGGCTGCTGCTACGGCAAGCCGACCGAAGGTCCGTTCGGCGTGACTTTCCGGGATCCTTTCTCGCACGAAGCCGTCGGCACACCGTTGAACGTCCCGCTCCACCCGACGCAGATCTACCTGTCGGCAAACGCGTTCGTGATCTTCCTGATCCTCCAGTGGGCGTACCGGCGGCGGACGTTCGACGGCGAAGTCTTCTGGCTGTACGTCCTTCTCTACGCGATCACCCGGGGAATCCTCGAGACTTTCCGGGGCGATTCCGTTCGCGGATTCCTGATCCCCGGCGTTCTCTCGACCTCGCAATTCATCGGGCTCGTCGCGGTCGCCGCGGCCGTGGGAATGCTGATCTACCTTTCGCGCCGGCGAAGCGCCGCCGCGTGACTTGATCCGCCGCTTTCGGGTCGGCGTTCCCTCGGAAGGCACCCGTCTCGACCTCTTCCTCACGTCGGCCTGCTCCGATCTCTCGCGCTCGCGGATCCAGAAGCTGATCGAAGAGGGTGCGGTCCGGCTCGGGGGCTCTCCGGCAAGGCGCTCCCACGTCGTTCGAGCCGGCGAAGAGGTCGAGGTGGAGGTCCCGGAGCCCCGCGTGGTCTCGATCCAGCCGGAGGAGATCGCGCTCTCGGTTCTCTACGAGGACGAGCACATCCTGGCGATCGACAAGCCTCCGGGGCTCGTCGTCCATCCGTCTCCCGGCCACGATTCCGGCACGCTGGTCAACGCCCTCCTCCACCATGTGCGCGACCTCTCGGGCATCGGCGGAGAGCTTCGCCCGGGAATCGTCCATCGCCTCGACCGGGACACGACCGGGGTCCTCCTCGTCGCGAAGACCGACCGCGCGCATGCGTCGCTCTCGAGGCAGATGAAGAAGCGCGCGCTGCGCAAGGAGTACCTTGCCCTCGTCGCCGGATTCCCGCGGGTCCGGAAGGGAGAAGTCGCGCTGCCGATCGGCCGCGACCCGCGCGACCGAAAGAAGATGCGGGCGTTTCGAAGCAACGAGACTGCTCCGGCCGGCGCACGGGAGGCGCACACCCTGTACGAGATCGAGCGGGAATGGCCGGATCTCTCGATTGCGCTCCTCCGTTGCCGGCTGGTCACCGGTCGCACGCACCAGATCCGCGTGCACCTCTCCGCCGCCGGGTTGCCGGTCGTGGGTGATCCCGTCTACGGCCGGCCGCGCTTCGATCGCATCCGGGATCCCGAGCTTCTCCGAACGCTCGAGGGCTTTCCGAGGCAGGCGCTCCACGCCGAACGGATCGGCCTGCGCCATCCGGCGACGAACGAAGAGATGGAGATCGTGGCTCCCTTGCCTGACGACCTGCGGCGCTTGATCGCCGCCCTCGACTCGGCCGGGCAATCGTCGCGCGGCCGCTAGTGACGCGGGTTCGTCGCTGTCCGCTCGCCGGCGTTTCCTCTACCCGCTCTTCTTCTTCGAGACGACCACGACCGGCGGGATCTCTTCCTTGCGCACGAGTGCGTTGAAGTCCACCAGGTCCCTGCCGAAGACCGCATCGAGCTCCGCCAGGATCGAAGCGAGCTTGCCCGAGACCTCCTTGTAGTAGGTCCAGGACGAGTCCGTCGGCTTCGAATCCGCCGAGGCGACCGCGACCGCGATCCCGATCAACTGGTGGTCGAGCGCGGGTGGAAAGTTCAGGATGTCCTGGTTCGACTTCAACTCCGGATTGACGAGCTTCTTCTCGATGGCGGTCAGCTTCTCGGAGAGGACCTTTCCCTTCTCCTTCAGGGCCGTTCCCTTGCCAAGCTTCTCCGCTCGATCGCCGATCGCCTGGACCTGCGCCTTCGCATCGCGGATCCTCGCGACCGCATCGTGCGCCTCCTCGATCTGGTCTCGAACGTCGGAAAGCAGCCGGAACTGGCTCTTCAGGTCCTCGTCGGTCGCGGACACCTCGGGATGGCGTCGTACCTCGACTAACTGCGTGAGCGTCTCCCCCGCGTACTTCAACCGGACCTTGTAGGTGCCGGGCGCGACGCGCGGACCCTCGCGGGTTCCCCAGACAACCGCCTTTGGAATGAGGGCGGGCTTCAAGATCCGCATGTCCCAGGTCAGCCGGTTCAAGCCCGCCTTCGCCTCGATCGGCTTGTCGGCGTTCTCATCCTCGGCGGCGCCGGCCGTTTCCTCCTTGTCCTTGTCCTTGTCCTTCTTCTCGGTCGTGTACGTGCGGATGACCTTTTCGCCGTCGAGAAGCTCGATCGTGAGCGGCTGTTTTTCGGCCGGCTTCTCCTTCAACCAGTAGGAGACCGCGACTCCGCCCGGCGGGTTCTTGCCCAGCGCTCCGACCGGCCCCTCGTCATCGGAGTCCGACTCCCCCATCCGAACGGTGGGACGCGGACGGAAGAGGTGGACGCGCTCGCCCGAGATCTCCGGCTGGAATTCGTGGAGCGGCGTCAGGTCGTCGAGGATCCAGAAAGACCGCCCCTGCGTCGCGACGACGAGATCCTTTTCCTTGATCGTGAGGTCGGTGATCGGCACGACCGGCAGATTCAGCTGCAAGGGCTGCCATCCCTCGCCGCCGTCGAACGAAACGTACAGGCCGGTCTCGGTGCCGGCGTAGAGGAGGTCGCGCCGTGACGGGTCTTCGCGCACGACCCGCGTGAAGGCGTCGGTCGGGATCCCGCGGTCGATCCTCGTCCAGGTCTTCCCGTAGTTGCCGGTCTTATAGAGGTACGGGCGGAAGTCGTCGAACTTGTACATCGTGGCCGCCACGTAAGCGGTTGCCTTGTCGTGGGGAGAGACTTCGATCGAGTTGATCTGGATCCACTCCGGGATCCCTTTCGGCGTGACGTTCTGCCAGTTGCTGCCGCCGTCGCGCGTCACGTGCACGAGGCCGTCGTCTGTTCCCGCCCAGATCGTCCCGGGCTCGTGCGGCGACTCCACGACCGTGAAAATCACGTCGTAGACCTCGACTCCGGTGTTGTCACGGGTGATCGGGCCTCCGGAGTAGTCCTGCTTCGATTTGTCGTTCCGCGTCAAATCCGGGCTGATCTCCTGCCACGACTGCCCCTCGTCCCGGCTCCGCAAGAGGACCTGCGCGGCGTGATAGAGCGTGTTCGGATCGTGCGGCGAGATCACGATCGGCGCGTTCCATTGGATCCGGTACTTCAGGTCCTTCGGCGCCTGTCCGATCGCGAGCTGCGGCCAGGCCATCACCTGCCGCGTTTGCCCCGTCTTGTGGTCGTACCGGGTGATCGAGCCGCCGTAGCATCCCGCGAAGACGACCTCCGGGTTCTTCGGCTTCGGCGCGATCCAGCCGCTCTCGCATCCTCCGACGGGATGCCAGTCCGTGAGACCGATCCCCTGTCCCCGGCTGCGTGAAGCGATCGCGACCGTCGTGTTGTCCTGCTGCGCGCCGTACACCCAGTACGGGAACCGATCGTCGGTGATGACGCGGTAGAACTGCGCGGTGGGCTGGTTCCCGATCGAGGACCACGTCCTGCCTCCGTTGAAGGACACGTTGGCCCCGCCGTCGTTCGATTCGATCATCCGCTGCGGATCGTCCGGGTCGATCCACAGATCGTGGTTGTCTCCGTGCGGGACCCGGATGGAGTTGAAGGTTTTTCCGCCGTCGTTCGAGCGGTAGAAACCGGTATTCAGAACGTAGACCGACTCGGGATTCTTCGGATCCGCGTAGATACGGCTGTAGTACCAGGCGCGCTGGCGCAGCTTGTTCTCGGTATTGACGCGGGTCCATTTCTCGCCCCCGTCGTCCGAGCGATACACGCCCCCCTTGTCCTTCGACTCGATGATCGCCCAGACGCGTTCCGGCCGGGCGGCGGAGATCGTGACGCCGATGATTCCGACGATCCCCTCGGGCAGCCCTTCGGTGAGTTTCTTCCAGGTGTCGCCGCCGTCCGTCGAGCGATACAGCCCGCTCTCCGTTCCGCCGGAAATGAGCCCCCAGGGTTTCCGGTAGGCCTGCCACATCCCGGCGTAGAGAATCCTCGGGTTCGTCGGGTCCATGGCGAGGTCGCAGGCGCCCGTTTTGTCGCTGACCGACAGGACCCGCTCCCACGTCTTCCCGCCGTCCTTCGACCGATAGATTCCCCGCTCGGGGTTCGAAGCCCACACGTGCCCCTGCGCGGCGGCGTAGACGAGGTCGGGGTTCTTCGGGTGCACGCGGACACGGGAAATCTGGTGGGTCTTTCCGAGGCCGACGTTCTTCCACGTCTTTCCGGCATCG
>DASXSX010000249.1:0-19508 GCA_036505815.1 Thermoanaerobaculia bacterium
CCGAACGGCCGCCCTTTTTTTTACTGTTGCGGGTGCAGGTTCAATGAGGTGACGGGTGCAGGCCCTTCCGGGACCTGTCCCCGTGACTTGCTCAGATCACGCGCTCTCGGCGGTCTTTCGCTTGCTGTGGTCGAGGATGCGCTTGCGCACCCGGATTGCGGCCGGCGTGACCTCGACCAGCTCGTCGTCGTTGATCCACTCGATCGCCTGCTCGATCGTGAGCAGGCGGGGTTGGTTCAACCGGACGGCGATGTCGGCGGTCGAGGCCCGCATGTTCGTCAACTGCTTGCGGCGGCACGGCTGAACCACGAGGTCCCCTTCCTTGACCTGCTCGCCCACGATCTGGCCGCCGTAGACGGCTTCTCCCGGCTTGACGAAGAAGGTGCCCCGGTCCGCGAGTTGATCGAGCGCGTAAGCGGTCACCTCGCCCGGCTCCTTCGCGATCATCGCGCCCCGCTTGCGGTTGGGCAGCGGGCCGCGGTGGGGCCCGTACTCGTCGAAGAGATGATTCAAGAGCCCGGTCCCACGCGTCAGGGAAAGGAACTCGAGCCGGAATCCGAGGAGGCCGCGCGAAGGGACGGTGAACTCGATGCGCGTGCGGTCGCCGTGCCGGCCGATGTGGCGCAGCTCTCCCCGGCGCTCGCCCACCGCGGCGATGAGAGGGCCGGTGAACTCTTCGGCGCAGTCGATCACGAGCTCCTCGTAGGGCTCGAGAACCTCGCCGTGGTCGCCCGTGCGGAGAATTACCTGCGGGCGTCCGAGCGCGAACTCATAACCTTCCCGCCGCATCGTCTCGGCCAGGATGGAAAGGGACAGTTCCCCGCGGGCGAGAACCAGGAAGGCGTCCGGCTCCGCGGTCTCCTGGAGGCGCACGCCGACGTTCCTTTCGAGCTCCTTTTCGAGGCGTTCCCGGAGATGGCGGCCGGTGACGAACCTTCCCGAGCGGCCGGACATCGGAGAATCGTTCGTCCGGAACTCCATCGAGAGAGTCGGCTCGTCCACGCGGATGCCGGGCAGCGGGACTAAGTCCGCCGGGTCGAGGAGCGTGTCGCCGATCTCGATCGAGGGCAGCCCGGAGATCATGCAGATGTCGCCGGCCGAAACTTCGTCGACCTCGACCTTCTCGATGCCGGCGAAGAGCTGGATCTTCCCTGCACGCCCGCTCTGCACTACTGTTCCGTCGGGGCGGACGGCGGCGAGATCGCCGGCGCGCCGGAGGGTGCCGGAGAAGACCCGGCCGACCGCCTGGCGTCCGACGTAGTCGGAGTATTCCGTGTTGGCCACGATCATCTTGAAGGGACCCTCTCCGACGGCGGGCGCCGGGATGTGCTCGAGAATTGCATCGAGGAGCGGGCGGAGATCCCCCGAGCTCGCTGCCGGATCAGGGCTCGCGAACCCGAGACGCCCCGAGCCGTAGAGGACCGGGAAGTCGAGGTGGTGGTCGAGCGTCGCGAGCGAAAGGAAGAGGTCGCGGATCTCCTCCTCGACCTCGAGCGGTCGCGCGTCCGCGCGGTCGATCTTGTTGATGAGAACGATCGGCCGCTTGCCCCCTTCGATCGACTTCTTCAGCACGAAACGCGTCTGCGGCAGAGGCCCTTCGGAAGCGTCGACTAAGAGCAGCACGCCCTCGACCATGGTCAGGATGCGCTCGACCTCGGAGCCGAAGTCCCGGTGCCCGGGAGTGTCGACGATGTTGATGATCGTGTCGCGATAACGGACAGCCGTGTTCTTCGCGAGGATCGTGATTCCCCGCTCGCGCTCGAGGTCTCCCGAGTCCATGATCAACTCGGAAACCTGCTGGCCCACGCGGAAGGTGCCGCACTGCTTGAGCAACGCGTCGACGAGCGTCGTCTTGCCGTGGTCGACGTGGGCCACGATGGCAAGTCCTCGCCGGTCCGCGCGGACGCGGACAGGAGAAGCGGAGGCGGAGGGAGCCGTCACGATGTCCGTCATATTCTCAGAAGAATGAGCGAACCAACCAAACGCTCCCGACTGAGAAACTCTTCCCGCGGGCAATGGAGGCTCAAGTGACCGAAGCGCGCCGTCGCGTCGTTTACTCGACCCGCTCCGGCCGGCTCTGCGGCACGTGCGGATGGCCCGAGGCGGACTGCCGGTGCTTCTCGAAGCTCTCGACGAAGCCGGAACCGGTGCCGGAGCGGATCAAGGTGAACCTCTCGGTGGAGAAGCGCGGCTCGGGAAAGATCGTGACCGTCATCGACGGACTTCCCGGCAACGCCGAGTTCCTGTCCGGCCTTGCGCGCGAGCTGAAGAAATCGTGCGGCACCGGCGGACGGGTTGGCCCCGACTTCGTCGAGATTCAGGGCGACCATCGCGAACGGCTGCGGGAACTTCTCCAGCGGAGAGGCTGGCAGGTCAAAGGGTAGGGCGATTCCGCGCGGGCCGGTTGCGCTGGCGCGCGGAAACGTGACACCCTTCGGGCTCTTCCGCGCCCGCTTCGGCGCGACGGTAACGGCGGTCTGCCGGCGACCCCTCCCGTTCCCCCTGGACATGCGCCGGATAATGGCGGGGCAGCGCCCCGCGGAAAGACGTCAGCTCCATGCCTTTTTCCGGTTTCGGACTCCACCCCGATGTGTTGAAGGGCGTCCGCGAGATGGGTTTCTCGCGGCCGACGCCGATACAGAAGGACGCGATTCCCGCCGCTCTCGCTGGGCGGGATCTCCTCGCGACTGCGATGACGGGGAGCGGCAAGACGGCCGCGTTCCTGCTACCGATCCTCCACCGATTGCTCGGCAGACCGCGGCGTGCCACCCGCGCGTTGATCATCACCCCGACCCGGGAGCTCGCCGCTCAGATCGAGGAGCACGCGCGACAGCTCGCCGTGCACACACCCATCCAGACGGCGACCGTCTTCGGAGGCGTGGCGATGGGGCCGCAGGAGCACGCGTTTCGCGCCGGAGTCGACGTCATCGTCGCGACACCGGGCCGGCTCCTCGACCACTTCCGGCACGCTTACGCCCGGCTCGACAGCCTCGAGGTCCTGGTGCTCGACGAGGCGGACCGCATGCTCGACATGGGCTTCCTGCCCGACATCCGGCGGGTCTTGAAGCTCCTGCCATCGCGCCGTCAGACGCTGTTTTTCTCGGCGACGATGCCTCCGCCCATCGTGACGCTGGCGCGCGAGATTCTCCGCGACCCTGTTCCCGTGAACGTCGAGCGCCCGGCCGCGCCGGCGGTCGGCATCACCCAGGCAGTCTATCCCGTGACCGGAAGCCTCAAGACGCCGCTTCTCGCCGAGCTGCTGCGGCGCCGCGACCTCCAGAACGTCCTGGTCTTCACGCGCACGAAGCACCGCGCGAACCGGCTGTTCGAGGCGCTGTCGAAGAGGGGCGTTTCCTGCGAACGCATCCACAGCAACCGCAGCCAGCCCCAGCGCACGCAGGCGCTCGCCGGATTCAAGAGCGGCAGGTTTCGGGTTCTGGTCGCGACGGACATTGCCGCCCGCGGAATCGACGTCGAGGCTCTTCCCCACGTCGTGAACTTCGACGTGCCGCACGTCCCCGACGACTACATCCATCGCGTCGGCCGCACGGCCCGCGCGGAGAGGACCGGCGACGCCTTCACCTTCGTCTCGCCGGAGGAGGAGGCGGACCTGCGCGCCATCGAGAAGGCGCTCGGCCGCCGGCTGCCCCGGATCACGGTGCCGGGATTCGACTACTCCGCCGCGCCGGCGGAGCGATTCGAGATCCCGATCGCGGAGCGCATCGCCGCGATCCGCGCTCGCAAGGCAGGCGATCGTGAACGCGCGAAGGCGAAGGAGCAAAGGCGGGGGTCGACTGCGGCGCCCGCGACGGCCGCTGTTCGGAGAATGGGAGGACCCGTGGCCTCCGGACGCCCTGCGGGCCCGTCTGCGTCCGCCGGCGGACGGACATCCTGGTCGAGCCGCCGGAGCCGGCGGGGTCCGGGCGGTAGATCCTCCGCGCGGAGCCGGCGTCCGTGACGACCCGGGTCTATCTCGTCCGCCACGGAGCGACCGTCCTGACCGAGGACCATTTCGCGGGAGAGACGGACGTTCCTCTCTCCGAGATCGGGCGCGGGCAGGCCCGGGCCCTCGGCGCGCGGCTCGCCGGCGAGCCGATCGACGCCTTCTACGCGTCGCCTCTCGCCCGGGCGCTTGAAACGGCGGGGTCGATCGCCGCTCCACACGGGCGCGAGGTCGTCCCTCGCGTGGAACTCCGGGAGATGTCTCACGGGCATTGGGAGCAGAGGACGCGGGCGGACGTCGAGCGCCTCTACCCCGCCGAATACGCCCGCTGGGAATCGGACCCTTTCTCCTTTGCCCCCGAAGACGGAGAGACAGGCCTCGCCGTGACGGCACGCGCTCTTCCGGCGCTCTTGGAGATCGTCGCATCGCATCCCGGAGGACGGGTCCTCGTTGTGTCACACAAGGCGACGATCCGGCTTCTCGTCAGCACGCTCCTGGGATTCGATGGCCGCGGCTATCGGGACCGGCTCGATTCCAGCCCCGCCGGTCTCTCCATCCTGGACTTCCGCGATTTGACGCGCGCCCAGCTGGCTCTCTTCAACGACACGTCGCACTGCGAACCGCCACCAAGGTGAGGGAGTCGGACCGGAGGTCGGCGAGCTGATTACCGGGCGCCGCCGCCGTGGACCGGCAGCGCAACCCCGCGCGCGGCGAAGGCCGGGCTCGCCGGAGCGGGCAGCGGCACCGCCTCCCCGGGCAAAGCCGGAAGCGGAACGCTGCGCCCGCGCGCGAAGACCTCGTGCCGGCCCTGGGTCTTGTACCACTCGGCGAGCGAAGCGGTCTGGAACATCTCCTCGATGATCTTGCGCCAGCCGACGCCGGTGTTGTACGCGCAGAACGAGATCTCCCCCATCTGCGTCGCGTAGGGAATGATGCACATTTCGGTGCGCCGGAAGTCGTAGTTGAAGAGGTCCTGGAACCACATCCCGCCGATGAAGAAGACCCGCCAGGCGTAGCGCTTTTCCTTCGAGAGCCCGAGCTTCCCGCCGGTGTGGCCGTCCATGATCTTGATCACGCTCCACGGCGAGAGGCCCCCCGGGATCCCCTCGGACTTCAAGTTCCGCAGGATCGACAGGGCGACCTGAGCTGCCGTCCAGATCTTCCGCCGGCCGGAGTCGGTGATCCCCTTGACATCCTGGAGCAGCCGGTCGACGTTCAGGATCGAAGGGACAGTCACTTTCGTTTTCGTCTCGGCATTCACGAGGAGCATCGTGCCGATGCCGCAGTTGGGATGGCATCCGCACTTAAGCGAACCCCACTCCGCCTCGAGACCGCCCAGGAGGTCCTTCAGGTCCGAAAAAGGTCCGGACGCTGACAGAGGGTACCAGTCGCGCAGCGGCTCTCCGATTCCGGCCTGCGCCTTCGCGTCGTGGGCGAGGTGAGACAGGGTGTAGCGCTGCCTGCGGCGGGTCTCGTCGTCGATGTCCTCGTCGCGCCCGGTGAAGGAGACCGGCTGAAACGACACCGTGTTGACCTTGTCGATGTTCGCGATTGCGAACCGGAGGATCTCGCCGACCTGATCGTCGTTGATGCCGTTGACGATCGTCGTCACGAGCGTGATGTCCACTCCGTGCTTGTGGAGGTTCTCGATTGCGCGCAGCTTGACGTCGTAGAGGTTCCCCACCTTCCGGTGCTGGTTGTGCTCGTTTCCGACGCCGTCGAACTGGAGGTAAGCGAACCGCAATCCGGCCTCGGCGGCCTGCCGCGCGAAGTCCTCGTCCTGCGCGAAGCGGATCCCGTTCGTCGCGCACTGTACCGAGAAGTATCCGATCTCGCGGGCGTGGCGGATGGCGGGAAGGAAGTGCGGGGACAGCGTGGGCTCGCCGCCGGAGAACTGGACCGAGAGCTGGCGCCGCGGTTTGACGGACGCCGCGTCGTCGAGGAGCTTCTTGACCTCCTCCCATTCGAGCTCGTGGACGTAACCCACCTGGTTCGCGTCCATGAAGCAGGGATTGCACATCATGTTGCAGCGGTTGGTGAGGTCGATCGTGAGCACCGCGCCGCGTCCGTACCGGATCGACGACGTCCCGTGCTCGTGCAGACCGTCTTTGGGAATCACGAAATCCCGGCCGGGATAGAGCGACTCGATCCGCTTGAAGAAAGCGGAGTCGATCGACATGACGTCTTCGAACGGCCCGTGCTTCGGACAGCTCTTTTTCATGAGGATCCGGCCGTCTTCCTCGACGATCGAAGCCTTGATCTCTCCGGGGTTTCCGTCGACCAAGACTTTCCAGTTCGCCTCCCCCGAAAGGATCTGCGAACGAACCTCTGTCACGCAGCGGGGACAGAGCGAGTCCGTCTCGCGCGGAAAGCCGAGATTCGGGAACGAGCGTTCCCGCTGCTTCAGGAGCGGGCCCGGCGCCCACTTCGGCTGGAAGGACCTTTCCGGGAAGCGCCGGTCGATCGCGCGCGCGGCGCGCCAGAGCAGGTCGGCGGTCTTCGAGACTCCGCCGTAGATCGCTTTTCTCACAGTGGTCCCCATCGTCATTGGCATCGAGGCTTCGTGACCGCCCTTCCCTCCGTTCGTCGCTGCCCCGGCCGGAGATTCCGGGCCGCCGGTTGTTGCTGGCGATTCTAACCGAAAACGATTTTTTCACCGGACGCGTGCGGCCTCGACGAAGCGATTCGGGGAGAACGGAGACAGGTCTTCCGAAGCGACTCCCGTGAGCAAGTCGGCGACGAGAACCGCCGTCAGTGGCGCCAACTGAACTCCGTTGCGAAAGTGTCCGGCGGCGAGAAAGAGCCCGGAGACGGGCGACTCTCCGAGAAGCGGAAGGCCGTCCGGCGTGCCGGGCCGCAGCCCGGCCCATGCATCGGTCACCTGTGCGCTCTCGAGCGACGGGGCGAGCGCGAGCGCCGCGGCGAGCAGACGGGCGACGCCAGCAGCCGTCACTTCCTTGCGGAACCCGGCTCGTTCGACGGTGGCACCGACGAGGATCCGCCCCTTGCCGCGAGGCACGAGATAGACGTCGTCCGAGACGAGGACGGTCGGGAAGGGCTCCTCGTCGGCGAGCTCGACAATTTGCCCGCGGACCGGCTCGACCGGGATGCCGAAGGGAAGAGTGGCGTCGAAATTCGCCCATGCGCCGGCGCAGTCCACGACGCGATCGGACCGGATCGGGCCGAGAGTCGTCTCGACGCCCCCGCAGCGGCCTACCTCGACGAGAAAGCGCTTCACTGGGACGCCCTCCACGACCGCGACGCCGCGGCGATCGAGGCAGCTCCGGAGCGCCCGAACCAGCAGGCGGCTGTGGACGACCGCGTCCTCCGGGAAGAAGAGGCCCTGCTGCATTCCGCGCGCCGCGCGACCCGCGGACCGCCGGGCGATCTCCGCCGGCTCCAGGCGTTCGAGAGGAAGGCCGGCGTCGAGCTGCCACGCGAACCGCTCGAGCGATTCGGGGGCGCCACAGCGAAGAACGCCCGTGCGGCGCCATCCCACGTCGATTCCCGTTTCCGCTTCGAGGGCCGCCGACCACGCCGGATAGAGGTCGCGGCTCCGCCTCGCGAGATCGAAGAAGCGCGAAGGCGATTCGGCATCGGACTGCGCGGACAACAGTCCCGCGGCGGCCGAGGAAGCTTCCTCGCCGGTCCGCCCGCGCTCGACGACGAGCACCTCCACGCCGCGCGAGGAGAGCTCCCGGGCGAGCGCCAGTCCGACGACTCCGCCGCCGACGACGGTCACGTCGGCGGACGTCTTCATCGATTCGCGAGCGCGCGGACCCGGGAGACCATTCCCCCCGGCCGGTAGTAATTGCGCGCCAGCAGCCCGATCGCCCGGACGCCGCCGTAGGTCAGGAGGCTGCCGATCGCGCCTCCGACGTGCGTCGCGAGGCGAGTCTGGTTCTGGCGCTTGAGAGAATTCGAGACTCCCTTGACGATGTGGCGTCGCACGAATTCTGCTCCGCCCCCCAGGAGCAGGCTCACGGCGACGGTCGCCGCTCTCTGCTCCCGCGTCGTCGTCCGCCCGTAGATCCGCGCGATCGTCAGCACGAGGCGGTTCAAGGCGAGCACCTGGTACGAGAAGTCGGCCGCCAGCGGCAGCACCGCCAGGAATCCGGGAGGCGCGGAAGCGACCGCGCCGATGATTCCGCAGCGGACGGCCGTGTGGTGAATCAATCGGTCGACGAGATCGTCGCGGGAATATTCCGGGTAGCGGGAGCGGAACTTCCGCACCTCGTCAGCGATCTTGTCGCGATCCACATCGGTCAGGACCGTGCGCGCGAGAGCGACGTACATTGGCCGAGATTTTACCGTGCCGACTCGGTCGGAATACCGACCCCGCGACGGTGTTATCGTTCCGCGGTCGTCTCGAAAGGAGCCGAAGTGAAGAGCAAAACAGCGCTCGCGTTTTTGCTGCTCTGCGCCCTTGCCGTCTCGGGCCAGGCGGCTGGGAAGGGGAAAAAGAAGGTGGCCGCACGCGACTACGCCAACACCCTCGCGATTCTCCAGACCGACATGGGTGACATCACGATCAAGTTCCACTACGACGTCGCTCCCAAGCACGTCGAGAACTTCATCGACCTCGCCGCGAAAGGTTTCTACGACGGCACGATGTTCCACCGCGTCATTCCCGGATTCATGATCCAGGGGGGCGACCCTCTGACGAAGAAACCGGAAGACCCCCGCCATCCGTACGGCACCGGGGGAAACGTGGCCAACGGCGCGGAGGTCCACGTCAAGGCGGAGTTCAACGACACCCCGCACAAGCGCGGCGTCGTCTCGATGGCGCGCGCGGCCGACCCGAACTCGGCGTCCTCACAGTTCTTCATCGTGGTGAAGGACTCTCCGTTCCTGGACAAGCAATACAGCGCTTTCGGCGAAGTCGTGTCCGGAATGGAGGTCGCCGACAAGATCGCTGCCGTGCCGCGCAATGCGAGCGACCGACCGAACCAGCCCGTGCGCATCAAGAAGGTCGTGTTGAGCCAGGCGAAGTCGCTTTCCTAGGACACGAAAGGGTCCCGGGCTTGAGGGAGCAGGAGCGGGCGCCCCTCCCGGCGGATCCCTCGATCCCTCCGGAGTTTTCCGGGCTCGCGCAGCTCGCGCGGCGTTCCGGCTACCAGCCGGTCTCCGTCGAGGTCCTGCCGGGCGACGTCGGACGCCGGCGGTACCTGCGGCTGGCGCTCGCCGGAAACGAAAGTGTTCTCGGCGTCTTCTATCCCCCCGACGAGGATGACGCGCGACGACGGTGGCTCGCCGCGCGCGCGCACCTCTCGACGCGGGTCCGCGTGCCGGTGGTCTACGCCGAAGACCAGTCCGGGAATCAGATCCTCGAGGACTTCGGAGCCGAAGATCTCGCTTCGCGCCTCGCCTCGAAACCAGCCGAGCGGGCCGTCTGGCTCCACCGCGCCGCCGGGATCGCGGCCACCATCGGTGCGATTTCCGATCCCGGTATCAACGCGCCCTTCGACGCGGCCTTTTTCTTCCGCGAGCTCGACCTCGCGCGCGAAGCGGTCTTCGACCTCTGGCTCGGCGAGTCTCTCGACGCCGATGAAAGAGTGACGCACGACGTCTGGGCCAAGTCTCTCGTCCGCGAGATCGAAGCGCACCCCCGGGTGCTGTGCCACCGCGACTTCCACGGCAACAATCTCTTTCCGGTCGGCGAAGACGTCGCCGCGATCGACTTCCAGGATCTGCGCTGCGGACCGGACTCCTACGATCTCGCTTCGATGCTGTGGGAGCGCACGACGCTCGAGTGGATGACCGAAGAAACCGGAGGCGCCGTGATGCTCCATTTCGCGGAGCGGCGCGGGCTCGAGCGGAACGCCTTTTCCAGGAGGTTCGACCGCGTGCTCCTCCAGCGCGCCTGGAAGGTCTGCGGAACGTTCGCTCGCGCGGTCGCGCAGGGGAAGGGACCGGTCTATCGCTGGTATCTGCCGCGAGAGCTCGCTCTCGTCCGGCGGCTGCTCGTCGGCCCCGAAGATTGCGCCTTCCGAAGGGTATTCGAGTCGCGTCTCGCCGCGCTCTGCTAAGCTAAGAAACAGGAGAAACCACTATGGGCCGCCTTGGAGTTCCGGAACTTCTCATCATCCTTTTGATCGTTCTCGTCATCTTCGGTGCGTCGCGCTTGCCCCAGCTCGGGAAAGGAATCGGGCAGGGTCTGAAGAACTTCAAGGAGGCGGTCAAACCGGAGCCGGAGCCCCCCGCGCGCGACAAGACTCCTCCTCCGCCTGCGTAACTTCCTCTATTCCAAGAGGAAAGCCGTACGGGGTCAGGTCTCCACTTGCCACTTTGCGAGCAAAGTGGCAAGACCACTCGGCCTACTGTGCGGGGGAGGCTATTCGTGAAGACCTGACCCCAAGCGTGACTTTCGCGCTCTCGCGCGCGCAAAGTCACTTCTTCTTGTGGATGTCCGGGGAGACAGCGAAGCGGTACTGATCGCGTGGCAACCGGATGTTCAGAAGACCCACCTTGTTGCGAAGCGTGTTGCGATGGATCCCGAGAGAAGACGCCGCGCGGCCGAGATTTCCGGACGATCGCTTGACCGCTCCGACGATGTACTTCTTCTCGAACTCCTTCTTCGCGAGATCGAGTGAGATGCCATGGGCGAGGAGCTCTTCGATGACTTGCTGAAGCTGAGAGTCCAGATTCACGTGGGCCTCCGCGAAACGAGGTCGGCGTTCGGGAAGGCGCGCATCTTAGCAAACGAAATTCACGGCGAGAAGAGTCGAAGAAGATCTGTCGCTTCGCGTTCGGCCGCGAGAGAAATAAATTTTCGTGCCAGCGCAGGTTCGTCATTTGGCCGCGGGGTGAAGAGGCTCCAGCCTGGATGAGCGAGGCGCTCAATCACGCGGCGAACGAAACGAAAAAAAGAAGAGGCGCGGGCCGCCTCTCCTGAAGTTTTTCGGAATGAGTCGAGAGAATTATTTCAGCTCGACCTCGTCTCCCACTTCGATCAATCGGTAAGAGTCGGTCACCCGACCGACGGCCCAGCGGTCGCCGACCTCGAGTATCCCGATCTCTCCGAGATATGTGCGTGGAACCACCACCCCGGGAGGGGGCGGCAGGTTCACCCAGTACGCTCCCACCGGTCGGATGCCGTACTCGCGTCCCACTGCGTACCGGTAGATCGTCAGAAAGTCGCCTGGCTCGATTCCGTCCGCCGCACCCAGGTCGACGAGGACGGAGTGATCGGCCCCGACGGCCACGACTCCGTCGCGGGTGAACACGATCCGCCCCCGCACTTTTCCCGAGGGCGGGTCGCCGGCCCTGGCGGGAGGCGTCTTGCGGGCGAGCGGGATCGGGATCGGCTCGAACGGCTTCAAAAAGGAGCCCGCAGGGATGTCCGTGCAGGCGCTGGAGACGCTGGCGGTCGCCGTCCGAGCCTCGACGCTCTCGATGACGGCCCGCCCACGGTACTGGTAGAACCGACCGAGATCCTTTCCCGTCGTGGGATGGACGACGATCTGCTCGGGGGTGATCAGCCAGAACTCGTCTCCGACCTTGAGCCCGTGGTCGTAGCCCGCATTCAGGTAGAGACGGTCGCTCGTGGCGAAATCGATCTGCTCCGCGACGCTCTCGGCGCCGATGACCTTCGCGGTAAAGGTCTGATTCGGGTCGCTCAGATATCCGAAGCAGTGCAGATCACTCTCGTAGCCCAGGGGCTGGGGCGCCAGCTCGACCCCGGGCGCCGGCCCGACACGAGTCACGGTCTGCGTGGGCGGTGACACGACGACCGCGCCGCCCGGAACTTCCCTCTTGGGAGGGGGGGCCTGCGCGACGGCGGTCGCGGCCACGAGGATTCCGGCAATGAGGGCGCCGGGACGAACGGGCGGACGCATGACGGCTCCTTAAGAAATTCGGAGAGACCCTGCTTCTGCCTTAAAGTACGCCTGCCTTCGGGAACTGTCAACGAAGCCCGCCTCGGACCGCGCAAAACCGGCGCAACGGTCAGGTCCCTCATTCTGAGGCTCACAGCGGCGCCTGTCATTCTGAGGCGCGATGCTCCGAAGAATTCCTTCCTGTTTGGCAGGGGATCCTTCTGCTCAGGATGACCTCCGAGCTACTTCGGACTTGGGACTCTGGACTTTGGACTCGCGGAGGCCGCCGCGGCCGCCGGTTTTTCGCCGCGGCCCCCCCGGACCTTGCGCGCGTACTCGCTGCCCGGAAATTCCGCGATCAGCCTCGCGTAATACCGATCTGCCTCCGCGCGGCGGCCGAGCTTTTCCAGAACACGGGCCGAATAAAAGTACAGCTTGTCGCGCGCCCCGTATTCCGGATACCTCTGCTCGAGATCTGTGAAACGGGCGAGCGCAGCGGCCGGCGAACCTTTCCGCATGTAGAAGTATCCGACGCTGAACTCGTGCTCGGCCAGGACGTCGGACAACACCCGAACTCTCTCCCTCGCGGCTCCCGCGAAACCGGAGGTCGGATACTCGCGAATGAGGGCCTGATATTGCTCGATCGCCTCGCGCGTCGAGGTCTGGTCCCGATCCGGCCGCTCCATCTCCCGGTCGTAGGTCAACGCGAACTGATATCGAGCGTAATCGCGGCGCGGCGCGCCGGGATAGCGGTTCAAGTAGTCGCGATAGCGGAATCGGGCCTCCGTGTATCCGCTCGCCCCGCCCTGCTTGAAGAAAGAGTCCGCAACGAGCAGAAGCGCGTCGCGTCCCAGCGGATCGTTGGGATACGTCTCGAAGACGAAGGTCAGGTACTTGCGCCCGAGGTCGTACTTCTTCTTCTCGATGAGCGCCTTTCCTTTCTCGAAGAGCGCCTCTTTCGGCCTCGCGAGCAGCTCCTGTGTCAACTTGTCCGGCTTCTTCGAGCCGGAACAACCGATCAGGACGAGAAGAGCTATCACGACGGCTGCCCACTTCGTCCCGATCACAGTTTTTTTCGGTGGTTTCATCTCTTCACGCTCGCACCCCTTCGGCAGCGGCACGCAGTCGTCCGATGGATGCGGCGGGGTCGCTCGCTCCGTAAATCGCCGTTCCGGCGACCAGAATTTCCGCTCCGGCGGCCGCGAGAGGTCCGGCGTTGTCCGCATCCACGCCGCCGTCCACCTCCACGGTCACGCGGACGCCGGCCTCCGACGTCTCCGCGCGGAGCCGCCGGACCTTTTCGATCGAGCCGGGTAGAAACGCCTGTCCTCCCCAACCGGGGTTGACGGACATGACGACGGCGTAGTCGAGGTCGGCCCAGCATGCGGAGAGCGCGCTCGGCGGCGTCGCCGGATTGAGCGCGGCGCCCGCCCTCGCTCCCGCCTTTCGAATGGCGGAGAGACAGCGCTGCAGGTGCCGGGTGGCTTCCACGTGGACGGAGACCCAGTCCGCCCCCGCGTCGAGATACTCGGCGAGCGTGCGTTCGGGCGTCTCGATCATCAGGTGAACGTCGAGCGCCAGGCGCGTCGCCGCGCGCAGCGAGCGCACGACCGGCGGACCGATCGTCAGGTTCGGCACGAAGTGTCCATCCATGACGTCCACGTGCACCAGGTCGGCGCCTCCTTCTTCGGCAATCGAAAGCGCGTCGGCGAGGCGCGCGAAGTCCGCCGCGAGCAGCGACGGCGCGATCCGGAGAGCGCTCACGACGCCGGAGGGATCGCTGAAGCCGACTGCGAGACGGTCAGCGAGACGACGTCCCGCCGGGACAGGGGGTATCCGGCGGGGGGAAATTGTTTCAGGACGGTGTTCGGCGCGACTCCCTCGTACGTTTCGTACCGCGCGCTTCCCACCCGAAAGCCGAAAGTTTCGAGCCGCGCGCGGACCCGATCCGCGTCCTGGCCGACGAAGTCCGGCATGACGAAGCGAAGTTCCGGCATCCCACGGTTCGTCAGGACCTCGACGGCGCTCCCCTTCGTCGCCGGCGTCTCGGGCTCCGGGCTCTGCGCGACGATTCCGGTGGACGCCTCCGCGTCGCGATACCAGGACACAGCGCCGAGCTGGAGGGACTCGCGCGCGAGCTTCAATGCGGCCGCTCGCGGGGCGAGACCCGCGAGGTCGGGGACCTGGAGCTCCCGCGGACCGAGAGAGAGGACGAGACGGACGACCTGTCCGGGTTTCGCGAGCGAGCCAGCCTCCGGCTGCTGCAGAAGGACGCGATGCCGCGGCACTCGATCGTCGTAGCGCGCGCGCGAGGCCTGCTCTTCGACTCGCAAGCCGACGTCGTGCGCGATGCGAATGGCTTCGGGAAAGGTCTTGCCGGCCAGGTCGGGGACGGTCACGGAGCGGCCGACGATGGAGGCGCGGAATGACAGCCAGGCCGTGAAGAGGAAGGCCGCAACGAGCAGCGCGCCGTACAGCAGCCGGAAGAGGATGCGCGGCACGGCCAGAAGCTAACACACCCCTTTTCCGTCTTAACCGTCCTTGACTGCCCGGCCCGGCGCTTGCACACTCGGCGTTCTCGATGTCGACACGGAAGTCTCGCGAGCCGGAGACGCCGGCCTGGTTCTCGGACCGCCGGTTCAAGAAGGTCGACCTCCACTGCCACTCCGTCTACTCGACGTTCAAGTACTTCCGCATCGCCAACACGCGCGACTCCTACAACCGCCCGGAGGACGTTTACCGACTGGCCAAGCAGCGCGGAATGGACTACGTCACCTTGACCGACCATGACTCGATCGACGGTTGCCTCTATCTGCTCGACAAGCAGCCAGACTTAGACGACTTTTTCATCTCCGAGGAGGTCGAGACGTGGTTCCCCGACACGCGGCAGCGGATCCACATCAACGTCTTCGCAATCGACGAAAAGCAGCATGCGGAGATCCAGCGGCGTCGAGAGAACATCTACGATCTTCACGAGTACATTCGCGAAGAGAAGATCCTCGCTTCCGCCAACCACATGTTCCAGAACTACCGGATGCGCAACTCGCCGCGGCAGTACTTCGAGGAGATGCTCCGGATGTTCGACGTATTCGAGGTCAAGAACGGCGCGATGGCCTCGCAGCACAACCGGCTCGTCGAAGACCTGATGGCGGTCGTGCGCGAGAAGCGCGGCGACGTCTCGCTCGTGGCGGGCTCGGATGCCCACACGCTCGCGCCTCTCGCGCGCGTCTACACCGTCGCCGAGGCCGAGTCGGTGTCGGCGTTCCTGGACAAGGTCCGGCTCGGAGAGTGCCTGGTGTGGGGAAGCGAGATGGGTTTTCGGGTTCTCCTCTCCGACGTCTACCGGATGGTCTTTCGATATTACGGAAGCGTCCTCGATCTGAAGAACCCCGAGTTTACGCGCGGAGAGAAGGCGCGGCACCTCGCGCTCGCAGCCGTCGGTGCTCCCTTCTCGGCGGCCGGCGTACCGCTCGCGATCACGTCCTTGAACTACGTCAAACAGATCTTCGTGTCCCGCCGGATCGGTCAGGAATTGATGGAGCACCTGGAGGACGGGGAGCCGTCGTAGGGGTCAACGCTGAATCCGTGCACTCGGGTCATCGCTGAATGCCTGAATTCAGCGTTGACCCCCTAGAATCGGCCCGTGACGATCGCGACCGATCTGCCTCTGGGCGCTCATCAATCCATCGCCGGAGGAACGCCCTGCGCCGTCGAGCGCGGTCTCGAGGTCGGCTGCCGCGTCCTCCAGATCTTCGTCAAGAACAGCAACCGCTGGGTGGGCCGGCCGATCGACCGGCCCGAGGCGCGCGCTTTCCGCTCCGCCACCCGCATTGCCGGCCTCGCGCGCGTGGTGGCGCACACGTCTTACCTGATCAACCTCGCTTCTCCCGTCGCGGAGCTCTCGCGGCGATCGATCGAAGCCCTCGTCGAGGAGATCGAGCGATGCCAACGGCTCGGGATCCCGGACCTCGTCCTGCACCCGGGCGCACACTGCGGAGAAGGTGAATCCGCGGGTGTGGCGCGGATCGCCGCGTCGCTCGACGAAGTCTTCGACCGCACGGCCGGCGCTCGCGTCCGGATCCTTCTCGAGACCGCCGCCGGCCAGGGCTCCTGTGTCGGCCATCGTTTCGAGCACCTGAGGGACATCCTCGGCGCCGTCGGCACGCCGCGGCGCGTCGCCGCGTGCTTCGACACCTGCCACGTTCACGCGGCCGGGTACGACATCGTCAGCGCGCGGGGTTACTCGGAGACGATCGCCGAATTCGACCGCACGGTCGGCCTCTCCCGGCTCGTCGCGATCCACGTGAACGACTCGAAGAAGCCGCGCGGGTCGCGCGTCGACCGCCACGAGCACATCGGCCGCGGGACGATCGGCCGTCGGGGCTTTCGCAACCTGATGACCGATCCGCGCCTCGCGACGATCCCGAAATTCCTCGAGACACCAAAGGACGACACTCTCGACTTCGATCGGAAGAATCTCGCCACTCTGCGCCGACTCGCCCTGTGAGGAGGCCGCTCCTTTTCTCAGTTGCCGGATCGGCTGTCCTCGCCGCGTTCTCCGTTGCCGCCTTGCCGTTCTCGCGCGGCCTTTTCCGCGCACCCCGGACTCCCTACGACGCGAGCGAAGCGACCATCACTGCCCCGGCATGGATCCTCCTTCAGCGGGCAGCGGAAGTCCTTCCGCGCGATGCCTCCGTCGTCGTCCGGGTCGAACCTCCCGACGCGACGAACGATTCGTACGTTCACCGCTTCGCGGTCGCGCTTCTGCCCGGCCGAAAGATCATCCCCGCCGCGCTGTGGGGAGTTCCGGCACCTCCGGAAATGTTGCGCGACGCGGACTACGAGGTCGTGGTCGGCAGCGCGCCGTCGACGCCGCCCGGCCGGCTCCTGCTCTCGATCCCGGAGGGAGGCGTCTGGAAGCGGGAGCGATGAAAGCCGGCTATCTCTGGCTCGCGTCGTTCGCGATTTTTCCGCTCATCGGCGCGCCTTTCGTCGGGCACCCCGCGTTCCGCCGCTTCGGGTTCGTCTGCCGGATCGTCCTCGCGGGAGGAGTCGGCATGGTTCTTCTCTCCGCAACGATGACCGTCTGGGCGCTCGCGGGCTGGCGCTGGGGGCCCGTGGTCCCCCTCGCGACCGCAGCCGTCGCGTTCGCTCTGCGATGGCTGCTGCGAAATTCCGACCTCCCTCTCCCCGCCCGACGGGAAGAAGAGCGAAGCGAGGGGCGCTCTCTCGCAGGAATCGCCCACTTCCTCACCGCGATTTCCCTCCTCGCGGCCCTCGCGGCGACGCTCGCGGCGCGCTCGACGTCCCCGGATCTCGTCCTCTTCTGGGGACCGAAGGCGCAACAGTTCGCGTCGGCGCGCACGATCGACGCCGCCTTCCTTTCCGAGCCGTACCTCGAGTACCTGCACGTCTACTACCCGCCGCTCGTCACCAACGTCTTCGCTTTCGGCGCGATCGCCGCCGGACGATTCCCGTGGGGAGCCGCGACGCTGACGTTCCCGTTCCTGCTCGCGGCGACCGCGGCCGGTCTCTTCGGAATCCTGCGGGCCGAGGCGCCCGCGCCCCGTGCGGCCGCGGCGAGCGCGCTCGTAGTCTCGGCCCTCGGGCTCGCCGGGATCCACTCATCGGTCGCCGGCAACGCCGAGCCGTTCCTCCTGTTCTTCGAGCTCCTTGGCGTCGCGCTCCTTCTGACCCCGACGGCGCCCTCCGACGCGGGCAAACTCCTCGCCGGCCTGCTCTTCGCGGGCGCCGCGGCCGCGAAGGTCGAGGGCCTTCCGTTCGTCGTGGCGATCGTCGTCCTCTTTCTTCTCGTCGACCGCAATGCCGCCCGGCCGGTCGCGCGAACGGCGTTTCTCCTGCTCGCACCGACGTTCGTTTCGATCGGTGCCTGGCTCGCCTTCGGCGCCACGCGGAAAGTCTTCATCGGCTACAAAGGCTACGGGCATTCCCTGGAGTTTCACTGGGACCATTTCGCCGGCGTCGCGTCCGCGATCGGGACGGCGCTCTGGAAGGTCGGCTACGCGCTTCCCTTCGCCGTTCCGATCCTGGTGCTGCTCGCGGTCCCTCCGAAGGGTCGCCGGGCTCTTTTGCCGATCGGGGCGGCCGCGGCGCTTTCCGCTTTTCTCCTGCTGACCTATCTCCAGAGCGCGCAGGATCCCCGGCTGTGGATCGCGTGGTCGGCGGCGCGGACCTTCTCGCCCGTCACGGCACTCCTCGCCCTCGCATCCTTCCCGGGCGCAGAAGAACCGCGCTGACCCCGCAGGCGACGAGCGTTGCCGCTGAGAGTGCCAGGCCGAGAACGAATCCGTCCGGCCAGTATCGCAGCACGGCGGAGTGCCTTCCCGGCGCAACGCGGAAGGCGAGAAACGCGCGGTTGTAGGTCCGAAGCATCGACCGGCGGCCGTCGACCCGGAGCTTCCAGCCGGGCCAGCCGGTGATGGAGGTTCCGACGATCGCTCCTTCCGGCCCGGCGTCGATCGAAAGCGCGAGGCGCTGCGCCCCGTACGATTCGACGTGAACGCGCGCTTGCCCGTTCGCGACCCACTTTCCCGCAAGATCGCGCTCGGAGTCGGAAACTTCGAGGACGCCGAACGCGGCGAAGTCCGGGATCTGTCCGAGCGCTCCGCGCGCCGCCTCCCCCGATGCTTCGTAGCGCAGGTGGCGCGGCACGAACGCGCGCGGCAGCGCGCCCGGGTTCTCGAACAACCGGGTTCCGTCGCCCGCCGCGCGCTCTCTCCATCCAGGCGGCGCCGGGCGGTCGTCGGGAGCGAGCACCCACCGGACGTTCAGGAAGGAGAGAAACGGCCGCGTCGGATCTTCGACGCGGTTGAACCAGACGGGCTGCGGCACGCACCACATCGGAAACGTTTCGACCAGCGGGGCGAAGGTCATCGCCTCGTATCCCCGAACGTCCTCGAGCTCGTAGAACGCCGACACGTTCGGGACGAACGTGAAGCCGACCGCCGTGAATCGATACGGGGCATTGCGCGGAATCGGCTTCAGGACGTCCAGCTCGGGATAGAAGGCGCGGGAAGGGAACGTCGGGTACAGGCGGCCTGCTTCGAGACCCCGCTCCGCGAGCAGCAGAACGAGCGCGGCCGCGGGAAGAAACCGGGCGAAGGGTCTTCGTGCGAGCGCGACGGCGATCGCCATCGCGAGCAGAACGAGCGGCACGACCTGGAAGAGCAACCGGCCCCGAATAAAGTCCTCCTCCAGATCGAGACGGAGAAGCGTGGGTCGCGCCCGGAGAAACAGCAGCCCGACCACGGCTGCGGTCACCAGCGCGCCGGCGAGAGCCGCCGCGAGATTTTCCCCGCGGCGAACGCGTTCGGCGCCGATCGCGGCGAGCGCCGAGACGGAAAAGGCCGCGAGGAACACAGCCCGCTCGTTCAAAGCGATGTCGAAGATGGGCAGCCGGGCCACGGCATCCGCGACGATCGGCATCCGTGCCCACAGAGCCGCTCCAAGAAACCCGAAGATGAGAAACGGCCATTTCTCGCGTTGCGCCGAAAGAAGTCCCACGATGGCGAGAGGAAAGACGATCGCGCCCGCGTAGGCGGCAGGCTCGCCGAACCCGATCGCCATCCTTCCTCTTCCAGAGACTCCGAACGCATAGGGCACGACGTCGGGGATGGAGCGCCGCACGCTCTCTTCGAGGCTCACGGATCGCTCGCTGTGCGCGTAGGAGACGGAGCGGATCGCGTGCTCCACCGTGTGCGGGAGCGCTTCCATAAGTGGCAGGAGCA
>DASXSX010000250.1:0-5875 GCA_036505815.1 Thermoanaerobaculia bacterium
CCGGCCGTCTCTCTCGCAGCCGGTCCTGTACGAAGAGGTCAACTGCGTGGGGACCCTTCATCTCCTGGAGGCCGCCGTCGCTCACGGAAGGCCGCCGTTTCTGTTCGCATCCTCCTCGTCGGTCTACGGCATCAACTCGAAACTTCCCTTCTCGGAGGATGACCCGATCGACCGGCCGATCTCCCCTTACGCCACCACGAAGCGCGCCGGAGAGCTGCACGTCTTCAACGCACATCACCTCCACGGGCTGCCGGCATGGTGCCTCCGCTTCTTCACCGTCTACGGCCCGCGGCAGCGCCCGGAGATGGCGATCGCCCGATTCATCCGCTCGCTCGAGGAGGACCGGCCGATCCCCTTCTACGGCGACGGGTCTTCGCGCCGCGACTACACCTACATCGACGACATCGCGGACGGCGTCGAGGCGGCGCTCGAGGCGACACCGGGTTTCGAGATCGTCAACCTCGGCGGCGCCCGCCCGGTGACTCTCTCGGAGCTGGTCGCGGCGATCGAAAAGGCGACCGGCAGGACGGCACGCCTCTCCCGGCAGCCCGTCCAGCCGGGGGACGTCCCGATCACGTATGCTTCGGTCGAGAAGGCGGAGCGCTTGCTCCGGTTCCGCGCGCGCGTCCCTCTCGCCGACGGTCTCTCCCGATCGGTCGAGTGGTTCCGGCAACAGAACGCCGTCGCCGGCAAGAGGCCTGTCGCATGAACATCTGCGTCGTCGGCACGGGTTACGTCGGCCTCGTGACCGGGGCCTGCCTCGCCGACTTCGGAATGGACGTCGTCTGTGCCGACAAGGATGAGGCGAAGATCGCCTCCCTCCAGTCCGGTCAGATCCCGATCTACGAGCCGGGGTTGGAAGAGATCGTCGCGAAGAACGAGCGCGCCGGAAGGCTCACGTTCACGACCGACTTGAAGTCGAGCATCGAAAGGGCTCTCGCGATCTTCATCGCTGTGGGCACTCCGCCCAACCCCGACGGCTCCCCGGACCTGACGTTCGTCCGCCAGGTGGCGGAGGCCATCGCCGAGCACATGAACGGATACAAGGTCGTCGTGACGAAATCAACGGTCCCGACCGGGACCGGCCGCATGATCGAGCAGATCCTGCGATCGAACGACGGAAAACGGGAGTTTTCCGTCGTCTCCAACCCCGAGTTTCTCCGGGAAGGCTCGGCGATCTCCGACTTCATGCGCCCCACCCGCATCGTGATCGGCGCTTCCGACGCGCGCGCGATCGACGTCATGAAGGAGATCTACAGCCCGCTCTTCCTCGCGGAAACGCCGTTCGTGATCACGGACGTCGCTTCGGCGGAGCTGATCAAGTACGCGTCGAACGGATTTCTGGCGGTGAAGATCTCGTTCATCAACGAGATCGCGCGGCTTTGTGAGCTCATGGGCGCCGACGTCCACGACGTCGCGCGCGGGATGGGTCTCGACCGCCGGATCGGTTCCGAGTTCCTTCTCGCGGGACCCGGTTTCGGGGGCTCCTGCTTCCCGAAGGACACGGCCGCCGCGATCGACCTCGCGCGGCAGCACGGGTACCGGTTCCGGATCATCGAGGCCGCCGTCGGCGTCAACTGCGAGACGAAAGCGCGAATGACCGAGAAGATCGTCGGCGCGGCGGGTCCCCTGGAAGGTCGAACGGCGGCCGTACTCGGGCTCTCCTTCAAGCCGGAGACCGACGACATCCGGGAGTCGCCCGCGGTCGCCGTCATCACCGACCTGGTCGCGGCGGGCGCCACCGTGCGCGTTTTCGACCCCGCCGCGATGCAGAACGCGCGCGCGGTCTTCCCCGACCTCTACTACGCCACGGACGCCTACGACTGCGCGCGGGGCGCCGACGTTCTCGTGCTCGCAACCGAGTGGAACGAGTTTCGGGCCCTCGACTTCGGCCGGCTGGCGAAGCTGATGATGTCGAAGACCGTCGTCGATCTGAGGAACGTCTACGAGCCGCGGGAGCTGAAGGCCGCCGGCTGGTCGTATACGGGGGTCGGGAGGTCGTGAGAATCCTCGTCACCGGCGGCGCGGGATTCTTGGGCTCCCACCTGTGCGACCGGCTCCTCGCCGAAGGCCACGAAGTGATCGCGATGGACAACTTCGTGACCGGGAACGTTCGCAATATCGCTCATCTCGAAACCGATCGGCGGTTTCACTTCATCGAGCACAACGTCACCAAGTTCATCGCGATCGACGGCGACATCGACGCCGTTCTCCACTACGCCTCCCCTGCTTCGCCCATCGACTACCTCGAGCTTCCGATCCAGACCCTGAAAGTCGGCTCTCTCGGAACTCACAACGCTCTCGGCCTTGCGCTCGCCAAAGGCGCCCGCTTCCTTCTCGCGTCGACCTCGGAGGTCTACGGCGATCCACTCGTCCATCCCCAGCCGGAGACCTACTGGGGCAACGTCAACCCGATCGGGCCCCGGGGCGTCTACGACGAGGCGAAGCGCTTCGCGGAAGCCTTGACGATGGCGTACCAGCGGGCGCACGGAGTGCCGACGCGCATCGTGCGGATCTTCAATACCTACGGGGAGCGGATGCGGCCCCGCGACGGCCGCGTGGTTCCGGCGCTCATCGGACAGGCGCTGGCGGGAGAGCCCATGACCGTCTTCGGAGACGGATCGCAGACGCGGTCGTTCTGTTACGTCTCCGACCTGATCGACGGGATCTACCGGCTCCTTTTCTCGGAAGAACGCCACCCCGTCAATCTCGGAAATCCGGTGGAGCTCTCGGTGCTCGACTTCGCGAGAAAGATTCGCGAGCTGACCGGCACCGCGAGCGAGATCGTGTTCCGTCCCCTGCCCGTGGACGACCCGAGAGTCCGGCAGCCGGACATCACCAAAGCGCGAACGAGGCTCGGCTGGGAACCGAAGGTGACGCTCGAAGAAGGGCTCGCCAAGACCATCGAATATTTCCGATCGATTCTCGAGGTGAAGGAGGCCTAGCTTCCGTCATCGCCGATCGCTTCCACCGGGCACGAGTCCATCGCCTCCTGGCACTGCGCTTCTTCCTCGGCATTCTCCGGCTGCCGGAAGACGTACGAGTATCCCTTCCCCTCTTCGCGCTGAAAGTTGGCGGGCGCAGTCACCCGGCAGACGTCGCAATCGATGCACTGCGAGTCCACGTAGTAACGTCCGAGGACGTTCTCGAAGACCTTGTCTCTCGGGTCGGGCACGGATTAGGGGGCGCTCGACGCGCCCGGGAGAGAGCAAAAGGCCGCGATGCAACATCCCATGGCAGAGGCGTTCTTAGCGGGCCCTCGACGGGCCCGGGAGAGAGCAAACAATTAAGCGGCGCCTCGACGGCGCCGGGAGAGAGCAAGCGGCCGCGGAGCAAGATCCCATGGCGAGCACGCAATTATGCGTCGGATCGATCCGCTCAGGATTCTCTCAAGACTCCTGCTCGCTCCAATCCCGACGCTAGACTCCGGCCCGTGATTCGCGGCACGCTCGCCCTTCTCTTCGTCACGTCGGCGCTGTTCACGATCGCCTGCGATCCGGATCGCCTTCCGGAAGGGGACGCGCACGGCGGAGACCTCGCCGCGGGGCGCCGGATCTTCGAACGCAAGTGCGCGCGGTGCCACTCTCCGACCGGCGACGGCAAGACGGTGGTGGCCGGGCGGTTCCCCTACGCGAACCTGATCGACGGCGTCTGGCGCTCCGACGGCTCCGCGGAAGCGATCGAGAAGCAGATCCGGCAGGGCCACGACCCGATGCCGAGCTTCCAGGGGAAGTTGACCGACGAGCAGATCCGGCAGACGGTGGTCTACGTCCGGGAGCTCACCGGCGGCAAAGGTCGTTCCGAGCGATGACGCGCCGCCGCATCCCTCTCTTTCCGCTGCCCGACGTGGTCCTCCTGCCGGGCACGCTCCTGCCCCTTCACATCTTCGAGCCGCGCTACCGCGCCATGGTCGCCGACGCGCTTTCGGCAGACCGGACGATCGGAATGGCGATGATCAAGCCGGGTTGGGAGACCGCGGGTCCGACGCCGGAGATCCATCCGGTCGGCGGCGCGGGGCGGATCGTCGAGGCCGAGGAGTTACCCGACGGGCGGTACAACATCGTTCTCCTAGGAGAATTTCGCTATCGAGTGCTCGCGGAGTCGCCGCCTTCTCCCTATCGCGTCGCGGACGTGGAAGAGATCGCGTCGATTCCACTGCGGGACGCCGCGGAGACCATCCGCGTTTCGACCGAGGCCACTTCCCTCTTCCGCGCGATCGCGGCCGCGATGGAAGTCCCGCCGCTTCCGGACGAGCCGCTCGAGCCGGAACGCCTCGCTTCCGAGCTCGCGGTCCGGCTTCGATACGAGGCTGCCGAGCTCCAGGCTCTGCTCGAAACCGATTCGATCTCGGAGCGCTTCGAAGCGCTCCTCTCGCGGATGCGGGATTGGCGCGGCCGGATCGAATTCCTGTCCCCCTTTCGGCGGGGGGAAATCGATCCGGCGAAGAACTGACCCGCGGAGCGGGTCATCCTGAGCGAAGCGAAGGATCTCTCCGACGCGAAGCGAGGCTTTGCTATGCCCGCGACGCGTTCAAGGCCCGTTCGTGCGCCCAGCTCCGGATCGCCTTGATCTGCTCCTCCATCGTCACGGAGAGCGGTACCGTCGCCGAGATCATCCGGTAGAGGTCGTCTTCGGAGACCTCGCGCTTCTCCCCGTAGGCGTCCACGACCGCGGAGATCACCGCCTGCTCGATCTCCGCGCCGTTCCAGCCGTTCGTGGCTTTCGCCAGGAATACCAGATCGAGCTTCGAGACGTCGCAGCGGTTCTTGGTCAGATGGATCTGGAAGATCTGCTTGCGCTCCTCCTCGAGCGGCAGGTCGACGAAGAAGACCTGGTCGAATCGTCCCTTGCGGATGATCTCGGCGGGCAGAAGGTGGATCCGGTTCGCCGTCGCCGCGACGAAAACGAGAGCGCTCTTTTCCTGCATCCAGGTGAGGAAGCCCGAGAAGATGCGGGACATCGAGGCGTCCTGCCCGTCGCGGTAGCCGCCGACACCCATCTCGATCTCGTCGATCCACAGAACGGCGGGCGAGACCGCTTCGACGGCCCGAAGCGCCTTCAGAAAGGTCGCCTCCGGGTTGTCCGTCCCGAAGATCGCGTTCATGTCGAGGCGGAAGAGCGGCAGATTCCACTCGGTGGAGATCGTCTTGACGCACAGGCTCTTCCCGCAACCCGAGACCCCCATGAGAAGGATGCCCCGCGGGATGGGGATCCCCGCGTCCAGCGCCTCCCGCGAGAAGAGCTTCTGCCTCTTTTCGAGCCAGAGCTTCAAGACGTCGTAACCGCCCACGTCGTCGAGCGAGACGCGCGGAGGGACGAACTCGAGGACCCCCTCCTTGCGCGACATCTGTTCCTTCTCCGAGAGGATTTCCCGAAAGGCGTCCTCGTCGAAGCTCCGGCGTTCGGCGAAGGTCTTCGCGAGCACGTGCCCGATCTCGTCGGCGGTCAGACCGCGCAGGGCGAGCGCCAGCCGCTTCAACTCCGTGTCCTGAATTCCTTCGGAGCCGAGCCGGCGCTTCAGGCCCGAATCGAGGATCCGTGCGATCTCCCCCTCGTCGGGGAGCTCGTATTCCACGACATAGACCTCTTTCTTGGCGTCCTCCGGGATGACGAGCCGCGGAGACACCAGAAAGACGTGCCGCCCGCGATCTTTCAGGCCGCGGTAGACGTCGCGCAGCCGCCGGACGATCTCCGGCCGGCCGTCCGCGGACCCGCCGAAGTCCTTCATCAGGTAGAAGCCCTTCCCGTCGCCGGTGAGGATCGCCTCGAGGGCCGCGAGCGGATCGTGAGTGTTCGGCACCGGCTGGCCGTCGACGGACAGCCCGTCCACGACGGACCAGACGCCGTAAGCCACGGGCGCGCCGTAAAAAGTTTT
>DASXSX010000251.1:0-19753 GCA_036505815.1 Thermoanaerobaculia bacterium
TTCCCCGGTGCGGATGCGATAGACCTTCTCGACCGGCAGCACGAAGATCTTGCCGTCCCCGACTTCTCCCGTGTGCGCGGCGCGGAGGATCGCGTTGACGGTCGGCTCCACGAAGTGGTCCGAGACGCCGATCTCGAGGCGCACCTTGTCGGAGAGCTCCATCTTTACCGTGGTACCTCGGTACGTTTCGACCTGTTCGGTCTCGCCGCCGTGACCCTGGACTCGGTGCAGGGTCAGGCCGCGTACCTCGGCGCGGAAGAGCGATTCCAATACGTCGCCCAACTTCTCCGGTCGGACGATCGCGACGACGAGCTTCATGGAGATCCGGCTCCGGTCTCGGCGAGCGTGGCCGCCGCCACCGGAAGGCCGCGCGGCGAACCCGGCTCGGGGAGCACGAGGATCGCGCCCTCGCCGCGCGAGTACGCCTCTTCACCGTGCTGCGTGACGTCGAGGCCCAGACCCTCGTCCCGCGCGTTCGCCCGGACCGGGCCGGCGAGCCCCAGGATCTTCACGATCGCGAACGTCCCGGCCGCGCTGTACGCGATCGTCGCGAGAACCCCGACGGACTGGATCGCGAGCTGCCGCGGGTTGCCGAAGAGGAGACCGTCCGCGACGCCGTTCCACGACTTCTGCGCCAGGACGCCGGTCAGAAGGGCTCCGACGGTGCCGCCGACTCCGTGCGCGGCGACGACGTCGAGCGAGTCGTCCACGCGCGTGCCGGCGCGCCACAGGAGCGCGAAGTAGCTCGGGACCGCGGCAACCGCGCCGAGGAGAATCGCGGAAATCGGGCTCACGAACCCCGCCGCCGGCGTCACCGCGACCAGGCCGACGACGATCGCAGTCGCTGCGCCGACCGCCGTCGCGCGACCCGTGCGCGAGAGATCGAGAAGCGTCCAGACGACGAGCGTCGCGATCGGCGCGAGCATCGTGTTGACGAAGGCGAGGGTCGCGATCCCGTTCGCGGCGAGGGCGCTGCCGCCGTTGAAGCCGAACCACCCGAACCAGAGGAGGCCGGCGCCGAGCAGCGTGAACGGGACGTTGTGGGGCAGGATCGCGCGGCGCGCGTAGTCCCTGCGCGGCCGCAGCAGGAGCGCGACGACGAGCGCGGCGGCCGCCGCGTTGACGTGGACGACGGTCCCGCCGGCGAAATCGAGCGTGCCCAGGCGCGCCAGCCAGCCGCCTCCCCATACCCAGTGAGCGATCGGCGCGTAGACGAACATTCCCCAGAGCGTCAGGAACGCGAGGTAGGGACCGAACCGCATGCGCTCGACGATCGCTCCGGAGATGAGAGCCGCAGTGATGATCGCGAACGTCCCCTGGAACGCGAAAAAGAGGAGGTGCGGGATCGTGCCGTGAGTCTCGAGCCCGACGCCGCGGAGCAACGCCAGCGAGAGGTCGCCGATCCACGCGTTGCCGCGGCCGAACGCGAGCGAGTACCCGACGAGCGCCCATCCGAGTCCGACGAAACCGAGCGCGCAGACGCTCATCATCATCGTATTCAAGGCATTCTTCTTGCGGACGAGTCCTCCGTAGAAGAAGCCGAGGGCGGGGGTCATGAGGAGCACCAGGGCCGTCGCGACGAGGACCCACGCGGTGTCCGAGCTGTTCAACTTGGGAAAACAGCATACCAGATTCGGGGTCAACGCTGAAATCGCGCATTGAAAAAGCTCGCGGCAACCGAATGCATGAATTCAGCGTTGACCCCGGTAACTGATCCGATAGATCGTTCCGCTCTCATCGTCGGAGAGGAGCATCGCACCGTCGGGAGTGAAGAGCAGATCGACGGGACGCCCCCACGCTTTCTCCCCCTGCAGCCAGCCTTCGGCGAAGACCTCGTATCCCGCCGGCCGGCCGTTCGCGAACGGCACGAACATGACGCGGTACCCGATCTTGTGAGTCCGGTTCCAGGAGCCGTGCTCGGCGATGAAAATCCCCTTCCGGTATTTCTCGGGGAGCATCGAGCCGGTGGTGAAGCGCATTCCGAGCGCCGCCACGTGCGGACCCAGCTCGAGCGCCGGGGGCGTCGTGGCGGAACAGGGGCGCAGGCGGCCCAGACCCGGGTCCGGGATGTTCCGGCCGTGACAGGTCGGATATCCGAAGTCCATTCCGGCGCGCGGCGCGTTGTTGAGCTCGTCGGGCGGAATGTCGTCGCCGAGCATGTCCCGGCCGTTGTCGGTGAACCAGAGCTCGTGGGTATCCGGATGCCAGTCGAAGCCGACCGTATTGCGGACGCCGCGCGCGAAGGTCTCGAAACCCGAGCCGTCCGGCCGCATGCGGTGGATCGCCGCGTAGATCGGCTCGGGCTGGCAGATGTTGCAGGGCGCTCCCACCGGGACGTAGAGCATCCCGTCCGGTCCGAACGCGATGAACTTCCAGCCGTGATGCCGGTCGACCGGGAAAATGTGAACGACGTCGTAATCGGGCGGGTTCGTGAGACGCGACTCGATCCCTTGGTAGCGGCGCACTCTCTGGATCTCCGCGACGTACAGCGCGCCGTCCCGGAACGCCACTCCGTTGGGCATATTCAAGCCACGTGCGATCCGGACGACCGAATCCGGCCGGCCAGAGCCGTCCCGGACCGCGTAGACGCCGCCGTCTTCCCGGGTCCCGACGAAAAGGGTCCCCTTCGGGGCGAGAGCGAGCGAGCGGGCGTCCGGGACGCGCGCGAAAACGCGGATCTCGAACCCGGGCGGAAGCTTGATTCTTTCGAGCGGCAGGGCGCCATCGCTCTTTGCCGAGAGAAAGACACCCAGCATCGCAGCCCCGAAAAGGACCGCGACCGCGACGACGATCCCGCGCGATCTCTTCGGGGTCTTCAGCGCGTCAGCTCCGACAGCCTGTCGAGGAGCCGCAGGACCTCGTTCCAATCGCTCCCGGCGCGCGAGAAGGCGGTCGAGCTTCGCAGCGCGGAGTCGATCCGGCGCGCGTCGTCCGAGAGCCGGTCGACGAAAGGACCGATGTCGCGCCGATCGACGGTCGCCGCGTTCGCGCGCGAATCGAGCTCCCGGGCCCCCGACACGAAGTAGGAGAGGTCGGCGAGGAGCCTGCGATCGGCGTCGCCGTAACCCGGCCCCGCGCGCTCTGCCGTGTCGCGCGCGAGCGACGCCCGCACGACGACCTCGTGCGCGGTCCGGCGCAGGTCCTCGAGCGCCCTCCCCGAGAAGACGGATCCGGAAGGCGAGGTCGGATACGGCCCCGCCTCGGGCGGAAGTTCCACGTCCGATCCGGAGACCAGCCGTCGCATCCGGTCGAGCGTCTCGAGGGCGCCATTCCAGCTCTCCACGGCTCGCTCGGAGGCCCGGACGTACCGCGTCCGCGCGTCATAGTCGCGCGCCAGGCGATCGAGCTCGTTGACGTCGTCGCGGACGCTGCGCGGCGGATTTGCGGTGTCTTCCATGCGATCCCGAAAGCGCCGCGCCCTATCGAGCAGGTCGGAGAGGAGCGGCATCTCCGCCTCCGAGACCCGAGAGACCCGCAGCTCGTCGCGCGTCGCTTGGAGACGGTCGACCAGACGACCGGCAAGGGTGCGCATTGCGTCGTAGCGCGAGCCGCCCAGGTCGCCGTAGGCCGGCTCCGGGGGAGGCGAGGAGTAGGTCGCGCCGCAGGCCGCCGAGAAGAGCGGCGCGAGAAAAGCCAGGGTCGCGAGCAGCCGATTGGGCACTTTTCCTCTCATGTCTGCCTCCCCCACCCGGATGAGCAAGATCCTTTCCAACCGGTGCGTTCCCCGGACGCTAGAATCGGGGCAGTCGACCGACCCATGACTCTTTCCGCAGGTACGCGTCTGGGACCCTACGAGATCCTGTCGCCGCTGGGAGTCGGGGGCATGGGCGAGGTGTACCGCGGACGCGACCCGCGGATCGGCCGCGAAGTCGCGATCAAGGTCCTCCCGGAATCCTTCTCGAAGGACGCCGAGCGACTGCGCCGGTTCGAGAAGGAGGCGCGTTCCGCGGGACTTCTCAACCATCCAAACGTGCTCGTCGTGTACGACGTCGGCGAGCACGAAGGCTCCCCCTACATCGTCGAGGAGCTTCTCGATGGGGAGACCCTCCGCGAGCGGCTGGTGCAGGGTACGCTCCGTCCGGCCGAGGCAATCGAATACGGCGTGCAGGTCGCGCGCGGGCTCGCAGCCGCGCACGAAAAGGGCGTCATTCATCGGGACCTGAAGCCGGAGAACCTCTTCGTGACCCGCGACGGCCGCATCAAGATTCTCGATTTCGGACTCGCGAAGCTCACCCAACCGGAAACGGCCGCCGCCGAGGCCGCGGAGGCGGCGACGCTCTCCGCCGTCACGGAGGCGGGTGTGACGCTCGGAACGGTGGGCTACATGTCTCCCGAGCAGGTTCGCGGGCTCCCCGCCGACGCGCGATCGGACATCTTCTCCTTCGGCGCCGTGCTCTACGAGATGGCGACCGGAAAGCGCGCGTTCCGCGGTAACTCGCCGGCCGAGACGATGAGCATGATCCTGAAGGAGCAGCCTTCATCGGTCGGCGATGCGAATCCCGACGTGCCGCCGGCGCTCGACCGCGTCGTGTGCCGGTGCCTGGAGAAAGAGCCGCGCCGCCGTTTCCACTCCGCGAACGACATCGAATTCGCGCTCACCGATGCCTCGACCGAAGCGGCGGCCCCGCGAGTTCTCCGGCGGCTTCCCGCCCTCCGCCGCGCGCGCCTCGTGCCGTTGGCCGCCGTCGTCCTCCTCGCGATCGGTCTTCTGATGTGGTGGCAGCCGTCGAAACCGGCCGCCGGCGGCGGACCGACGCGGTTCTCGTCGCTCGCTGTTCTGCCGCTCCAAAACCTCTCGCACGATCCCGAGCAGGAGTACTTCTCCGATGGAATGACCGAGGCCCTCATTTCGCGCCTCGCCCAGGTCGGGTCGTTACGGGTGATCTCGCGGACTTCGGCGATGCTGTACAAAGGGACGAAGAAACCTCTACGCGAGATTGCGCGCGAGCTGAACGTCGACGGAATCATCGAAGGCTCCGTGATGCGCTCCGGCGATCGTGTCCGGGTGACGGCTCAATTGATCGACGCTCGGAGCGACGAGCATCTCTGGGCGAAGGACTACGAGCGTGATCTCCGAGACGTCCTCGGGCTTCAGGCGGAGGTCGCCCAGGCGATTGCGCAGGAGGTTCGCGCGAAGCTGAATCCCGGGGAAAAGGCTCGGCTCGCGAGAAGCCGACCCGTCGTGCCCGAGGCGCAGGAGGCTTATCTCAAGGGGCGCTACTACCTCGGTCAGGGGACCGAAGAGACGATCGGGAAGGCAATCGCACGCTTCAACGAGGCGATCGCGAAGGACCCTCTCGACGCGCGCGCCCACGCGGGCCTCGCCGATTCCTACTCCGCGCTTCGGAGCATCTACCGTGCGCCGCGCGAGGTGATGCCGAAGGCGAAGGCGGCGGCGCAGAAGGCGGTCGAGCTCGACGACGGTCTCGCGGAGGGGCACGTCTCACTCGCCTTCGCCAGAATGTTTTACGACTTCGACTGGTCGGGCGCCGAGCGGGAGTTCCGGCGGGCCATCGAGCTGAATCCCAACCTCGCGGAGGCGCACGACGGTCTTGCTCTCTACTTCACGGCGAACGAACGCCATGAGGAGGCGATCGCCGAGGTCGAGCGGGCGAAGCAACTCGACCCGCTCTCTCCGATCATCCTGTCGGACGTTTCCTGGGTGTACTACGGCGCCCGGAAGTACGACAAGGCGCTCGAGGTCTCACGCGAGTTGGTCGAGATGAACCCGAGCTCGCCGTGGGGGCACACCTATCTGGGTCTGGCCCTGGAGAAGACCGGGAGGATCGACGAAGCGATCCGGGAGCTCGAGCGGGCGGCCGGGTTGGACCGAAGCGTCACGATCCTCGAATGGCTGGGCGGCGCCTACGCCGCGGCGGGACGTACGGCCGACGCCAACAGAATCCTCGCCGAGCTGACGAGCCGGGCCGAAAAGCGTTACGTCTGCCCCTACGAAATTGCAACCGTCTACGTGGGCCTCGGGCGGAAAGACGCCGCCTTCGAGTGGCTCCGTCGGGGAGTGGAGGAGCGCGCCGACTGCATGCCGTGGATCCGGGCCGATTCGAAGATCGATCCCCTTCGCGGGGATCCGCGATACACGGACATCCTCCGTGGAGTCGGCCTGGCTCCTCCTCAGTAGAACGCGCGCGTCCGGGGCAGCGGCTGCACGCTCGGCGTCCAGGGGACCAGCTCGATTCCTTCGGAGAGCATCGGCCGCGTCCAGATCATCGCCCGGGGTGGAGCGTCGGGGGCCATTTCGTCCAAGAACTCGACGCGGACGACCCCGCCTTCGGTGACGGCGTTCGATTCGAGGGCGAAGCAGAGCGCGAAGCGCCGGTAATTGTCGGTCAGCTGTGACCCGGGGAAACTCGCTCGATAGACGTGGACGGAGCCGAGCACCGCCGTCACGATCAACGTCAGCTTCTGGCGGTCTGTGGCCGGCTCCATCACCTTCGCTTCGATCGAGAGACAGAGAGGCTCACCCGGCCGGAAGAGCGAGCCGTCGATCTCCTGGGCCGCAAAGCTGTTGACCGGCGTGGGCTCGGGAAGGGTCGCGAGCTGGGGAAACGTGTAGATCTCGCCGGTCGGGAGCCCGCCGTCGAAGCGGAAGAACTCACTCTCTTGAAAGGCAGCCGGACCCGAAAACCAGGGCGTCCAGGGAAGCTCTCCCTGCCCGTCCGCCGGTCCGGGAGGCGGCGGTTGACCGGCCGCCGGGAAAATGGACCCTCCCCCGGCGTAGCTCCCGTTACCGCCCGACCCCTCGAGCGCAAACGTCCTCGGGGTTCGGATCGCGATCGTCCACCACCCGTTCGCCGCCGTGTTCCCCTGCACGCCCTTGATCAGGACCGTATCGCCGCCGGTCAGGCCGTGCGGGATCGAGGTCGCGATCTCGATCGGCGAAGTGTTAGTCGCCCCGGCGACCGACAGGACTTGCGGCAGCGGGACGTTCTCCGAAGACGCGCGGGCCGTGAAGGATGCATTCGCGAGCTTGTTGAAGTGAAGCCGCTCGATGGCGAGGGTCCGATCCTGGGCCTGATCGCCCGACGCGCCCTCCGCCTCTGCGTGCGGGGCGCCGATCGCGAGCAGCGCGAGACCTGCCACGACCGTAAGAAGCCGAGACACCCTCCTGACCGGCACGTCCCGCGATCGTGCCAATCGGGTGCCAGCCCAGCGGGAGACCCGTCAGCCGGCCGCCTCTAGAGGCGTCCCGTGATCAGCAGGATGATGACGATGAGCAGGATGAACCCGAGAAGTCCGCTCGGCCAGTAGCCCCACCCTCTGCTGTGGGGCCAAGTCGGAATGACACCGAGGACCAGCAGAATCAGGATGATCAGCAGAATCAAGCCCATGTCGGCCTCCCGCAGTCGTCGAGAGCATTGGTCGTGCCAGAAGTGTCCTCAAATCAGCTCAAAACTTCGCGGTTCCGGCGTGGCCGGGACCGCGACGCCGGGCGACCCAGAAGGCGAGACCGAGGACGGACCAGAGCCCGAAAGCGATCCACTCGGCCGCGGTGAAGCTTCCCGGAATGCCCGGCACGACCTTGATCGCGACGACCGCGAGCGCAACGATCGCCCCGGCCGCCGCGGCAAACACTCCCGAGTTCGTTGAACCTCGAATCTCGAACTTTGAGCCTCCGCGCGCGAGCGCGACGTAAGCGACGCAGCTCGACAGCCATCCCACGCCGACCGCGAGAGACCCGACTTCCGAAATCGGGACGAGCACGGCGTCGCCCAACAGCGCTCCCAGAACGGAGAGTGCCGCCATGAGGAGGATGGCGTTCCTCGGCGTGCCGCGCCGCGGATGCACCCGCGCGAGGCCGGGGTGGACGAGGCCGCGGCGCGCGATGCCGTACAACATGCGGGTCGCCGCGACGAAGTTGCCGTTGAAGATCTTCACGAGCGAGAGAAACGCGGCGAAGACGACGAGGCGCGCGATCGCGGGCGAGCGGAAGGCGCGCGCGAAGGCCGCCTCGGTACCCAGATGCCCGGTTACGAGATCTCTCCACGGAAAGATCCACGCGACCGCGACGATGATCGTCGCGTAGAACAGAAACCCGGAAATCTCCGCGAGCGTGATCGCGCGTCCGAACTGGCGCGACGGAAAACCGGGACGCGCCTCCTCCGACTCCTTTCCGACCGATTCGAAGCCGGTCATGAAGTACGGCACGACCTGGAGCACGAGCAGGATCGAGAGCCAGGCCCCGGACGAGCCGGGGCGCGCGAAGAGCGGCTCGAGACGAGACGGGCTCCCCCGGACGAAGGCGAGCGCGGCGAAGATCGCGACGAGCGCGAGCAGCCCGAAAGTCGCGATGTCCTGCAGGACGCCGGAAAAACGCATGCCCCGGTCGTTCAGCCAGGCGATCGCCGCTGTCAGGGCAAGGCCGAGCGCCAGCCGGGGAGCGAAGATCGTCCGGCCGGCTACCTCGTACAGGGGGAACGTGTTCAACGCGGGGACGACGCGGGCGAGCAGGTTCCCGATCGCGGCCGCTTCCCAGGGACAGACGATCGCGTAAGAGAGCACCATCGTCCACGCGGCCCCGAACGCGGCGGATGCGGGAAGGACCCGCTCGGCGTACGCGATCTCACCGCCCGCGTCCGGGAAGCGCGCGACGAGCCGCCCGTACGTTCGCGCAATCGGCAGAAGAAGCACGCCGCCCAGGAGGAACCCGAGCGCCGCGCCGCCGGGGCCGCCGCGCTCGAGCCAGTCGTCCATGAGGACGACCCATCCGACGCCGACCATCGTCCCGAAGCCGAAGGTGAAGTACTCGACGTGCGAGAGGGTCCGGTGGAGACCGGAGGACGTCGGGTCGGTCGTCACGGGTGGCAAAGCGCTCTCGTAAGGGATACTTCGGGTGAGTCTAATGGGGAGGGAAAACAAGGCGACCGCGCGGCGGCGCGTTCCGTCGCGGAAGCGGCGCGCGCAGCGGGTCCTTTCGCGGCGGACCGATGGGTTCGGGGAGTCCGTCATCCGCGAGATGAGCCGGTTCGGTGCCGAGGTCGGCGGCATCAACCTCGCCCAGGGCCTTCCGGACTTCGAGCCGCCCCGCGAGGTTCTCGCCGCCCTTTCCCGGGCGATCTCCGAGCCGGGCGAGCACCAGTATTCGTTCACGTGGGGCTCTCCGGAGTTCCGGCAGGCCGTCGCCGCGAAGTACGCGCGGATGAACGGCATGCGGCCCGATCCGGAAACGGAGATCACGATCACGTGCGGAGTTTCCGAGGCCGAGGTCGCCGCGGTCCTCGCGCTGACCGAGCCGGGAGACGAGGCGATCATTTTCGAGCCGTGGTACGAAAACTATCTGCCCGCCTGCATCCTTGCGGGCGTGCGGCCGCGCTTCGTGCCGCTCCGCGAGCCGGACTACGCGCTCGACCTGGACGCGCTCCGGAAAGCCGTTCGCCGCCGGACCCGACTCCTGCTGCTCAACACTCCGGGGAACCCTTCGGGCCGCGTGCTGACGCGCGACGAGCTCTCCGAGATCGCGCGGATCTGCTCTCGTTCCGGAGTCATCGCCGTGGTGGACGAAATCTACGAACACATCTGGTTCGACGGGCATCCGCACGTCTCGCTGGGATCGCTGCCCGGCATGGAGGACTCGACGGTCACGCTCTCCGGACTCGGAAAGAGCTACGCGGTGACCGGTTGGCGCATCGGCTGGGCGGTGGCGTCCCCGCCGCTCACGTCGCGCATCCGGAAGGTCCACGACTACCTGACGATCTGCGCCCCCGCGCCGTTTCAGGAGGCGGGCCGGACGGCGCTCGCTCTACCCGATTCCTATTACCGGCAGCTCCGCCGAGCGTATGCAGCGAGACGCGAGATCCTGCTGGCGGGACTCGACCACGCCGGGCTCGCCTTCACCGCGCCGCAGGGCGCCTACTACGTGATGGCCGACGCCGCGGCGCTCGGATGGCGGGACGATCGGGCGTTCGTCGAGTTCCTGGCCCGGCGCGCGGGCGTCGTCGCGGTTCCAGGCTCGAGCTTCTATGCGACGAACGGAGGCAGAACGCGGGCCCGTTTCAACTTCGCGAAAAAAGAAGAGACGCTGCGCGAGGCCGCGCGGCGCTTGGCGAAAGCGGATCTGTCGGCGACGGTACCGCGCTGAGGCAGACCGCGTTCGAGCGGCCTGCCTCGCGCGACGGATTCAGGCGGCCTTGCGGGTCTTCTTGCTCTTCATTCCCTTCATGAGCGAGACAACCGTGACGTGGTTGCCCATGTCGCCCTTCGTGTACTCGACCTTCACCCTCTGGCCGACCCCGACGGTTCCCTTCATCGAGACGTTTTGATCCAGGTCGAACGAGTAGTCCTTGTTGTTCGGACCCGTGACCTTGATCTTCTTGCCGGCCTCGAACTCCTTGACGGTCCCGATGACGGTCTCGGTCTTCGTCTTCACGTCCGGTCCGGGTTGATGAACGGTCTTCTCCGTCTTCATGTGGACCGCCGGCATCGTCTTCGCCGTGCCGGCGGCGGTACCAGCTTCGGCCGGGGTGGTGTAGAGAGCGATCAGTTTCACTCGCTCCTTGCCGTCGCTCCCCTTCACCCACTCGACCTTCGCCATCTGGCCGACGGCGACCGCGCCGTCGACGCGCACGGCTTCATCGAGGTCGAACGAGTAGTCCTTGTTGTTCGGACCGGTGACCTTGATCTTCTTGCCGGCCTCGAACTCCTTGACGGTCCCGACGACCGTCTCCGTCTTGACCTTGACGTTCGGCCCCGGGCCCGTCTGCTTCGTCTTGGTTTCCGTGTGCATCTTGGTCTGGGCGAAGGCCGCCTGCGCTCCGACGAGGAAGCAGAAAGCGGCCGCAATTCCAATTACGCGCTTCATCACTTGTCACCCTCCTGGCCACAGGAATGTAGCCACCAGGAGACAGAGCAAAAAGCGTGACAGCCGCTTGCCGAGATGAACAGAGAGTGAACAGGAGGGCCGGCCCCTAGGGCGAGCTGGAAACGCCCCCGCTCTTCTCCAGAGCCGCGCGGACGCCCCGGGCCAGGTCATCGGCACGGCCGATCCCCCAGTAGTGGAGGAACACGATCCGGGGATCCTCTCCCGACATGTGGTTGTGGATGGCGACGATCTCGATCCCGGCGTGACGGAGCGCTTTCAGGACGTCTTGCAGCTCCGACTCCCGCATCGCGAAGTCGCCGTCGACGACGGCTCTCGCATCCGAGCCCGCGAACGCCGCCCACGTGTTCACGCCCATCGCGCCACCCATGTCCTTCCCGTGCATGCGCGCCGTCCGCCCGACGACGACCTTGTAGACGCCGTCCTTCAGCTCCCCCTTCACTCCCAGGACGCCTTCGATCTTCGCGGGATCGAGCGACGTCCTCGCGGGGTCGATCCCGCCGGCGCCCGGTGATTTCATTCCCTGACGGCCTTCGCGGATCTTCGCGAAGACCTTGCCGATCGCGGCCGCGAGGTCGGTTTCGCTGCCCATTCCCGCGACGTGGAGGAACATCACGCGCGGCGCTTCGCCCAAAAAGTGATTGTGGAGCGCGGTGACGTCGAGCCCGCTGTCGAGCGCGACGCTCATGACCGGATTGACCTGCGCCTCGGTCAGCACCATGTCTCCCATCACCACTGAGCCGCTTCCGGAGCCGGTGAACGCGGCCCACGAAGTCAGGCCGAGGGCCGGAGTGATCCGCACTGCCCCCGAGGACACCGCGAGGTCCGAGCGCGGAACGGAGACCTTGAAGACATCCTCCTTCTCGTTCCAGGAACCTTTCGTGCCGGTCAGTCTCTCGATCGTCGCGGCGTCGGGGCGTCCGGCGGCACCTGCGGGAAGCGAAAGAACGAGGGGAAGGACGGCGACTCCGATCCATCGAGTCATTGAAAACCTCCCTTCTGATCCTGAGCAAGACCCGTTCCGTGAATCACGCTGCGTATCGCTCCTCTACGGTCAGGGCGAAGAGGAGAGTGCCCGCCAGGCCGACCGCGCCGGCTGTCAGGAACGGCACGGACGGCGAGATCCTCCAGAGAAGCCCGCCCGCGAACGCCGCCGGAGCGATGGCGGAGCTGCGAACGAGGTAGTAGAGGCCGATCGACCGCGCGCGGATGTCGGGGCGGGAGAGGTCCACGATCATGGCCTTTCGCGCGGGTTCACCCACTTCGCGGAGTCCCCCGACGACGAACGCGGCCACGAGCCCGAAAAAGCTCCGCGACAGCACGACGGCCAGAGGGAAGGCGGCGAAACAGAGGAAGGTCGCGACGACGAAGGGCTTTCTTCCGGCGCGGTCGGCGATCTTCGAGGCGGGAACGTAGACGAGGATCGCCGTCGCCATCTGCACGGCGATGAGCGCCCCGTACCTCGGCGCGCTGACGCCCACGACGTTCGTCGCGTAGAGGACGAGAAAGACGTCGACCAGGCCTTCGCACGTCCGGATGAAGATGTCGGAGAAGAGGAGCCACTTGAGCGGCCGGGGCAGGGACCGCCAGACTCCCCCGATCCGAGTGGCCGTTTCTTCCTCGACGAGCGGGATGCGGACTCTCGCGACCACGGCGAAAGTGGCGAGCGCGAGCGCCACGGTCGCGGCGAGGCCGAGGCGAACGCCGCTTCGCACTCCGTACGCGGCAATAGCAAACCCTCCGAGCGTCGGCGCGACCACGATGGGAAGCCTCCTCAAGACGGCCTGCACCGTGAACCCGATCGCCCGCCGCTCCCGGGGGAGCGCGTCGCCGACGACCGCGAATAGGGTCGGGCTCGCCATGCTCGACCAGGCCATGACGAAGACGAGGCCCGCGAGAACGAACGGCCAGGAGGGCGCGAGCGCGTAGATCACGTACCCGACCGCCGCGAGACCAACGAAGAGGAGGAGTGCACGCCTGCGGCCGTACCGGTCGGCGATCCACCCTCCCGGATACTGGTAAGCGCCGTCTAAGAAGTCCCGGAACGTCCCGTAGAGCCCGATCGCGAGCACCGGCGCGCCCAGGGCCTGCAGATATTTGGGGACGAAGCTCTTCCAGAGGTTCTCTCCCAGGCCGAGCAGGAACATCGCGGAGCCGACCGCGACCACGTTGCGCTCGAGCCCGAAGTAGTCGGAGAGACGGGCTGTTCGGAGCCGGGCGGCTTCTCCCGGCCTCTCGTCCGCCGTCAGGGTCTGAGACTCACGGGCGCAGCGGCCGCTGCCGCGCTCGAGAAGCGGTCGGTCAGGATAAAACTCAGCGAAGCCTCCGCCGGAGTTGAGACTAGCAGTTGATAGAACAGCCAATCAAGTGCTAGAAATCTCTCTGTGACCCGCCCCAAGTCGAATCCGATCGTGTTGGACGGGAGGTCGTTGCGCTGGTATCTCCTTGTCCATCAGCTCCCGCCCCGGCCGCTCTACCTGCGCGCGAAGATCCGCCAGAGACTCGCGAAGGTCGGCGCAATCGCATTGAAGAGCTCGATCTACGTTCTGCCCCGCCGGGAAGATTGCCTCGAAGACTTCGAGTGGATCGGGGAGGAAGCGCGCGCGGGAGGCGGAGAGGCCTGGATCTGCGAGGCGCGCTTTTGGGACCGGAAGGTCGACGAGGAGCTCGTGAGTCGATCCCGTGCGGAGCGGGACTCCGAGTATGGGGCGCTGTCCGGCGAGCTTCGGTCGGGGTCCGCCGAAGTCGACATTTCCACCCCTCTTGCCCGCGTTCGAAAGCGGATGGAGGAGATCAAGGGCATCGACTTCTTCGGGGCGCCAGGGCGCAGCACGGCGGAGGCCTTGCTCGAAGGACTGCAGAAGCGGCTGGAAAGGAGGAACGAGAAGATGAAAGGCTCGAAGAAGACGCGAACGGCGGATCTCGTCGGGCGCACGTGGGTGACGCGTCGCGGAATCAAGGTGGACCGCATCTCCTCCGCCTGGTTCGTGCGAAGGTTCGTCGATCCGAAAGCACGCTTTCGCTTCATCGACCCGAAGAGTGAGGCGGTGCGGCCGACCGAGATCGGGTTCGACATGGTGGGCGGAGAGTTCACGCATGAGGGGGACCGCTGCACCCTGGAGACGATCGTCCGCCGGACGGCCGTCGCGGACGCGGGACTGCGCCCGATCGTGCAGATCGTCCACGACATCGACCTGAAGGATGCGAAGTTCGGCCGCCCCGAGACTGCCGGGGTCTCACAGGTGCTGGCGGGTCTCTTCGCCGCGACTTCCGACGACCACCGCCGACTGGAGCGTGGGTTCGCTCTGTTCGACGACCTCTACGAGTCGTTTCGGAAGGGGAAGCCGGCCCGGTGACGCGCCGAAGGCTTCATCCACTTTTCTCCGGAACACGATGGCCGGAACTTCGGCCTGCCAGCCGCCCGGATGGATCGAGCAGGCGATAGAGGCCCGGCAGAACCAGCAACACCAGAGGGCCGGAGAGGAGGAATCCTCCGATGACGGCGATCGCGAGCGGCTGCTGGAGTTGCGATCCGGCGCCCAGCGCGAGCGCGAGCGGCGCCAGGGCGAACGCTGTCGCGAAGATCGTCATGGCGACGGGCCGCAAGCGACGCCGCGCCGCGATCTGCCACGCTTCCGTCGGGGTCGCTCCGGAGCGCAGAGCGGTTCGGGCCTCCTGGATGACGAACACGGCGTTCTCCCCGACGATGCCGACCATCATGATGGCGCCGACGAAGCTCGAAACGTTCAGAGTCATCCCCGTTAGGATCAACGCGCCGAAAACTCCCGCGAGAACCGCCAGCGCGATCAGACCGGTTACGAGCGGCGCGCGCCAGTCCCCGAACTCGAACAGGATGACGACTCCGACGAGGAGCAAACCTCCGATCAGGACGAACAGCAACCCCTTGAAAGAGCTCTGCTGCTGCTCGTAGAGGCCGCCGAACTGCAGGGACATGCCGGCGGGGAGCGCGAGTCCCGAAGCGAGCTTCGAGCGGATCTCGCCGATCGCGCCGCCCAGGTCCCGTCCGGAGAGGCGGCCGGTCACGCCGAGAAACGTTTTCAGGTTGTCGCGATGGATCTCCGCCTCCGGCTCTCCCGTGGAGATCGAAACGACGCTCGAAAGGGGCACGAGCGCGCCGGACGGCGACCGGATCTTGAGGCTTGCCATACCTGCCTCGCCCTTCTCGAAGACTCGCACGTCGTAGATCCGTTCTCCGATGCGCAGAGTCCCGGCCACCGTTCCGACGATCGCCGGCTCGATCGCCGCATGGAGATCCTCGACGGTCAGGCCGAAGCGGCTGGGCTCGACTTCGCCCCCTCCCGCGCCCGCCGCGCGCGCCCGCGGGCGGATCTCGAGAGCCGGCCCGGCGACCACGATCCCGTCGAAGACGTCTTCCACGCCATGCACCTTCCGAACGATCGCCGCCGCCGACCGGGCCTTCTCCTTCAGCAGCGCCTGGTCTTCTCCGAAGATCTTCACGTCCACCGGCTGCGGGACGTCCCCGGTCAGGTCTCCGATGTCGTCCTCCAGAAGCTGCCCGAAATCGGCGCGGATCCCCGGCTCGGCGGCCGAGAGCCGCGCGCGCAGGTCGTCGATCACTTCGTCGACCGCCCGCCGGCGCGAGCGCGGTTTCAGCTTGATCACGTAGTCTCCGCTGTTCGGCTCCGTGATGAAGAAACCGAGCTGCGTCCCGGTACGGCGCGAGTAGGTCTCGACGTCGGGAAGGGACTGGATGATCTTTTCCGCCTCGTTCAACATCGCGTCGGTGTCCGTCAGCGACGTTCCCGCGGGCGTCCAGTAGTCGAGGATGATCGAGCCCTCGTCCATCGCGGGAAGAAAGTCGGTGCCGATCGCGCGGTAGAGCAGGAAGCCTCCGGCCAGGAGCACGATCGTGATCGCGATCCCCGCGGAACCGTGGCCCACGAAGAACTCGGCGACCCGGTCGAATCTCCTGCCGCGGTCGGCCTTTCGGTCCGCGGGCGCTCGCTTCGGACGGCCGATCTCGGAGGCTGCCGGGACGACGAGGGCGGCCAGCAGGAAGGACACGACGAGCGCGAGCGCCATCGTCAGGGCGAGCGGCCGGAAGAAGGCGCCGGCGACTCCCGTCAGGAGCGCGAACGGGACGAAGATGACGACCGTCGAGAGGCTCGAGCCGACGAGAGCCGGGAGCAGGTCGTTCAACCCTTCGGCGGCCGGGTCCGCGATGCTCTCCTCGCGATTGCGGTGGATCTTCTCGACCACGACGATCGCATCGTCGGCGATCAGGCCGAGCGCCGCGGCAATCCCGCCGAGCGTCATCAGGTTGATCGTCTGGCCCGTCGCCGACAGGAGCAGGAGAACGACGGCGACACAGAGCGGGATCGTCAGGATCGCGATCAAAGTCAGCCGGATGCTCTTCAAGAAGACGAGGAGAACGAGCGCGGCCAGCGCCACGCCGATCCAGATCGCGTCCCTCACGCCGCGGACCGACTGGGAAACGAACTCCGCCTGGTCGTAGAAGGTGGTCCAGCGCACGCCCGGCGGCAGCAGGTCCGGCTGGTCCCGAAGGAGCTGCCGGATCCCGTCGGCGATCGTGACGGTATTCGCGGCGGGCTGGCGCACGATGTTGACGAGGACCGCGGGACGCCCGTTCGCGGTCGTGCGGATGTAGGAGACGGCGTCCCCGGCCGCGATCGTGCCGAGCTCGCCCAGGTGCGCCGGCACTCCTCCGCCCGGCAGCGGCACAGCGATCCGGGAAAGTGCGTCCACGCCGCTGACGCGGCCGTCCACGAGAGAGAGATAGAGCTCGTGGTTCGCCTCAGTCAGCCCGGCGGATAGCACCTGGTTGTTCTTGCGGATCGCCTCGACGACGCTCGGCGCGGAGAGCTGTCGGGCCTCGAGCGAGCGCGCGTCCAGGCTCACCTGGAACTCCCGTCTGCGCCCGCCTTGGACCTGCACCTGCGCGACGCCCGGGATCCGGATCAGCTCCGGCTTCAGGCGGTACTCGGCGAGGGCCCAGATCTCGGACTGGCTGAGAGTGTCGGATGTGATGGCGAAACCGAGGATCGGGAAGATCGCGGTGTTCATCCACTCGACGTCCACTTGCGTGTCGGCGGGGAGCGACGTGCGCACTCGGGCGATCTCGCCCTGGACGCGCTGCAGAGCGACCTGCATGTCCGTGCCCCACTCGAAATGGCCGGAGAGCTCGCTCGAGCCGCGGGACGTCGTTGACAGAATCTTCAAGATGCCGGGGACGCGCAGGACGGCTTCTTCGAGTGGGCGCGTCACCGTCGTCATCATGTGAGCCGCGGGCTCTTCGCCGACGTCGGCAATGACCTTGATGACCGGAAACGTCACGGAGGGAAAGATCGAGGACGGAAGCCGCAACGCCGCGAAGACGCCCGCCGCCGCCAGGAGGAGAAAGAAGAGAAAGATTGCGCCTCGCCGTTCGCGGGCGAGATGGAGCGGGCTCAAGGGCGGACGAGCACGGGCTGGGATTCGGGCAGCCCGACGAGGCCCGACACGATCACCGGCTGCCCTTCGGAGAGCGCCGGCTGGGTGATCTCCGTGCGGGCACCCTCGTGGAGGCCCGTGCGCACCGAAATCCAGTGAGCGCGGTTCTGTTCGACGAGCGCGACGCGAGATATGCCGGTCACGTCGTCCCGGAGGATCGCGCCGTCGGGGACCGTCGTGACGCCGGCGCGCTCGCCGACGACGATGCGGGCGGTTCCGAAGAGACCGAGCCCCATGTTCGAGGTGGCCCCGGCCAGGTCGAGACGGACGGAGCCGGTGAACTCGGCGGGATTCGCGGTGGGAAGAATCCCGTGGACGCTGGCCGGGATCGGCTGGGGGCGGCCGGCGATCTCGATGGAGGCCCGCTGTCCGGCGTGGACTCTCGACAAGTCGGCCTGAGAGACGTCCGCGAGAAAGACGAGAGATGCCGTGTCCTGGATCGTCAGGATCTCCTGGTCTTCGGCGAGCCGGTCGCCGGCGCTCGCCGCCCGGCCCGATATCGCGCCGCTCCAGGAAGCGACGAGCGGCCGGCGCACGAGGTTCTTTTCGGCGAGCGCGAGAGCGCGCTCGCCGTCGGCTTTCTCTGCCGGGGTCGACGCCTGCCGTATCATCTCGCGCGCTCCGGAGACGGCCGCCTCGCTCTCGCGCGCGACCATCACGCCGAGAACCTGTCCCCGACGGACGATGTCCCCGTCGGCGACGCGCAATTCGGTGAGCGTCCCGGCGAAAGGCGCCCGCATCTTCTGGGAGCTCAACACCGCGGTCTTGCCGGGCGCGGTGATCAACTCGGAGAGGTTCGTCCGCTCGACCTTCGCGACCTTGACCGGCGTGGTGGGGGCGGGGGTCTTCTCGGCGGAAGCGGAAGCCTTCGCAGGATCCTCTTTCGAATGGCAGCCGCTCGCGAGGAGGAGCGCGACGACGGCGAGGAGCGCAGCCTTCAGGGAGTCCCCCACCGCTCCGCCAAGGCGCGCGAAATCCGGTAGCGGGAGACCGCCTCGGAGAGCCGCACCGTCGCCTCGATCGACGCGGCGTAGGCGTCGATGACCTCGAGCGAGCTCGCGGCGCCCCCGCGATAACGGCTCTCCGCCTCGAGGTACGCGTCCCGCGCCACGGGCTCCGCTTTTGCGAGCAGCGCGATCTCCTGCGAGAGGGCGCGAAGCGCCGAACGCGCCTGCTCCCACTGGCGGTACGAGTCCCGTCTCGCCACCTCGGCCTTCTGCTTCGCCTGCGCGAGGGCGTGGTCCGCCTGAGCCACCCGGGCCCGGATCGCCCCGAAATCGAAGATCGGCCAGGTGAGCGAGAGCGTGAAGGAGTATCCCGCGTCGCGACGGATCCGGTCAGCGAAGGTGGCGTCGGAGTGGAGGGCTCTCAGTTCCGACGGGACGAGACGCGACGTGTCCGATCCCCAGAAGCCGGCGTCCGCCGACAGGTCCAGGTGAGGTTTCCGCTCGGCGCGCGCGATCGTGAGCGCGGCGTCGGCCGAGCGCACCTCCGCGAGAGCCTCCGCGACTTCCGGCGTCTCGTCCCACGCCCGGAACTCGGAAGGCGCCGCGAGATCCGGAAAGGCCGGAGGCGCCAGCTCGAGCGGCGCGGCGGGAGAGCGCCCCATCAGGTCGTTCAGCGCGATGCGCGAATCGTCGACCCGCCGCTGCGCTTCCAGGATGCTGGCCTCGTCGGAGGCGACGCGCACGTCGGTCTTCAACAGGTCGGCTGCGACCGCCTGTCCGGAGGCCTGCCGGCTCTTCAGTGACGTGCGGTAGCTTTCCAGTCGCGCGATCCCCGTGCGGCGGGCGGCAAGCTCTTCGCGCGCGGCGAGCATCTCGTTGAACTGCGTGACGACTCCCAGGTACAGGTCCTTCTCGGCGATCCGGTAGCGTCCGCCGGCGGCGGCGAGGTCGGCCCGGGCGCGTGCGACCGCCGCCCGGCGGGCCCCCCCATCGGTCAGGGGCTGCCGTCCGACGGCCTGCAGACGAAACTCGCCCGCGTTCGTCACGACCGGGTCGTATCCGGACGGCGGGGCATAGATGAATCCTCCTTCGACCGCGACCTTCAGCCAGCGCTCCGCGCGCGCCTCCTCGACCTTGTCCTGAGCGATCGCGACGTCGTAAGCGGGAATCGGCAGGCGCGCGTTCGCCGCGCGCGCCTCACGCAGAGCCTGATCGATCGAGACTGGCTCCTGCGCCGTGACGGTGGAGGCGAGAAGCGCGGCCGGCAGCAGCAGGACAGCGAGCTTCACGCCGGGCTCTCGGCCGAGCCACTGTGCGACCGGCGTAATTCCTCGTAAAGCCGCCGATAGCCGGCGCACTCCTCCCGGAGCTCGGACATCAGGCCGCGGAATCTCTCCTCTCCGCGGATCGACTCGAGCAGCGGATCGATCTCGAAGAAGCCATGGCACGGGAATCCGTTGTGCGCTGCATCGGCGAGCCA
>DASXSX010000252.1:0-2246 GCA_036505815.1 Thermoanaerobaculia bacterium
CGTACTCCGGGTTGTTCTGCGACTGATTCGGGTCGTAGATCGTCGCGGGAAAGCCGGCGGGTGGAGAGGTGGACCACTGGTCATCGCGCGAGATCGCGATCTGGTTGTTGAAGAGATTGAAGATGTACGCCTGCAATGTGACGGTTAGCGGGCCGATCGCGATCGGGTAGCTGAGCGTGAGGTTCGCATCCCACAAGGTCGGCAGGCGGCCCGCGGAGCCGCGCGGGACGAGAAACACGAAGGAACCGTAACCGGAGTTGAAAAATCCCATCTGGTTCAGGGGCGCACCGGACTCGACGAAAGCCTGAAGACCCACGGAGACGCGCCATGGGGTCACCCAGTACCCGTCGAATCGGAAGCGATGCGGCCGGTCGAGCGCGAGAGTTCCGTATCCGTTGTGCCACATCGCGGGATAATCGTAGTCCTCGTTCCAGCCCGGAAACGTCGAGCCGTAGGTCCCTTCGTTGACGCCGCCGTCGTAGTTGCCCCGAAGCGACGAGTACACGTAGCTCGCCTGAAGCCAGAGGCGGTCGGCGGCCGATTTGCGCGCGAAGACCTCGATGCCGCGATACAACCGCCGCGCCGGCGGTGAGGCGGGACCAACGGGCGAGCACTCGTACCAGTCGTCTTCGTCATAAAGGCCATTGCAAGTAGGAACGTTCCCACGCGCGAACTGTCCGTTTGACCCCGGAGTGATGAAAGCGCACTGGCTATAGCCGGTCTCCGGGCTCGTGTAGTCGAAGTCGCAGCGGTCTTCGATCGTGTTTCCGAGTCTCCGGTAAGTTCCTTTCAAGCCGACCGTCACGGTGGGTCCGATCAACCTCTCGATACCAAGGGTGAGCTCATCCTGGTAGGGGGCGTTGACGTCGGCGTCCACCGCTTCCCCAAAAGGACCGCCTCCCTCGAGGAGTTTCTGGTGCCCGTGGTTGAGGACGCTCGGGTCCTGTGTGACGCTGATCGGATCATGATTGTAGGTTTCCAAGAGGGTGTGGTTGCCGAAGGCCGCAGCCACCTGTACCGTCGGCAGGGCATAGGAGAATCGGCCGGCGAAGACGAAGATCTTCGTCGCACCGGTGCTCCACGGGTCCCAGACGACGCCGATTCGGGGCTGCCAGGCCGTTCGCAACCGAAGGACTGTCTCGCCGAGGTAGTTCTTGGAAGTCTCGCCATCCCACCTCAAGCCCGAGTTGACTGTGAGCCCGCGAGCGGCCTTCCAGGAATCCTGAAGATAGACGCCGATGTCCTCGACCTCGGCTCTCCTGCGAGAACCCGGCACGACAGTCGGGTCCTCGGGGCTCACGGCGACGAACTGGTGTACGTAGTAGAGCTCCCCGCGCTCGTTTCTCGCGATGACGCGCTGGCCTCCGGTAAACCCTCCGCCTCCCCGGGTGCGGCCGTCGAGGTAGTCGCCTCCGGCCTTGATCTCGTGGCTCCCTCCGTAAAACGTGATGTCCCCGCTGTATTGCTCGCGTTTGGAAACATTCCGGTCGATGCCGCCGATCAAGCCGTAACCGCCGGAGATGAAGTTGTCCTCGAGCGGACGGCCGCACGGGCTATCGGGCGCGCCACCTTCACAGGTCTGATCCCGGAACTGAACGCGGTCCGCAGCGGTGAGATTGTTACGGTCCTCGTGACGGGAGCCCTGGACCGTCGCGATTGCCCGCGAACCGAAGAGGCGAGTCGCCCGGACGCCGTAGTCGATACCGCCCTGCTTTCGTTCGGAAGACCACGTCGAGGGATCCGGGCTCAGAATCGGCGTGACGTAGCCCACGCCGAGCCCCTGACGAGGGTCGGCTCCCGCCGCGCCGGAGCTCGTCGACGGGTCGGCGAAGACCGTTGCCACGACCGACGACGACGTGGCCGCATTCCAGGTCACTTTCCCCGAATAGAGGTTCTCGGCGTCATTGAATGGAAAGCGGTTGGCAGCCGAGACCAGCCTGGAGGACTGCACCCGCGACACGTGGCCGTCCAGGTCGACGCGGTTGTAGGCCCCGAAAAACCAGAGACGATCCTTGACCAGGAAGCCGCCCAGGTCGACCCCGTAGTCGAGCCGTCGGCCGTCCGCAACCCGCATCTGCGTAATGTTCGAGTCTCCGGATTCGAATCGTGGCTCGGCCGCGGTGTCCATGGAGTCGTAGTACAAGAATCCGTCACCGTGGAACGCGTTCCCGCCGGACTTGGTAATGACATTGATGACGCCTCCAAGCGCCCGTCCATACTCCGCCTGATATCCGCCGGTTTTGACC
>DASXSX010000253.1:0-7672 GCA_036505815.1 Thermoanaerobaculia bacterium
TGATTTCGAAGGCGGGACTCTCGCGAGGATCGTCGATGTCCTTCTTGTACGCCAGACCGAGTACGAGCACCCGGCTCCCCTTGACCGCCTTGCCCCGGTCGTTCAATGCGGCCTGGAGCTTGCCGACGACGTAGTGTGGCATCTGGATGTTGATCTCGCCGGCGAGCTCGATGAACTTCGGAATCACGCCGTACTCACGCGCCTTCCAGGCGAGGTAGAAGGGGTCGAGCGGAATGCAGTGTCCTCCCCAGCCGGGCCCCGGATTGAACCTCATAAACCCGAACGGCTTGGTCGCCGCGGCGTCGAGCACCTCCCAGATGTCGATGCCCATGCGGTCGTAGATCACCTTGAGCTCGTTGACGAGGGCGATGTTGACTGCGCGGAAAATATTCTCGGTCAGCTTCGTCGCCTCGGCAGTCCGACAGGAAGAAACCCGGATCGTCTTCGCGACAATCTGGTCATAGAGCGCCTGTGCGAGGTCCCCCGCCGTCGCGTCGACGCCGCCGACCACCTTCGGGATCGTCGCCGTCCCGAAGGTCTCGTTTCCGGGATCCTCCCGTTCGGGCGAGAAGGCGAGGTAGAAGTCGCTTCCGCACTTGAGACCGGACTCCTCGAGGATGCCCCGCACGAGCTCCTCGGTCGTGCCGGGGTAGGTGGTCGACTCGAGCACGACGAGCTGGCCGGACCGCAGATGGTCGCGGATCCGTCGCGCCGTGCCGACGACGTAGCTCAGGTCGGGCTCGCGCTGCGGGGTCAGCGGCGTGGGCACGCAGATCACCAGAACGTCCGGCTCCGCGAGTCGCGAGAAGTCGCCGGTCGCACGGAAGAGATCGAAAGTCATGGCCGCCGCGACGCGCTGCCCGTCGAGATGCTTGATGTACATCTCGCCGCGAGAGAGCGTCTCGACCTTCGCCGGATCCACGTCGAAGCCGAGCACGTGGAATTGACGCTCGGCGAAGGTCAGGGCCAGGGGCAGACCGACGTAGCCCAGGCCGACGACGCCGACGACGGCGGTGCGGCTCTCGATGCGCCGATGCAGATCGGCACCGGCGACGGGAGGGGCCAGAACGCTCATGATTTTCTCCTGCTTGCCCGATCGGACTCCGTCTCCTTCGGTGTACGAACACCGAACGGATGGGCCCCGCGTCGGACGCGCCTTGGCTAGGCTTTTACGGCGCGCCGGCCCGCCGACGCCGGCCGGAATCTCGTGTACACCGGCGCGAGTGCTTCCCTGTCGAACTCGACAGCCACTGCTTTCCGCAGCATCGAGATCGACACGACGAGGCGCGGCCGTCCGCCGGAGCGGACGACGACGCCGACGTATCCCTCGAACGGACCCTGGGTCACACGTACCGCCTCCCCTGGAGCAAGCGCAGGATGAGGCGCGAGGCTGGCGCCCGACTCCTGGAGGAGCCGCAGCTGCGCGAGCTCTCCGGTAAGCACTTCCTGTTGGGCGACCTCGAGAATGTGGCACACCAGATTGGTGCGGAGCGCAGCGAGCCGTTCCTCCCCTCTGCCGCGGCAGAAGACGTAGCTGGGAAAGAGCGGCAGGTGTGAGACGAACTGTCGTCCGGCTCGCCGCACCCGCTTTTCGTGGAGCGGGAGGTAGAAGGGAACACCGACTCGGACGAGATGGCGCGCGAGAGCCTTTTCCTGCCGGCTGCGCACGTACGACACCCACCAGGGAACTGCAGTTTCGGACAGCTCGAAGACATCGGTCGGGAAGAGATCTGTCTCGAGCCTCAAGAGCGTCATGGCTCCGAATCTCCTTCAGCTGATCTGAAACCGATCACGGTTGATCTGAAACCGATGTCCTGTTGTCGAGAAGCCCGCATCCTAGAACAAGGAGACGTCCACAAGGACAACCCACTGGTCTTTGGGACAGGTCCCGCCTGATCTGCGGGACAGCTTATACCCTTACCTCCTTCCCCTGAGCAACGCAGCACAAGATACTTGCGGCGTCCTTTTGGCGCGGATCACTGCGTTGACCGGACCCCGGCGAAGTGAAGCGGAACCAGATACTTAGGCCCGGTCAGAACCGGAGTCCCGCCGGAAGCGAGAAGGCGAAAACGAGGCGTCTACCCGGCCGGGGCCCGGGGCGGCGTCAACTCTGAGTTTCGGTTCTCTTGAGACTGTTGGGGATACCGAGGCGCATGCATCCCGCGTCGTACATCAGCCTCGCCGCCTTTTGTGCGTTCTGCAGCTCCCTCACGCGGTCCTTCACCTTGGCCAGCTCGTCCTGGATCTGGACTTCGACCTCGCTGATCTCCTGTCGCGTCACGGTGAGCGCGCGCTGGTAAAACTTCCTCTGCTCGGGAGAAAGCGTCATTCGTTTCGCGGTCGCCGTCTCTGCTGCTCTCGAAAGGAATTGATTGAATGGCGGTGGCTCTGCGAGAGCTCTCGAGCTCCGCGTCGGCAAGCCCTCAGTCAGGAGAGCGGCGACCGGGGCCGCCATTTCCGGCCGGCTTGCCGGATCGCGAACGCGTCCATGTCCTTCCTCTTCGACCCGAGCTTCCTGTCCACCTGCTTTTCGATCGGCAGGCTGTGGCAGACGGTCGCGCGAAGCGGCGAGATCGCCGGTCTCCACCTCGGATCCACCGCCGGGCAGCCGGAACGGGACCGGCTTGCCCTTGAGGACGGCCTCCGGATTCTTTTCGAAGATTCCGGCAGCCACCTCCCGCCCCCAGCGCGCTTCGAAAAGGTCACGCGCCGCCGCCAGGCGTGGAGGCCGCGACAAGAGCGAATGCGCGTCGGAGGCGACCAGATGCACGAGCCCTCGCTCGACGAACTCGAACGAGGCGTTGCGCGGAAGATCCCCGAAGTCGCCGAGGAAACTCCCCGCCGTCAGCTGCGCGATCGCGCCGCGCTTCACCAGGAGCGCCAGGATGCCGGGGTCTCGGATGAAGTCCCGCTGGCGCTCCGGATGAGCGATCACGAGAGTCACCCCGATCAGGGAGAACTCGTAAAGGAATCGCGAAACGTTCTGCACATCGATTCCCCAGGGGAACTCCGTCAGCAGGTAGTCGGTCCGGTTCAGACCTGTCAGTGGGCCGGCCGTCCCCCGATCCCAGAGCTCGAGCGCGTCGGAAGAGAAGAGATACTCGCAGCCGGCGAGCACCTTCGGTTGCCCGCCGAGAAGCGTATTGAGTTTCAAAATCCGCTGGTCCCGGACCGCAGCGTCGTCATTGACCCACGGATAGCGCAGGACGTGCGGAGTCGCGACGATGATCGTCGAGCCGTCGCGGGCCGCGGCGCGACAGAGCGCGACTGCCTCGTCCCAACCCAGCGGTCCATCGTCCAGGCCCGGCAAACAGTGGAAGTGGAGCTCGATCAGGGCGTCGCTCATCCCCGCTGCGCGGATGAGCTCGTCTTCTCGCCCGCGCCTCCGACCGATTGCATGTAGTAGGCGTCGTAGTAGTCAGTCCGGGTCGTCTCGTCTTCGGCCATCGTCAACGCCGCGCCCAGGATTCGCACACCGCTCCAAAGGAGCTTGTCCCGGGCACTCGCCGAGAGTTCCCGGGGCGTGGTCCCGGCGCGGACGCAGAGAATCACCCCATCCGAATGGACGCCCAGGAGAACCGCGTCGGTGACCGCTCCGACCGGCGGAGAATCGATCACGACGAAGTCGAAGCTCGACCCGAGCGCGGTCAGAAGATGCGACATCGAGTCGGAGGCCAGCAGCACGGACGGATCCGGCGGATTGGGCCCGGCCGGGAGCAGAGTCACGCCCGGCACCTGTGTTGCCGTGAGAACTTCGAGCGGTTTGACCTGACCCGCCAGGACGGACGCGAGGCCGAGGCGGTTGGAGATGCAGAAGATCTCGTGGAGACGCGGATTGTAAAGATCGCCGTCGACCAGGACGACCGTCCGGTCCAGCTGCGCGAGAGCGATCGCCAGATTGGAGGCGAGAGTCGTCTTACCCTCCTGAGGCGCCGCCGAGGTGACGACGATCGACTTGATTCCGCCGGCGCGGGAGAGGAGGAGAGAGGTTCGCAGCTCGCGGTAAGCCTCCGCCATTCGCGTGCGCGGACGGTCGACGACGACCAGCTCCGGCGCCCCGCTCTCTTCCTCTCCGTGTTTCCGCCGCGGGTAGAGGCGTGCCGCACCGCGAGCGCGGAGAAGAGAGGTGCGCAGGGCGTGATATGCCGCCGCTATTCGCGTCTGCGGCTGCTGGGTCGCAACCGGCTCCGGAGCGAGATTCTTTTCTTCTCCAGGTTTCCGTCGCGCATAAAGGCGTGCCGCTCCGTAGCGGCTTCTCGCCACGGGACCGGGAATGACGGCAAGAGCCGGCAACCGGAGCACCTCCTGGACCTGCGCCGGCGAACGCAGGCTGCGGTCGAGATGAGAGAGCACGAAAATGAGACCAATGCCGACGAACCCGCCGAACGCGAGGCCGAACAGAACGTCCTTCTGCAGAGAAGGCGCGAAGGGAGACGACGGAACCAGCGCCCGGTCCACGATCCGGACGTTGGACGCGCGCTCCCCCTGGAGGCGAGAGAGCACTTCCGTCTCCGCTTCGCGGCGCAGTAGCGTGTCGAGCAGGGCACGCTGCGTCTGGACCTCGACCCGGATATTGTTGTATTCGACGGCGTCGCTGCTGGCCGCCTGCGCCTCGGCTTTCTGCGACCGGAGCTCGGCCTTCAGGCTCGCCTCGCGGCGCATTGCCGTCAGGTACTCGCTGCGCGCGGATTCGCGCGCTTTGTTGACCGTCTGCTGAATGACGATGCCGAGATGCTGGCGCCCCTTGTCGATCTGCGTCTTCAACTGCTGCATCGCCGGCCATTCCGGCTTGTAGATGTTGAGCTTCTCGGCGTAGTCGCGCTCGAGCTTCGCAAGATCGCTCTGCAGCTGTGCGACCAGCCCGCTCGACATCGTGTTGGCGATCGAATCTGGCGGAGCCGTGCGCACCTCCTGGTAGCGTGCTTCCTTCGCGACGCGGTCCGCCACGGCCGTCGCATAGTCGGCGTTGAAGGCGTCCAGGTTCTGGAAGGACGGGTTTTTCGCCAGATCGGCAGCGACGATGTCCTTTTCGCGCCCATAAGTCAGCAGTTTCTGCTCCTTGTCGTCGAGCTCCTTCTTGACTTGCGCGATCTGGGAAAGGAAGAACTCCGCGCGCTCGTTCAAAGAGCGCACCCGCGCCTCGAGGCCCCAGTCGATGTAGGCCTCCGCGACGGCATTGGCGATACGCGCAGCTTTGACCGGCGAAGGAGAAACCGAGGACAGTTCGACGAGTGTCGTATCGCGTACGGGTTTGACCTCCAATGTGCGCTGGACCCCCAGCGCGGCCCGCGTCGTCGCGTCCGGTTGATCCTTCGTCTCGGCTGTCTTCCCCGACGCCCCCGTGCGTGGCGAGACGGCGAGCCGGAGGTTCCGAACCACGCGTTCCGCAATCTCGCGACTCCTCAAGAGCCGCATCTGTGTCTGAAGGAACTCCGGATCGACCTGTCTGCGGCCGTCGTCCGATGCCTTGATGTCGCTGATCCCGGCCTGCTCCGGCACGACATTCAAGACGACGGTCGCGCGATAGAGCCGCGTCGCCAGCGCCCAGTACGTGAGAAAAGCGACGAGCGCTATGGCTAGCGATATGACCAGTATCCGCCAGTGGCGCCGCAGGAGCGCGGCGTATTCGCGCAGGTTCAAGTTCGCCGCCCAGGGCTCCGGCGCGGCGAGTTCCTCGGACGGAAATTCCGGCTCTGGCCTCATCAGAAGAACGCCTCCTTCACGACGACGATGTCCTCCGACTGCAGGACGGGATCGGGAACCTTGCCGCTCAATACGCGCCCGTAGTTGACTTCAATCTGCGTCTCGCTGCCGTTCGCTTGCCGGCGCCGGATCCGGATCGTTTTCGAGGCGCGGTCCGTCAGGCCTCCCGCCTTGGCGATCGCTGCCAGGAGTGTGACGCGCTGGTCGGCGTCGAAGTCGAACGCGCCGGGATTCTTGAGCTCCCCGAGGCAGAGGATCCGGATCGCCTGGCGCGTCGGAACATTGACGATATCCGACGGGTAGATCGACACGTTGGCCTCCGGGTCCCCCCGAAAGAGGCTCTGGACATCGACCTCGACCGTGTGCGACCCGCCTCCGGCCTCGGGCCTCAAAACGTAGATCCTGCTCCCCGCCTGCTGGGTGAGACCCCCCGCCGCGGAGATCGCCTGAAGCAGCGTGAACTTTCCGGAAACGCGTAGCGCTCCCGGCGTGTGGACCGCGCCGAGAACCGAGACCGGTTTGTCCGCGAACTCTTTGACGACGACCGAAACGTTGGCGCGGTTGACGTACTTCTCCTTCAAGACGGTCTCGAGCTTCTCGCGCACCTGGGCCGCCGTCAGCTCGCCCACGGCGAGATCGCCGAGGAGGGGCAATGCTATGGAGCCGTCATCCGACACCCGTCGCTCAACATTCAGCTCTGGGATCTCGATCACGCGGATCTCCAGCATGTCCTTCGGACCGATCACGTAGCCGGCGCCCCCCAGGTCGGCCGTCCGGGTCGGAACGGGCGTCGGCGTCGCCTGCGCCAGCACCAGGACCGGCACCGCGAGAGAGACGAAGGCGGCCGCGATCTTCATGGTGTTGGAAACCCCTCGAAGGACAGGCCCGTCAACAGCCGAACGACCCTCCGGTTCTGGGCCGGGACGGGAGACCGGTACCGATCGGCGGCCGCGCCCACGTTGAGCACGATGGCCCGCGAGAATAGCACCGACATCGACCCCCCGTAGGTGGTTCGTCTCGTGCTCGCCTGCGGCGGCGGGGCAGCGGCCGCGGACGTCACCGAGTAGTCGTTCTTCCCGTTGCTTCCGTAGAGTTGAACGCGAATCCTCGGGCCGAAACGGGCAACCGGTCCCCCGCCGTAGCGCGACTCGTAGAAGAGGGGATAGTTCGGGTCGAGGCTGTACGAAACGTTGCGGTAGTAGCCCCAGGCCTGGAGCTCCAGAAACGAGGAGGGAAACCACGAGACGAATGCCGAAGCGATCGGCGAGTTGAACTTCGGCAGGAGCGAGCCGTTCAGGGACCGCCCCTGCCGATATCCGCCGGTCGCGTTGACGAAGATTCGCTGCGCGCTCACGAGGACGTTCGCCAGGTAGGAGCGCGTCTCGTTGTCTCGCTGCGACGCCTTGTTGACGAATTCGGCGCGCCCGTCTGCAGCGATCAAAGTCACGACGAGCGGACCGAGCAGCGAGTGGCGCACGCCGGCGAAGAACGAGCTGTCGGTCCGATCCTGGTCGGCGAGCGAGGCGGTCGGAATCGGCGAACCGGGGAGGCTGTCGTAGCGCGTCCGCCGCAGGCTGCCGCCGCCGAGGACGGAGACAGCACGAGTGAGGTCGAGCGCGATTGTTCCCGCGCCGGAGGTCTGCCGCTGGATCGAAGGAGACGGAGTCTCCGAGGTCGGAACGACGGTCGAATCCGTGTACAGCCCCGACGCTTCGACGGAAAGACGGTTGAAGAACGCGAAGGCTGTCCCGCCGTAGACGCCCCCGAAATTACGGAGGTCTTTCTCGCTCGCATACCAGGCGTACTGCGGCAGCACGTCGGCCTGGACATAAACCTTCTTTCCGAAGGGCAGAAGAAAGCGCGCGCCCGCCGTGGCGGTTGCCTCCCAGTCGCCCTTTTCGTTCTCGCTCGTCCCGAAAACGTTCGTGTTGTAGCCGGCGTTGGCGACCGAGACCCTCGGAAAGACCCT
>DASXSX010000254.1:0-3590 GCA_036505815.1 Thermoanaerobaculia bacterium
TGATGCGGAAGTAGGCCCCACCGGCGACGGGGAGATTCCGCCCCAGGATCCGCCACGTGGTGATCGGAAACTCGATCAGTCCACCGGGGCTTCCGTTGCGAACGGCATAGGGCCATCTCGGAGCGTCTTCGATTCCGTAACGGTAGTTGAGCACCGGGAAGATGCTGGAGTCGTAGAGGATTCCATTCTGCGCGAGGATCTCCAGGGCCCACAGCGAGCGGCGGGTGATCGAGAAGAAAGGCGCGCGATGACCGACGATCTTCCGTCCGGAGAGGTCCTGGAGGAGCGCGATCGATCGGCGGAGCTCCTCGCCAAAGGTCTCGGGTGTCATGCGGTAGACCATGGTGTGCGACCATCCATGGGTCGCGATCTCGTGGCCGGCGGCCGCGATCTCTTTCACGATCTGGGGGTGTTTCTCCGCCAGGCTCCCGAGGACGAAGAAGGTCGCCCGAGCGTGCTGACCCGCGAGCAGATCGAGCAGCCGGCGCGACGCGTGCGGGATCCGATCCTCGAGGCCGGGCCAGCCCGATGGAGGAATCTCGAGCCCTTGGTACCAGTCCTCGAAATCGACGGTCAGGGCGTTGGTGATGGCGCGGGGGGTCATGGGCTCGGAGTCGATCAGGCGCGGCGATCGTGCGGGCGAATAGAGTACGAGGCTTCGCGCGACGTCGTCAAATCCGCCGGCTCGGGATGGGGCTCGGAGAACCGCCCATCGCGAGTATCATGCGCTGCGTTTCGTCGAGGTCGCAGCCATGAGGACCGGGAGGATCGACTGGACCGTTTCGAGCAATCTTGGGCGACGCTCGTCCGCGATGCCGCCCGCGATGGCTTCGCCCCCTGGAGGGAGGCGTGAGGACGCCGCATCCGGCCGTGGTCCTGGCGATGACCGCGACCGGGCTGGCGGCCGCCCGCTCACTCCATCGGCGCGGCGTGACCGTCTACGGAGTCGACCACAAGCGCTGGGAGATCGGGCACCACTCGGCCGAGATTCGGCAGCCGCCCTTCGCCTTCGAGCCGGCAGGTCCCTCGCTCGCGAACCGCATCCACGAATGGGCGCGCGATCAGGACGCCCCTCCGGTCTTGATCCCGGCGGACGATCCCCATTGCGACTTCCTCTCGGCCCATCACGAGCAGCTTCGCGAGCGCTGCCTGCTTCCCGAAGGCTATCGACCGGAGGTGGCGGCATCCTTCGTCGACAAGCGCCGGTTCTATCAGCGCTGCATGGCGCTCGGCGTCGACCTGCCGCGGACTCTTTTTCCCATGGATCTCGCCGAACTCGAGGAGACTTCCCGGGATCTCCTCTTTCCCGCCATCCTGAAGCCCGCCCACAGCCATCTCTGGCGCAAGCGATTCCACGGCAAGAAGGTGATGGAGGTCGGCACGCGGGACGATCTGTTGCGCGCGTTTCGTTCGCTCGGCGATCTCCAGAGCGGCATGACGGTGCAGGAGGTCATCCCAGGCGCGGAGCGGGAGATCTTCGTTTGCGCAGCGTATTTCGCCCGAGACGGAGCGCCGCGGGCGTTGCTGACCGCGCGCAAGAGCAGGCAGTACCCGCCAGACTTCGGCAGCGGCTCGCTCCTCCGCAGCGAGTGGCAAGGCGACGTCGCCGACTCGAGCGTGGAGCTCGTGCGCGCCCTCGGCTACCGGGGGATCTGTGGCACCGAGTACAAACCGGATCCACGCGATGGCAGGTGGAAGCTGATCGAGGTCAACCCGCGGCCGACCCTCTGGTTCGCGCTGTGCCGGGCAGCCGGCTGCGACGTCGTCTATCACGCCTATTGCGATCTCGTCGGCCGGCCCATTCCGCCGCAGCTCGGCGGCCACCTCGAGGGCGTGTACTGGCAATACTTCCTTCGCGACCTGCTCAGTCTTGGGCATCGTCTGCGGCGCGGAGAGGCCGGCTGGCGCGAGTGCTTGGAGGCGTTCAGTCCGCTCCGCAAGGAAGAGGCGGTCGCCAGCCTCCGAGATCTCCCGGCGACCCTCTATTACCCGCTCTATGGCTTTCGTCAGTGGCGTGCTCACGCGCGCGGCGTGGATACCGGTCCTTGAGTGCCGCAATGGATCTGCTTGAGATCGCTTTTCGAAGTCTGTAGCCTCGCGACGCTTCGACTCGCAATCCCCACGGTGAATCCACGACCGCGCGCCGGCTCGTCTCGCCTCCATGCCTCCGGTCCCCCGACTCGATGGAGATCAGCATGAGGTTCCGATCCCTGGTCAAGAGAGCGCTCGTCCACTCTCCGATCCGCTACTCGGAGCGCGTCGATGGCCTGCTCCGCCTGACCTTGCTCAGGTCGTGGATCGCGCGCCAGAAGGCGCACCCGTATTTCCCATCGCGCGAGGCCATGTACGCCCACGTCGCCGAGCAGGTCGGCAACGTCCCGATCACTTACCTGGAGTTCGGGGTCTTCCAGGGTTCTTCGATGCGCGCATGGACCGGCATCAACACCGCGCCCGAGAGCGAGTTCTTCGGCTTCGATTCGTTCGAGGGTCTACCGGAGACCTGGGACAGCGGCGGCGGGACGTTCGTGCCAGGCACCTTTTCGACGGCGGGAAGGTTCCCACCCATCGATGATCCACGGGTCCGTTTCATCAAGGGCTGGTTCCACGATACGCTGCCGGCATTCCTCGAACAGTTTTCGCCCCACAAGCCGATCGTCGTCAATTGCGACGCCGATTTGTACACCTCGACGATGTTCGTCCTCTGCAGACTCGATCCGATCCTCCGTCCCGGAACGATCCTCATGTTCGACGACTTCTCCGCGATGCTGCACGAATTCCGCGCGCTCGAGGACTACACCCGGTCGTTTCGCCGTTCGTATGAAGTGCTCGGAGCCGCGAGCCGCGACTATTATTACAATCATGTCGCGCTCCGCTTCACCTCATAGGCACGAGGGTCGCGGCCGGTCGCGTCGCGAACGCGCGGCCTCAACCGGCGGACACCGACCAGGCGCGCATGACGCCGTCCTCCTCCCGGACGGCCGAGCCGGTGGCCGCCAGGATCGAGGTCGCGTTCCTCCCCGACGGCAGGACGATGTTACCGAACTGGAAGAGGAACATGTGCCAGCCATCCTTCGGCCAGGCCAGCAACTCGTTCCACTCCCCTCCTTCGGCGCTGCCGTAGAGACACGCGTAGGGCCGCCGGTGGAGCGGACTCGGCTCGACATCCGTCGAGAAGAACAGGGCGGTTCCGATCCGACAGCTCCAGAGACTCGGTCCGTTCGTGGGGTGCAGCCGCTCGAGGACGCCTGCGGGACTCAAGCGGTAGATGTAGTTCTGCTCGAGCTCGGTGTCCGTCGCGAAGTAGAGACCTTCCGCCGTCGGGATCGGGCGCACGGTGCGGGTCTGCTGTCCGGTATTCAACACCGGCTCGACGACGCTCCAGTCCGTCGTCGCGCGCAGGATGCGGCTCTCCGCTCCGTAGTCTCCCGTGCACATCCACAAGCAATCGCGATAGGAGTCGTACGTGATGCCGTGGACGTGCCGGATGGCCCCGGCGGGGAAAGTGTGCACGACGTTCCAGGACCGCCCCGCATCGTTTGAACCATAGACGTGAACCGCTTCTCGCGCGGCGTTGTCGAAGTACTCGCCCC
>DASXSX010000255.1:0-3793 GCA_036505815.1 Thermoanaerobaculia bacterium
GCGAAGGCCAGATACGGATTGACGTCGCCTCCCGGGATGCGGGTCTCCGCCCGCAGAGCCTTGTCGTGGCCGACGATGCGGAAGCCGCAGGTGCGGTTGTCATGGCCCCAGGCGAGCGTGGTCGGAGCCCAGCTTCCGGCCGCGTAACGCTTGTACGAGTTGATCGTGGGCGCGAGGAAGACCGCGAGCTCCTTGAAGCAAGCGATCTGGCCGGCCAGGAAATGCTTGAAGACGTCCGACTCGCCCGCGAAGGCGGCTTTCTCCCCCTCCCAGAGGCTCGCGTGGATGTGGCAGGAGTTCCCGATCCACGTGTGGTCGGGCTTGGCCATGAAGGTGATCGAGCAGCCGTTCAGGTGAGCGATCTCCTTGGCGCCGTTTTTGTACACCGTGTGGTTGTCCGCCATGGCGAGCGCGTCGGAGTAGCGGAAGTTCACTTCCTGCTGGCCGGGCCAGGCCTCGCCCTTCGAGCTCTCGACGGGGATCCTGGCAGCCTGCATGTGGTTGCGGATCTGTCGCAGGAGCGGTTCGTCGTAGGTCGTCGCGAGGATGTGGTAGTCGAGGATGTACGGCACCGAGGGGGTCAGGTCCCGGTAGTGCTTCTCATGGGCCTCGGCATAGGTCTCCTTGAGGAGGTAGAACTCGAGCTCGGAGCCGAACATGGGCGTGTAGCCGAGCTCCGCTGCTCGCTCCACTTGCCGCTTCAGGACCTGTCTCGGCGAGGGGTTGACCGGGCTGCCGTCGTGCCAGAGCACGTCGCAGAGGACGAGCGCGGTTCCGTCCAACCAGGGCGTCAGCCGGAGCGTGGCGAGGTCGGGCTGGAGGAGAAAGTCGCCGTAGCCCTTCTCCCAGTTGGCGATCTGGTAGCCCGGAATGGGATCCATCTCCATGTCCAGAGCGAGGAGGTAGTTGCATCCCTCGACGCCGTGGTCCGCGAGCTCGTTGTCGACGAAGTAGCGCCCGTGGACGCGCTTGCCCATGAGACGACCCTGCATGTCCGTGAAAGCGACGACGACGGTGTCTATCGACCCATCGCCGACTGCTTGCTCTAGCTCGTTCAGCTCCATGACTTTCGCGCTGGTTGACACGGGGTGGGCCGAGAGCATAAATACGCCGCACGCATCGACAGAGAGGAAGGCGGATGAGCACCGAAGAGCGTGTTGTACGCCCGGAAGATCTGAGCGACGACGAAAAGGTTCTGCACGGGCTCGGCTACGCGCAGGAGCTCTTCCGCGCGATGGGCGGGTTTCGCAACTTCGCGATCAGCTTCACGATCATCTCGATCCTCGCGGGGTGTCTCACGTCGTACACGATCGCGTTCGAGCACGGCGGCCCGATCTCCGTGACGTGGGGCTGGCTCCTCGTCGGCCTGATGTCGACGATCATCGCCCTGTCGATGGCCGAGATCGCCTCGGCCTATCCGACCGCAGGCGGTCTCTACTACTGGGCTTCGAAGCTCGGGAGCCCCGGCTGGGGCTGGGCGACCGGGTGGTTCAACCTCATCGGTCAGGTCGCCGTCACCGCAGCCATCGGGTATGGCCTCGCGGTCTTCGGCCAGGTGCTGTTCGACTACTGGTTCAACTACTCGCAGCACATGAACGACTGGTTCGGGGCCTCCTTCAACACCTCGACCTACATCGTCTATGCGCTCTTCCTGACGGCCGCGGTGCTGATCAACGTGATGCACATTCGCTACACGTCCGGGCTCAACATGTTCTCCGCCTGGTGGCACATGATCGGCGTGGTCGTGATCGTCGGCGTCCTGATCTTCGTGCCGGATCATCATCAGTCGCTGAGCTACGTCTTCACGGAGACGGTCAACAACTCGGGCTACGGGGGGACGACGACGTCGTTCGCAAACCCGGCGTTCTGGTTCGTGTTCGGGCTCGGGCTCCTGATGGCGCAGTACACGATCACCGGGTTCGACGCGTCGGCGCACACAGCCGAGGAGACGAACAAAGCCTCCCGCGGGGCGGCCGTCGGCATGTGGACGTCCGTGTTCGTGTCGGTCGTGTTCGGCTTCATCCTGCTCGTCGCCGTGACCTTCGCGATCCCGAGCACCGACGAGGCCCTGAAGACGGTCAACGCGCTGCTCCCGATCGTTCCCTGGATCTGGGCGACCTCGATGAGCCAGCGCTGGGCGGAGTTCCTGCTCTTCATCTGCGTGGTCGCGCAGTTCTTCTGCGTGACGGCATCTGTGACCTCCGCCTCGCGCATGATGTTCGCTTTCTCGCGCGACCGCGCGGTTCCGGGGCATCAGCTCTGGCGGCGGGTCGCCCCAAATCGGGTTCCGGTCTACTCGGTGCTGGGAGTATCGTTCTTCGCGGCGGTCCTCATGATCCCGGCGGTCTGGAACTACTTCATCGGTTACGCCGTCGGCACCGCGATCGCGGTCATCGGCCTCTACGTCGCCTTCATCCTCCCGGTCTACCTGCGCTGGCGGAAGGGCGATTCCTGGGATCCCCCGCGAGCCTGGAGCCTCGGGCGCCACTACAAGTGGCTCGATCCGATCTCGATCATCTGGGTCGCGATCGTGTCGATTCTCTTCATCTTCCCGCTCTACAAGATCGGCCTTCCGTGGGTGGACGGCTTCGACTGGCAGTTCACGAACTACACCGTGATCTGGTTCGCGGCGATCGGCCTCATCTTCGGAGGCTGGTGGGTCGTCTCGGCCCGCAGGTGGTTCAAGGGCCCCGTCCGCATGACGGAAGAAGAGATGGCCGCCCGCGAGCACGAGTACGAACAGGTCGAACCGGGCATCGCGCCGGCCGGCAAGTAACCGCCTTTAGCTAGTCAGCATCTACGCCGCCGGGCTCCTCCCCGAGGAGCCCGGCGGCAGCGCTAATCGGTTCCCAATTTCTTCCGCCAGGAGACTTGCCGCGTACGCCCTGACAACTCTGGCCGGCCGGGCAAAGCCCGGCCTGACGCCGCTCGCGGCACGATCCAGAGCTCGCGGCCCCTCGCCGTACCAATACGCGTACTGTCTCGCGCCCGCTCGCCGTGGCTCCTTGCGAGCGCCGCCCCAGAGCCGTTGGCTCGGCAAAGCCCGGCCTGGCGCCGCGGGATTGGACTCCGTCCGCGGCTCCAGCTAGTCTCCGGCCCGCACACCTTTAAGCCGGTCCTGTGAGGCCGGAAAGGAGTCGCTGGTGGCTGCTCAAATCGAAGCGGGCAAGGTCCTCCTGGATTCCGAGGCCCTGAACAGGACGATCGCCCGCATCGCCCACGAGATCGTCGAGGGGAACCGGGACCTGGATCGCACGGCTCTCATCGGCATCCACACGCGCGGCGTGCCGCTCGCACAGCGCCTCCGGAAGCACATCGCCGATTTCGGCGGCTCGGAGATCGCCCTCGGCACGGTTGACATCACCTTCCACCGGGACGACGTCGTGGTCCGGAACGGCGAGCCTCCTCGGCATCCCCAACCGGTCGTCCGCGCCACCAGGCTCGATTTTCCGCTGGAGGGAATGACGTGCGTCCTCGTCGACGACGTGCTCTCGACGGGCCGCACGATCCGCGCCGCGATCGAGACGCTCTTCGAGTACGGCCGGCCCGCGCGTGTGCAGCTCGCTTGCCTCGTCGATCGAGGGCACCGCGAGCTCCCGATTCGCCCGGATTACGTGGGCAAGAACCTGCCCACGTCTCACAACGAGCGCATCCAAGTGCAGCTCGTCGAGGTCGACGAGGTCGACCGCGTCCTGCTCGTCAACGAGCCCGAGAAAGGAAGGCACGATGGCTGAAGTCCGTCCATTGCTGCGGGACGAGCTCCTGCCGCCGCGACGCCTGGAGCGACGGCATC
>DASXSX010000256.1:0-1793 GCA_036505815.1 Thermoanaerobaculia bacterium
CGCTCCTCTCCGCGACGGGCCTGGGCGAGCGTTTCGGCGCCCGCTTCTTTCTCAAGTGCGAGAGCTTTCAGAAGACCGGATCGTTCAAGCCGCGCGGCGCGCTGAACAAGGTCCTGTCGCTGTCTCCGGAGGAGCGCGCGCGCGGGCTCGTGACGGTGTCGGCCGGAAACCACGCGCAGGCGCTCGCCTGGGCGGCTCGAATCGCCGGCGCCGCCTGCACGGTCGTGATGCCAAGCGGCGCACCACAGTCGAAGATCGAGGCGACCCGGGGCTACGGCGCGGAGATCGTTCTCCATGACGACCGCGCCACGCTCTTCGACAAGCTCGCGGAGGTGCGGGACGCGGGCGGGCTCGTCTTCGTTCCTCCTTTCGACGATCCCGAGATCATCGCGGGCGCCGGCACGACCGGGCTCGAGATCCTCGAGGACCTTCCGGACGTCGACCTCGTCCTCGTGCCTGTCGGCGGGGGAGGCATCCTCTCCGGGATCGCGTCGGCGGTGAAGCAGATCCGTCCCGCGGCGAAAGTCGTCGGCGTCGAGCTCGCCGACGGTCCGGGGCTCGCCCCGGCGCTCGCGGCGGGAAAGCCGGTGACCGTGACGCGGCCGTGGGGAACCCTCGCCGACGGGATGACGCCTCCGTTCGTCGGCGCGCTTCCTCTCGAGATCGCGAAGGAAGCGGTGGACGAAGTGGTCGGCGTCTCCGAGGCGGCAATCGTCGACGCAATGAAGCTCCTGATGACGCGAGCAAAGCTCTACGTCGAGGGCGCTGGCGCTGCGGCAACTGCGGCCTTGCTCGATGGAAGGGTGCGCGTCCCGCCGGGAGCGAAGGCGGTCGCGCTCGTCTCCGGCGGCAATATCGACCTGTCGCGGATTCCGAGAGACTGAAGCGGGGGTCAGGTCTCCACTTGCCACATTGGGGGTCAGGTCTCCACTTGCAACTTTCGACTGGAAGGCGTTTCCGGGACTTGTCCTCGGCTTTTCCGGTGGACGCTTCGACGCAGAACTAGACCACTTCACCGCGCCTTCCTGCGCCGTTTCTTCCCGCGCTTCTGAGTGGAGAAATCGCACTGCGCCATTGTGCCGCGCGCGGGGAGAGTCTCTTTCCGCGTCCCGCGATTTTTTCAAAACCAAATCGGTTCCGGTCCGTCTCAACTTCTGACGGGAACCAAAGGAGGTCTCATGAGAAACCGGATCATCACTGGACTCGCTGCCGTCGCGTGCGCGAGCCTGGTCGCCTGCTCGACCGTCGCGACGCTCGGCACCGACTCGAACACCGCGCTGAAGGAATTGACGGCCGTACGTCAAACGCGCGACCAGCTCTACGCGAGCAAGGACCTCGCGGGGCTCGCGAAGTACCACTCACAGAATCTCAAGGCGAAGCTCGCCGATGGAACCCGCCTGGACCGCGCCGGATACGAGGCGCTCCTGCAAAAGGCAATGGACTCCGGCGCGCCCGCGCCCTCGCGCATCACCCAGCTCTCGCAGGAAGAGAGCGGTTACGTCGCGGTCGTCGAGGGACCGAGCGTCGCGGTGCGCGAGACCTGGAAGCGGACGGCCGACGGCTGGAAGCTGACGTCGGTCGAGGAAATGCCGGATCGGCCGGCGATCGCTGCGAAGAAGAGCGAGAAGAAGCGGGCGAGCTGACGAAGGCGGCCGAGCAGGCCGCTTCGTCGCTGCCTCCGTCATTCCGAGGCCCACAGGGCCGAGGAATCTCTCGATTTCCGAGAGATCCTTCGCGGAGCCTGTCCTGAGCGAATGCGAAGGGCTCAGGATGACGAAGCGCCCTGCGGCCGC
>DASXSX010000257.1:0-6732 GCA_036505815.1 Thermoanaerobaculia bacterium
GGGCGTTCTGGATGGTCTGGGGAGCGACGCTCGGCATCCCGGATGTCGTCAACTACCGATCCGGCGCGCCCTCTCTGCTCTCCGACCTCGAGGAGGGTCGCCGAACGCGCCTGCTGCGCCTGCTCGCGGGCGGTCTGCTCGCCGGAGCGGTCTGGGAGCTCTTGAACTTCTGGGCCCGCACCAAATGGATCTACACGGTTCCGGGCTTCGAGAGCTGGAAGCTCCTCGAGATGCCGCTCGCGGGCTTCGGCGGCTTTCCGCCGCTCGCGCTGTCGGGGTTCGCGTACTTCTCGTTCCTCTCCCACCTTCGGGGAAACGGACGACGCCTGGCGGTCGGCACTGCGGTCCTCTTCAGCCTCTGGGCTTCGGTCGCCGCTCTCGATCGAAACGTCCAGTCGGTCCGGCCCGTCCTCTCGGACCTTCCCGCGCTCGATGCCTCCGCAGTTCGGGAGCTCCGCGCCGCCGGCATCCCGACGCCCGAGCGTCTCGATCGCGCCGTCCGCCGCGAAGGTCTGGCTGCGGTCGCCTCGCGCACCGGGGTCGCCGCGGACGTTCTCGAGCATGCGTGGCGGGAAGCGTCGCTCGCCCTGCACAAAGGAATGGGTGTTCCCGCCGCGCGGCTGCTCGAGGCAGCGGGAGTCCGCTCGGTGGCCGATCTCGCCTCTTCGGACCTCGACGAGCTCACCGCGCGTCTCTCGCGGGTCGCGGCGGAGCGCGGGGAGACACCTCCCCGTCCGGAATACGTCCGCGTCTGGGTCCGTGCGGCGCGGATGGATGGGCGGCCGCGACGGTGAGCTCGAAGTGGCTCGCCGGGGTCCTGCTCGTCGGGGTGGTCTCCTGCGCGGGCACCTCCACGCGTGGATCGGCCGCGCGTTCGGTGGCGCTGCCGTCCGAATCTCACTTCACGATCCTGCAGATCAACGACGTCTACAAAATCGAAGGGCTCGAAGGAGGTCGCCTCGGAGGGCTCGCGCGCGTGCGGACGCTGCGAAAAAAGCTCGAGGCAGAAGGGAGGCCCGTCCTCCTTCTTCACGCCGGTGATCTGCTCTTTCCCTCGGTCATGAGCAAGTATCTCCGCGCGCAGCCGATGATCCGGATTCTGAACCTCCTCGACGGCGATCCGGCCGCGTTCGATCCGAACATGTTCGTGGTCTTCGGCAACCACGAGTTCGACGACCGCGATCCCGGCGTCCTGCTCGGCCGCGTCGCGCAGTCCGATTTCTCCTGGGTGTCCTCGAACGTCCGGTATCGGAGCGTTCCGTCGGCAGGCGGCGCGCCGTTGTCCACTCGTCTCGCGAACGTGCACGACTTCCTCGTGAAGGAGATCTCCGGCGTTCCCGTCGGAATCTTCGGCCTGACGACCGACGCGCAGCCGCGCGACTACGTCGCCTACGACTACGACCTTCGAGAGCGCCGCGCCGCCGTCGAGCGTGCTCTCGAGCGACTGCGCGCGGGCGGCGCGAAGGCGGTCGTGGCGCTCACGCACCAGGACCTCGACGAAGACGAGAGGCTGGCGCGCGAGTTTCCGGCGATCGGGCTGGTTGTCGGAGGACACGAGCACATCTTCCTGCAACGCAAAGTGGGAAGAACCTGGATCACCAAAGCAGATGCGGACGCGAAGACGGCAATCGTGCACGACGTCCGCATCTCGGCGGACGGATCGCTCGACGACGCGTTTCGAAAAGTCTCTCTGGGGACGGACGTCGATAAGGACGCCGCGGTGGACGGCGAAGTCCAGGCCTCGCTCGCGGAGCTCGCCGCGGCCGTCAAGACCCAGACGGGGCGCGACATCCAGGAGGTCGTGGGCGAGACCCGGAACCTCCTGGAAGGAGTCGAGCCGGCGGTGCGCGGGCGCGAGACGGCGCTCGGCAACTTTCTCGCCGACGTGCTGCGCGAGCGGATGAAGACGGATGTCGGATTTCTGAACGGCGGCGCGATCCGGATCAATGACGACATTCCGCCCGGACCGATCCGCAACTACGATCTCGAGGGCATCTTCTATTTCGACAACGCCGTCGTCTCCTTCGAGATCACGGGTGCGGAGCTGCTCGATCTGCTCCGGACGTCGGTCTCGAAGGTGCATACTGGGCACGGCCGCTTCCTGCAGGTCTCCGGCATCCGCTTCCGTTACCACGTCGCCGGGACTCCGGAGGAGCCGGTGTATACGATCGCCCCCTCCGACGTAGAGGTTTCCCCGCGCGGGGGCGCCTTTGCCCCGCTCGACCTCGCGCGGACCTACTCGGCGGCGTCGCTCGACTACGTCTGGGAGAACGGCTACCGCGACGGGTACGCGCTTTTCTCGAAGGGGCGCGGCGGGACGAGTCCGAAACGGCTCGACTCCGGCGGAGAGCCCTGGCGGGCGATGACCGAAGCGGCGATCCGCTCCCTGCCGGGTCGGCGCGTGACGACCGCGATCGAAGGAAGGATCGTGAGGGTCGAATAAGGTCCAAGATCCAAGATCTAAAGTCCAAAGTCCAATGAGCCGCCACGGCATCACGGTCAAGCAGGCGACGTCGGTCGAGGAGACGACCGCGGTGGTCGCCACGCGTGGCGCCGACCCCGTGAAAGGAAACCGAATCGGGCGAAACCTCCTGCCCGTTAGCGCTTCGGCGGGCGCGACGGGCGCAGGTCGATGCGCGAGGCGATTGCGCGATCGGGGAAGCGGATCAAATCCGCGACGGCCTCCGCGACGTCGTCGGAGGAGAGCATCCACGAGTGCTCCCGGTCTCCGTGGGAGTGACCGAACTCGGTCGCGACGGAGCCGGGCAGGATCGCCGCGACCCGGATTCCCTGGTGCCGCAGGTCGAGCATCGAGGACTCCGAGAATCCGAGGAGCCCGAACTTCGAGGCGTTGTACGCAGACCCGCCGGCGAACGCATTGATCCCGGCGAGCGACGCGATGTTCACGATGAACCCTCCGCCCCCCTTTTTCATCAGAGGAATCGCGAAATGCGTCGCATAGTAGGGACCGAAGAGGTTCGTTTCGACGACGGCGCGAAAGCGCTGCGGGTCGAGTTTCTCGATCGAGTCGAAGTCGCCGATGCCGGCGTTGTTGACGAGCACGTCCAGACGGCCGAAGGTCTGGCCGACGAAATCGACGAGGGCGAGCTGCTCCGATTCGCTTCGGGCATCTGCGCCCCGGCCGGCGAAGCGTCCCGAAGGGACAGCCTTCTCGAGCCGGTCCACCGCGGAGGACACGCTTTCCTCGCTCCGCCCCGAGATCGCGACCTCGAGCCCCTCCTGCGCGAGACGGCGCGCCACGGCGAACCCGATCCCCCGCGTGCCTCCGGTCACCAGCGCGGCGCGCTTTCCAGCGGTCATTGCCGAATCGTATCCGACAAGGTTGTCGTCCCCGTCGCAGAGTGGAAACCGCGCGCTCATCGGCGCATCATCTCGGAATGGCGTCTCCTTTGACCTTCCGCGAGAAGGTCGTCATCGGGTTCTCCGCCTCCGCGATCCTCGTCGTTCTCGTTGCGGTGACGTCGGCCGCCGCCTTGAAAGCGGCGCTCGCCAGCGACCACGAGGCCTATCGGCAGGCGGAGGAGCTGATCGCGATCGAGCCCCTCCGTGCCGCTCTGGAGCGCCGCGTGGCGAGCTTTCGCGGCTACCTCTTGACCGGCGAGGGCGACTTCCTCGGAAAGCTGCAGCGGGGCCGGGTGGAAGTCCTCTCGCGCGTCCGGCGGCTCCGGCAGACCGCATCGGGAAAGGACGCGGCCCTTCTCGCGGCCATCGAGCAGGCCGATCTCGGCTACGAAGAGGCGGCGGGGGAAGGCCTGGCACTGCGGAGCGGAGGCGCGACCCCCGAGCAGCTCGGCCGATACATCGAGATGACCACCGGCCCGCGGCGCGAAGTCCTCGATCGGGCGATCGGGACGTTTCTCGCGCATAAACACGAGTTGCTCCGGGAGGCGCAGCAGAGGTCGGAGACCGAGAATCTCTGGGCCTCGATCGCGATTCTCGCCACCGGCGGGGGAGCGCTGCTGCTTCTGACGGCGCTCGCCATTCCGGTCACGCGAACGCTCGCATCGCTCTACGAAACGGAGCATCGCGAGCGGGCGAGGAAGTCGGCGGTCTTGGAGAGCGCGCTCGAGGCCATCATCACCATGGACGCCGACGGCGAAATCGTCGAGTTCAACCCGGCCGCCGAGAGGATCTTCGGATACTTCCGGTCGGAGGCGATCGGCCGGCCGATGGCCGATCTCATCATTCCGGAACGGCTGCGCTCCGCGCATCACGCCGGACTCGCGCGGCATCTCGCGACGGGAGAGACGAAAATCCTGGGCCGGCGGCTCGAGATGCCCGCCGTCCGCGGGGACGGAACCGAGTTTCCCGCCGAGTTGACGATCACGCGGATCCCGAGCGATCCGGTGTTCTTCACCGGGTTCGTCCGCGACCTTTCGGATCTCAAAGCGGCGGAGCGCGAACGGACCGAGCTTCTCGCCCGCGAGCGCCGGGCGCGCGCCGACGCCGAGGCGGCCGCCACCGACAACGCGCGGCTCTACCGGGAGGCACAGGAAGCGATTGCCGTCCGCGAGGACTTCCTCTCGATCGCCTCGCACGAGTTGAAGACTCCGTTGACGACCCTTCAGCTGCAGGTCCAGCGCTTGCTGCGCCGGGGGGAGGCGGAGACCTCTCTTTCGCCGAACGGTCTGTCGGCGCTCGAGCGTCAGGTGAACCGTCTGACGGGGTTGATCAACGACTTACTCGACATCTCCCGGATCACCGGCGGACGGATGGAGCTCGAACGCGAGGAAGTGGATCTCGCCGCCGTCGTCCGGGACGTCGTCGCGAGGCAGGAAGAAGATCGGACGCGCGCGCGATGTCCGATCACGGTCGCGATCGACCGGGGGAGCCTGGGTCTCTGGGACCGGCTTCGGATCGAACAGGTCGTCTCCAATCTCCTCTCCAATGCGATCAAGTACGGCGCCGGCCAGCCGATCGAGGTCAGCGTCGACGGAGACGCGGAGTTCGCTAGGCTGACGGTGCGCGACCACGGAATCGGGATCGCGCCCGAGCACCAGGTCCGCATCTTTCAGCGTTTCGAGCGGGCGGTGTCGAAGAGCAACTACGGGGGATTCGGGCTCGGGCTCTGGATCGTGCGGCAGATCGTTGAAGCGCACGGAGGGATGATCCACGTCGCGAGCGAGCCGCAACGCGGGTCGACGTTCTGCGTCGAGCTTCCGCGTTCAGGGGGCGTCTCCGGCGCGTAGCGGGTCGCCGCTTTCACGGACGCTATACTGATCGAGAGGGTTCGCGCCCCGCCGTGATGTCGCCGTTCCATTCCCGAAGTCAGGTTCTGATCGTCGAGGACGACTCCGATCTCCGGGAGGCGCTGAGCCAGATCCTCGAGGACGAGGGTTACGGCGTTTCCAGCGCCGAGCACGGGCGCGCCGCGCTCGAATGGCTGCGCGAAGGCTCGAGGCCTTGCCTGATTCTGCTCGACTTGACGATGCCGGTGATGAACGGCTGGCAGTTCCGCGCGGAGCAGAAGCAGGATCCGATGCTCGCCTCGATCCCGGTCGTGGTGATTTCCGCCGGCGCGAACCTCGCCGAGCAGATCGTCCCGCTCGAGATCGAGCACTACATCCGCAAGCCGATCCAGCTCGGCCAGCTCTTGGCGACCGTCCAGCGCTACTGCCACGAACCGGACGCTCGCCCCGACGCGTAATGGGACCGCGCGCCCTCCCTTGATCCGCGTCCTGCGTTCCGGGGAGCGCGGCCGCTTCGACCACGGCTGGCTCGATACCCGGCACACGTTCTCTTTCGGCGATTATTACGACCCCGAGCGGATGGGTTTTCGCTCGTTGCGGGTCCTGAACGAGGATCGCGTGCAGCCGGGTCAGGGCTTCCCCACGCACTCGCACCGCGACATGGAGATCGTCACCTGGGTCCTGGAAGGATCCCTGGAGCATCGCGACAGTCTGGGCACCGGGTCGGTGATCCGGCCGGGCGACACGCAACGCATGAGCGCCGGGACCGGCGTGACCCACAGCGAGTTCAACCACTCGCCGATCGAGCTCCTCCACTTCCTCCAGATCTGGATCCTGCCCGAGCGGCGCGGGCTTCCTCCCGGCTACGAGCAGAAGTCTTTTTCCGAAGAGGATCGCCGCGGCAGGCTGTGCCTGATCGGGTCTCACGACGGTCGGAAAGGATCCGTCACGATCCGGCAGGACGTCGATCTTCACGCGGCTCGGCTCTCGCCGCGAGACCGCGTCACGCTCCCGCTCGCCCGCGGGCGGGCAGCGTGGGTCCAGATCGCGCGCGGGCAGCTCGCTCTCGACGGAGAGGAGCTCGAGGCGGGAGACGGGGCGGCGGTGGAAGACAAAAGCGCGCTCGAGCTCGCGGCGAGGGCGGAGAGTGAGCTCCTGGTCTTCGACCTCGCATGAGAAGCGGCTCCTGACGTCGGTCGCCGCCGAGCCGGTTCTCCTCCCCGGGCGTTTTGGCGCGTGGCTCTACTTCAGCAGCGCGTGAAGCAGACCAAGAGCGCCTCCGGCCAGGACAACCCAGACTTCGCCGAGCTTGAAGAAGAAGAGCGCGACGAAGGCCGCTGCCATCAAGCTCAAGGCAAACCAGCTGGGCGCGTGTCCCCAGCCCGCCGGAAAAAGTACAGCCAGACCAAAGACGACCGCCAGATTCAGGATCACGCCGACGACTCCGGCCGTGATGCCGGAAAGCGCGGAGGTCAGGCTCCGGTTCTTCCGCAGATTCTCGACGTAGGGCGCGCCCAGGAAG
>DASXSX010000258.1:0-3949 GCA_036505815.1 Thermoanaerobaculia bacterium
GCCGCAGTCGTCTACGCGTACCGTCACGACCTGATCTGAGAGCGCGGACGCGCTCGAGCCCGTTTCCGGGCGGCGTCATCCGATCTGAACGGGCCTCCCCGTGAGCTCGAGACAGAACTTCTCGAGCGTCGGGTTGTCGAACCGGTTCCAGCCGTCGCACACGCAGTGCTCGCGCGTTTCCACGTCGCAGCAGAGCGCAGCGCCCCGGACCTCCTGCCTTCCGAGGTGGTAAAGCGAGACCAGATGTTCGAGCTCCGGCCGGGTCGCCTTGGGCCGCGGGCGGGCAATCCAGGCGAATCGTCGGCGGAAGTCGCCGTCCGGCAGGGAACGAAAGCCCTGACAGAAGACGCCGAAGCGCGCCGCGACGCAGCAGGCGCACTCCTCGTCTCCGGCGCGCGCTAAGAGCGCTCCCCGGATTCGCTCGATCGCCTGGGGCCGGGACACGTGGTCAGTTCCGGGTGCGTTCTTCATCGGTTTTTCTCCCTGTGCAAAGCATGGCTCCCCTCGTCCGATGGAACCTGATTCAAATGAATCATCCACCGGATGAGCCGGCCGCCCCGTCACGAGCGTGATGTCTTTGCACCAGGTCACAAAGAATCATCGCTCCTACCATCGCCTGATGACGGGAGAGGCCCGTACCGCTTCGCGCGCCGGCTCCCGCGCACGGGAGGAACGAATGAGCAGTCATCCAGCGGCGGCTAACCTGAGTGACCAAGCGGGTTTTCGAATCGAGGCCTCTTCTCAATCCGCTGGCCGAGGAGCACTGCGCCGGATCTCGGAAGCCCTTAGCCGGGACCACGAACGGCTCGCTCGTCTCGAGGTGGCGGCTTTCGTCGCGCGCGCCGCGGGGGACGCCAAGACCGCCGAGAAATGGTACGCCGCCTTCTCCTCCGCTCTCAGGCGCCACATTGCGGTCGAGGAGGAATTGCTGTTTCCCGTCTTCGAGAAGCGGCTCGGGCTCTCTCCCTCCGCCGGACCGACGGAGGCGATGCGGCGTGAGCATAACGAGATTCTCCGGTTGCTCGACCAGATTCTTCGGACGATCGGTGACCCCGCCAAGCTACCGGACGAAGCCCGCGCGGCGTTCCACGAGTTGCTCGACAAACACCATCTCAAAGAGGAAGAGATTCTCTATCCCGCTCTCGACTACGCGCTCTCGCCCGGGGAGAGTGATGCGTTGGTGGCGAAGATTCAGGAATTCGACAGCTGAGCAAGATGATGCGTTCGCATCATCCGCGCTCTCTCACAGGCTGACGAGAATCGGGTCTCCGAGGTTCTCATCGAGGAGGGAAAAATGCCGAAGCACGCTGCCGGTCCGCAGAGCCAAGATCGCGGGAGACCCGCGCCGAAGGGCGGCAGGTCCGGGATCTGATGACCCCGAACCCCTACACTCTCGGCCCCCGCGATACGCTGGCATCGCTCTACGACCTGATGGACACCCATCGCATCCGTCACGTGCCGATCGTGGACCAGGACAAGGAGCTCGTCGGTCTTCTCACTCATACCGATCTCGCCATGTCGGCGCTCAGCTCCTGGTCGGATCTACCTCTGAGCCAGGAGCGGGATCTCCTCCAACGCCGTCGCGTGCGGGAGAGCCGGGCTTCGCGAAAATCGCCTGGGGCATCGCGGCGACCCCGGAAGGGCCCGGCATGACGCGGCTCGCGACCGAGACCCGAGTCGCGACAACCGATCCGGTGTCGCGAAAACGTTTTCGACGCTACTGGCGTGTGGTCAGTCCGGGCATCCGTCTGATCCGGCGCATCTCGTTGCGGATGGTCCGCCACGTGCTGGAAGGGTCGCAAAGAGCCGCGTAATCGAGGGGCGGGAAGAAGTCGGGAGACTCACTCCCGCCCCAGCCGCAGCTTGACGTACTCGCCGACCAGAATCGCAGCGGGGTAATAGAAGTCCTCCTCTTGCTGCGCGTGGGCGATCAGCTTCTGCGCGAAGCTCGCGTATCCGTCGTGCCGCTCGCGGACGGCGGCTTGAAGGAGCCGCCGAAGGGCTTCGACGATTAGCTTGTGCTCTCCGAGCATTCGGGGCATCTCCGCTTTCAAGGACTCCGTCCGCGTCAGGATGCGTGACATCTCCGGAACGAACTCGCCGCGCGCGAGGTGCGGAAGCAGGCGCAGGGGAGGCGCTGCGTACTCCTCTTCGAGAATCATGTGAGGAGAAAGAACCTTCAGGACTGCTCGAGCGGCGTCGGCGGTCTCGCCGCCCAGGCCGACGGCGCGATCGAGCTCCTTGCGCAGCTTCTCGTGCTCGACCTTGACTCCTTCCGGAACATCGGTATCGACCATGAAGCTCCTTTGCGTCATCCGGCTATCCCGGCTTCACCGGCGAGCTCGGAGCGGCCCTGCCGCCACGCCAGAAACAGCGCTCCGCCGAGAACGAGGACGATCCCGACGAGCGCGTACGCCCCCGGCCCCGGGTAAGACCGCCCGTATTGTGAGAACCGGGATCCGAACGACCAGAACGAGAAGGCCGCGAAGTAGGCGAACACGACGAAGACGTCCACGAGTGTGCGCATCGTTCCGAGGACGGCCGCCCTCAGAAAGAGCAAACCGAGTATCCCGAGCGCGAACGGGACCCACTTGAACTCGACGAAGTCCGCGGGAACCTCTCTCGGCCCCGTAACCTCGTTCGACGAATCGGACGTCTCGACCTTCGCCCCCGGCTCGAGGAGCTCGTAGTTGGACGTCCCGTGCCTCGGCGCTCCCGGAGCGAACGTCGCGACCTTCCAGAGCGGCAGGAAGCCAGTCGCTCCGAGGAGGAGCGCCGCCGCGAGAAGCAACCCGCGGGGAGCGGGCCTCAAAGGGATATCCAGCAGCCGACTGGTTCGTTCGATCACGGCTTTCATCTCGCTGTCTCCTCCGGAGGAAGGTTCCCCCGGAATGGACCGAAAGAGATGATGCAAATGTATCAGCCGGCTGACAGGCCGGGTCAGTCGACCCACCGGGCAAGAAACAGATTCGTCTCGTGTCCCTTCTGGTTCGCGCGGTTCGAGCCCCAGACGAGCCACTTGCCGTCCGGGGAAAACTGCGGGAACCCATCGAAACCGGGCGCAAAGGTCACGCGCTCGGGCGCGCCGCCTCTCTTGTCCAGCAGCCAGAGGTCGAACTCGCGCCCGTCCGCCGAACCCGCGTTCGAGCTGTAGATGATCTTTTTTCCGTCGGGATGGAAGTACGGGCAGAAGTTGGCTGCGCCGTTCGATGTGAGCTGGCGGGCGCCGCTGCCATCCGATTTCGCGAGGTAGAGCTCGAGAGTCGTCGGGCGCACCAGCCCCCGCGAGAGGAGCGCCCGGTATTCCTCGAGATCTGCGCCTTTCGGCCGGCTCGCCCGCCAGACGATCTCCGAGCAGTCGGGGCTGTAGAAGGCGCCCCCGTCGTAGCCGGGTGTATTCGTCAGGCGAGTGACCTTGCCCGTTTCCGTCATCTCGTAGAGGTCGAGATCGCCGTCGCGGTCCGATGTGAAGACGAGTTTTCCGCCGCGCGGGCACCAGGTCGCCTCCGCGTCGTAACCGGGTGAGTCGGTGAGTCGCCGCCTCTCCGAACCGTCCGGCAGCGCCTCGTAGAGGTCGTAACCGTCGTAGACCGCCCAGACATAGCCGCGCGAGCGGTCAGGCGGAGGCGGGCATTCCGCTCCCGCCGCCTCTGTGGAGGAATAAACGATGTGGTCCCCGGCGGGGAAGCGGAAGTAGCCGCACGTCGTCCGCCCTTTTCCGCTCGAGACTCTTCTGGTCTCGCCGCCCGCGAGGTCCATCACGTACTCCTGATCGCAGGATGTTCCCGGCGGCGTCGATTGATAAATCAACTTCGTGCCATCGGGAGAGAAGTACGCCTCCGCATTCTCGCCTCCGAAGGTGAGTTGGCGGATGTCGGCGAGGTGGCGCTCCTCCTCGAACCTCTGCGCGAACGGCTTTCCGGCCTGGATCTCGGTGGGCGCGGGCGTG
>DASXSX010000259.1:0-3977 GCA_036505815.1 Thermoanaerobaculia bacterium
CGGCGGCGGCCCGTCGTCGAAGACGTGCCCGAGGTGCGAGTCGGCGTGCGCCGAGCGGACCTCGGTGCGCGGCAGACCGATCTTGAAATCGGTCCCGGTCTTGACGTTCGCCTTCTCGAGCGGCTTCGTGAAGCTCGGCCATCCGGTGCCCGACTCGTATTTGTCGAGCGAGGAAAACAGAGGCTCGCCAGAGACGACGTCCACGTAGATTCCTGCTCGGTGGTTGTCCCAGTAGTCGTTCGCGAACGCGCGCTCGGTTCCTTCTTTCTGAGTGACCTGGTACTGAAGAGGTGTCAGCCTCTTTCGCAGCTCCGCCTCCGCCGGCTTGCGGAAGTTGGCGGCGATCCAACCCTTCGCCTTCGCGGCGCTCTGGCCCTCGGCGGCCGACGCGAAGGCCAGGGCCGCGATCATCGCCAGGATCGTGATCTTCATTTGTGACCTCCCGCCGCTTCGCCCCAGATCTCTTTCAACCGGGCGTCGCGGCCGCAACCCATCCGGTAGCTGTGATAGCGAACCGGGTTCTTCTTGTAGAAGTCTTGGTGGTACTCCTCCGCGGGATAGAACGTCGAAGCGGGCACGATCTGCGTCACGATCTTTCCCTTGAACCGGGACTCCCCCTCGAGCTGGGCTTTCGACGCCTCCGCGGCTTTGCGCTGCGCTTCGTCCTTGTAGAAGATCGCGGAGCGGTACTGGTTCCCATGGTCGCAGAACTGGCCGTTCGCCTGGAACGGATCGACGTTGTGCCAGAAGATGTCGAGCAGCTTCTCGTAGCTGATCTTCGACGGGTCGTAGATCACTTGCACGGATTCCGCGTGCCCGGTTACTCCCGAGGACACCTGCTCGTAGGTCGGGTTCGGGACCTGGCCCCCGGTGTAGCCCGAAATGACCGCGACGACTCCCGGGACCCCTTCGAACGCCGTCTCCTCGCACCAGAAGCAGCCGCCAGCGAAAACGGCGGTCGCGCGGTTGGCGGGCACGGCGAAGGCGACGCCTGCGATGCCGAGACAAAGGACGAGTACGATCCCGAAGCGTGATTTCAAGAAGACCTCCTGCGTGACGACCATCAAAACAGCGTCACGGGAGAAATAGATTCCAAACCGGCAAAGAGGTTCCGACAATGCCGCGAAGACTGCCTCGAAAACCGATCGCCCGCCGCCCCCCGGGAATTCGCTCCAGCGACCTGCGCCAAGTATCCCGTGTGTTGCGCGAGTATGCCCTCTCCTTTCCGGATGCGACGGAGGACTTTCCGTGGGGCGAGCGCGTCGCGAAGGTGAAGGGGAAAGTTTTCGTGTTTCTCGGCATCGATCCGGTGCCGGGCGGACCGATGGGACTCTCCGTCAAGCTCCCGGAGTCGGGACAGGACGCTCTCGACCTGCCGTTTGCGAAGCCGACCGGCTATGGGCTCGGGAAGTCGGGGTGGGTGACCGCGAGCTTCGAGGCCAAAGACGAGCCACCCCTCGAGATCCTCCAAGGCTGGATCTTGGAAAGCTATCGTGCAGTCGCACCGAAAAAGCTGGTCGCCGAACTCGAAAGCTCCGGTTTGAAATCTCTCAGCCGCCGGTCGCGCAGCAACCGCCGCGGCTGAAAGTCCTACGCCACCTCGACCGCTGCCGCGTGCTCGATGCGCGTACCCAGAACCTGCAGGAACTGCGCGAGCCACGCCGGGTGCGCCGGCCACGCGGGCGCCGTCACCAGGTTGCGATCCGTCACCGCCTGGTCGACCGGGATGTCGGCGTACGTGCCGCCGGCACGCGTGACTTCGGGCCCGACCGCCGGATACGAGGAGCAGCGCATGCCGCCGATCACCCCGGCCGCCGCCAGTATCTGCGCGCCGTGGCAGATCGAGGCGATCGGCTTCTCGCGCGCCGCGAAGTCCTTCACGATCTCGAGGATTCGGGGGTTCAGGCGCAGGTACTCGGGAGCGCGACCTCCCGGAATCACGAGCGCGTCGTAGTCGACCTCGCGTACGGCATCGAAATCGAAGTTCAGCGTGAAGTTGTGTCCAGGCTTCTCGGAGTATGTCTGGTCACCCTCGAAGTCGTGCACGGCGGTGCGGACCTTCTCCCCCGCTCGCTTGCCCGGACAAACCGCGTGAACCGTATGACCGACCATCAACAGCGCCTGAAACGGAACCATGACCTCGTAGTCCTCGACGAAATCTCCCACCAGCATCAGGATCTTCTTGCCCGCCATCTCGGCCTCCTTGAAAGGGACGATCTTATCGGGCCGGTCACTCCTTCTTGTTCGTCCAGCTCTGTTCGACGACCTTCCACTGGCCATCCTCTTCGGCCAGATCGATCGTGCCGTAATTGAGCGGCTCGCCGCCGACTTTTGGTGGTGGAATTATTCTCACTCGAGTCGCGGCGGATCGCCCTCTTCGCGAGTCCACATGCGCACGACGAACCGGTTTTCCGGGCCGATCTCGACGATCGAGAGCTCGTCGAACCCTTCCGACCAGACGGGAGGCTCGAGCCGTTTGAAAGTGGCGATCACGCCCGGGACGGGCACGACCTGGCCCTCCGGGCGCCGGCGATTGCGCCCAAGGGCTTCCCGGAGCGCGCACCGGAAGTAGTAGCCGGCGACGCGGAAGCCGGCGGCCCGGGCCGGCTCGATGTATTCCGCCCGGCGGCCCTTCGAGGCATTCGTATCGTCCACGACGAACGGCTGCTTGGCTGCGAGACAGGCGCTCACGAGCACGAGCTGCCGGCTGCGGGTCTTCAACATGTCACGGCTGATCCGTACGTGGGTGTCGAAGAAACGCTCCTTGTAGAACGTCGTCTTGCCCGAGCCCTGGACGCCGATGAAGAGGACCGCTTCCATCCAGGTGGCACTCTAGCGGAGCGGTGGCGCTCACTTTGCTCTGGTGAAAGGTCGAAAATGGCAGGACGCTCTTTTGACGTCGTGGTGGTCGGGGCCGGCGCGGCGGGCCTCGCCGCCGCGGAGCGGCTCTCCTCCGCGGGACTCTCCGTCGTGGTCCTCGAGGCCCGCGCGAGAGCGGGCGGCCGGATCTTCACGCGCCGCGTGCGGGGCTGGCCGCTTCCGATCGAGCTCGGAGCCGAGTTCGTTCACGGTCGGAGCGACGAGATCTTCGAGATCGGGCGGAATGCGGGTCTCCTGATCGAGCGCCTTCCCGATTCCCATCTCGAGGCGACCGCGTCCGGATTCCGCTCGCAGCACGATCTCTGGTCGCGGTTCGATTCGGTGACGCGGCAGATGCGGACGAACGGCCGCGATCGTTCGGTCGCGGAATTCCTCCGTTCGCGCCGCCGGATGTCACCGCCGCAAAAGCGTCTCGCCACCGCGATGATCGAGGGCTACCACGCGGCGATTCTCGAGCGAGCGAGCGAGCACGCGTTCTCGACGCGGGGCGAACCGCGGCACTCTCCCGAGGACCGGATGCAATTCCGGATCGTCTCGGGGTACGCCGGCGTCACCGACTGGTTGCGGTCGCGGCTCGATCCGAAACGCTGCCCGATCCGCTTCTCCACCGCCGTCGAGCGGATCCGCTGGCGGAAAGGAAGCGTCGAAGTGGCGACGGAGGGTTCCGGAGAGTTCCGCGCGCGCCACGCGATCGTGACGGCCTCGATCGGCGTGCTGAGGCGCCGTCCCGGCGAGAAGTCGGCCATCGAGCTCGATCCCGACCCGTCCGCCCATCGCCGCGCTCTCGAGAAGATCGAGATGGGCGACGTCGTCAGGATCGTCCTTCTCTTTCGCCGGCCCTTTTGGGAGGAGACGCGGGGGTCCGAGCGCCTCCGCGCGCGCGAGCCGGAGAATTCCGAGATCGCCTTCATGCACTCGTGGGACGCCGCTTTCCCGACCTGGTGGACCGCCGCGCCCGCGCAAGTCCCGATGCTCACCGGCTGGGCGGCAGGGCCGGCGGCGGAGGCGCTGATGCCTCTTCCGAAGGAGCGGATTCTCGATCGGGCGCTCCAGACGCTCGCGTCCCTCTTCGAGCTTCGCGCGGCGAAAGTGCGAAG
>DASXSX010000260.1:0-5019 GCA_036505815.1 Thermoanaerobaculia bacterium
GCCTACGTGGCCATGGGGATCCCGGCGAAGTACCTGATCACGGCGTCCGTCATGGCGGCGCCCGGCGCCATCATGATGGCAAAGATCCTGATGCCCGAGACCGAGGTTCCCGTCACCATGGGCAAGGTGACGCTCAAGGTCGAGAAGACCCACACCAACCTGATCGACGCGGCGGCCTCCGGCGCGTCGCAGGGGATGACGCTCGTCATCAACATCGTCGCCATGCTGATCGCGTTCATCGCTCTCATCGCTCTCCTGAACGGCTTCCTCGGCTGGGTGGGCGGGCTCTTCGGATATCCCGGGTTCCAGCTCCAGCAGGTCTTCGCGTGGGTCCTCTGGCCGCTCGCCGTGGTGATGGGAGTGCCGGTCCCCGATGCGGGAACCGTCGCGGACCTGATCGGCAACAAGACCGTCATCAACGAGTTCTTCGCCTACGCGAAGATGAGCACCGTCCAGGCGGGGATGTCGGAGAAGGCGCGCCTGATCGCGTCGTTTGCCCTGTGTGGGTTCGCGAACTTTTCCTCCATCGGAATCCAGATCGGGGGAATCGGCGGGCTGGCGCCGACCCGCAAGGGCGACATCGCGCGGCTGGGATTCCGCGCGCTGCTCGGCGGGTCGCTCGCGTCGTTCATGACGGCCACGATCGCGGGGCTGCTGGCGGGGTGAGCGAGACCGGTCTTCTCGGGCGACTCGACGCCTGCGCCTCCTGGATTCGCGGGAAGCGCGATGCGGCGCCGCAGGTCGGCCTCGTTCTGGGCTCGGGCCTGGGATCGTTCGCGGAGAAGCTCACGAACCGGGTTGCGATCCCCTACGAGGAGATTCCCCATTTCCCGGTTCCTTCCGGGGTCGTCGGCCACGCGGGCGAGCTCGTGCTGGGTGATGTGGGCCGCACTTCCGTGGCGGTCCTGTCCGGGCGCGTCCACTTCTACGAAGGGCGTCCGATGTCGGAGGTCGTTTTTCCGGCGCGCGTTCTCGCACGTCTGGGCGTTTCGGCGGTCGTCCTGACCAACGCCGCGGGAGGCATTCGCCGGACGTTCAAACCGGGAGACCTCATGCTGTTGACGGATCACATCAACGCCTTCGGGACGAATCCTCTCGTCGGCCCGAACGAGGACTCCCTCGGGCCGAGGTTCCCCGACATGAGCGCGGTCTACCACCCGGCTCTGCGGAAGCTCGCGAAGCAGACGGCGCGGAAGATCGGGGTGCCCTTGCGAGAAGGGGTGTACCTGGGTAACACCGGGCCTTCGTACGAGACGCCCGCGGAGATCCGGGCTTATCGGGTGATCGGCGCCGACGCGGTGGGAATGTCGACGGTGCCCGAGGCCATCGCGCTCTCCCACGCCGGCGTCGCTGTCCTCGGTATCTCGACCATCACGAACATGGCCGCCGGTATCCTGCCGCAGCCGCTCGACCACGCCGAGGTCCTCGCGACGACGAAGCGGGTCGGGGAACGATTCGTCCGTCTGCTGACCGCGCTCGTGCCGAAGATCGCGGGGGCGGCGCGGCGGCCGTGATCGAGCCGGAGCAGGCGCAGCGCCTGATCCAGGCCGCGACGGCGAGCCGGAAAAACGCCGTGTCGAAGCGGAGCGGATTTTCCGTCGGAGCGGCGATCGAGGCGGAGGACGGGACGATCTACGGCGGATGCAACGTCGAGAACTCGACGTATGGCCTGACCGTTTGCGCGGAGCGGGTCGCGATCTGGAAGGCGCTCTCGGAGGGCGTTCGCCGGTTCCGGGCGGTCGCCGTCGTCACGGGCGCGGACGAGCCGACCCCTCCCTGCGGCGCCTGCCGGCAGATCCTCTGGGAATTCGCCGGCGACGTGCCGGTCGTCTCCGCGACCGCGGGCGGAAAGCGGAAGCTCTACCGGATGTCCGAGCTCCTGCCGGAGCCCTTCGAATTTTGAGACGGATTGCGCTCCTTGCCGCGCTCGCCTTCGGCGCCGTGTGCGCGGCACCGCGCGAAACGGCTGATCTCCTCATCTCGGGCGGGACCGTCGTAACCGTGGACGGGAAGTTCTCCGTCTTTTCGCCGGGCGCGGTCGCCGTGAAGGACGCGCGAATCGTCGCGGTCGGACCGGCGGCGGCCGTGACCGCCCGCTACGCGGCGCGTTCCCGCTACGACGCCACGGGGAAGATCGTGATGCCGGGTCTCGTCAACACCCATACGCACGCGGCAATGACGCTCCTGCGCGGCCTCGCCGACGATCTGCCGCTCGACCGCTGGCTGACCGAACACATCTTTCCAGCCGAGGCAAAGAACGTGTCGCCCGGATTCGTCTACGACGGCACGCTCCTGGCGGCGCTTGAGATGATCGAGGGCGGCACCACGACCTTCGCCGACATGTACTACTTCGAATCGGACGCCGCCCGCGCCGTCGACAAGGCCGGGCTGCGAGCGGTTCTCGGCGAGACCTTCATCGACTTCCCGGTGCCGGACCACAAGGATCTCGCCGAAACGCTGGCCTTCATGGCGAGTTTCACGAAAAAGTGGAAGGGGCACCCCCGAATCGTTCCGGCCGCCGCTCCGCACGCGCCGTACACTTGCTCGAAGGAGACGCTGACGGCCGCCCGGGATTTCGCGCAGCGCGAGAGGCTGCCGATCCTGATCCACGTCGCGGAGACCCGGAAGGAGATCTCCGACGCCCACGACAAGTGGCGCAAGACCCCCGTCGCTTATCTGGCGTCGATCGGCTTCTTCGATCCGCCGCCTGGCGGCGCGCGTCTTCCGATCGTGCTCGCGCACGGCGTCTGGATGGATCCCTCCGATCGGGGCCTGATCGGACAGTACGGCCTGTCGCTGTCGCACAACCCCGAGTCGAACATGAAGCTCTCCTCCGGCATTGCGGACGTTGCCTCGTGGGAGAAGGAGGGACTCCTCTGGGGTCTCGGGACCGACGGCCCCGCCGGCTCGAACAACGACCTCTCGATGTTCGAGGCGATGGACTTCGCCGGAAAGCTCGCGAAGGTGAAGACGGAAGATCCCACGGTCCTTCCCGCGCGCGAGCTCGTCGCCGCCGCGACCCGGGAAGGGGCACGGGCTCTCGGCTTCGGGGAAAAGACCGGCTCGCTCGAGCCCGGCAAGCAGGCCGACATCGTGGCCGTCGAGACCCGAACCGCGCACGAGGAGCCTTTTGAGGACGTCTACTCGACGCTCGTGTATTCCTCGAAGACCTCCGACGTCACAGACGTGTGGGTGGACGGGAAGCGCCTGCTCGCGAATCGCCGATGCCTGACGCTCGACGAGAAAGCGGTCCTCGACGCGGCCGTCCGGTGGCGAAAGAAGGTCCACGCGAGCCTGGCCGTCGCGGCGAAACCGAAGCGATGAGGCGATGAGGTCAGTCTACGAGATCCTCCGGGCGAAACGTGCCGGGCAGGAGCTTCCGAAGGAGGAGATCGCCTACCTCGTACAGGGAGTCGTTTCCGGGGAGGTTCCCGAGTATCAGGCCTCCGCGTTCCTGATGGCCGCTGTGATCCTCGGGCTCTCGACCGCGGAGACCGCGGCGCTAACCGAGGCGATGCGCGACTCGGGCGAGAGCTGGGATCTCTCGGATCTCGCGCCCGTCGTCGACAAGCATTCGACGGGCGGCGTCGGCGACAAGGTCACGCTCGTTCTCGCGCCGCTCGTGGCCGCCGCGGGCGCCCGCGTCGGGATGATGTCAGGCCGCGGTCTCGGCCACACGGGCGGCACGCTCGACAAGCTGGCGGCGATCCCGGGGTTCCGGACGGACCTCGACAAAGCGCGCGTACGCGAGGCGCTCACGAAGGTCGGCGCCGTGCTCTTCGCCCAGACCGACGCCATCGCGCCGGCCGACCGGATCCTCTACGCGCTGCGTGACGTCACCGGGACGGTCGAATCGATCTCGTTGATCGTCGCGTCGATCCTTTCGAAAAAGCTCGCCTCCGGCACGACGGGGATCGTCTTCGACGTCAAGACCGGCGACGGCGCGTTCTTGAAGACCGTGGAAGATTCGCGGGAGCTCGGCCGGGCTCTCGTCGACACCTCGCGCGCTGCCGGGCGGCAGGCGACCGGCTGGATCACCGACATGAGCCGGCCGCTCGGCCGCGCCGTCGGGAACGCTCTCGAAGCGGACGAGTCGATCCGGGTCCTGCGGAACGAGGGGCCCGACCGCGTCCGGGAGATCTGCCTGTTGCTCGGGACCGAGATGCTCCGCTTCGCCGAGCCGGCGCTCTCAGAGGAAGAGGCGCGCAAGCGGCTCGAGCAGGCGTTCGACTCCGGCGCGGCGGCGAAGAAGTTCGAGGAGCTGATCGAGTTCCAGGGGGGCAACCCGCGCGTCGTCGCGGACCCGTCGCTTCTGCCGCAACCGGGGCAGCGCATCCCGGCACTTTCTCTTCGGGGCGGGTACGTCCGGGCGATCTCGACGGAGAAGATGGGCTTTCTGTCGATCGACATCGGATGCGGCCGCCGCCGCCGCGAGGACGAGATCGATCCCGCGGCGGGGTTTCTCGTGGAGAAGACGGTCGGTGATCGCGTCGAGCCGGGCGAGCCGCTCGCATGGCTGTGCCTGGGAGAGCGCGAGCCACCGCGCCCGAACGTGGAGCGCGAGCTCACGGCGCTCTTCCGGATCGGAGACGATCCGGTGACGCCGCCGCCGCTCGCGATCGAGAAGCTGTAGATCGGGCAACTGTCATCCCGAGCCCTTCGCATTCGCTCAGGGCCAGGCTCCGCGAGGGATCTGACCGCGCAGCGGTCATCCTGAGCGAAGCGAAGGATCCCTGGCTTGAAAGGGCGAGATTCCTCGGCGCTTCGCGCCTCTGAATGACAGCGGAACGCGCTTCCGCGGCTCGGAACGACAGCGGAGGAGCCGCTACAATCTCCCCGTGCTCTATCGCTTCGATCGCGTCCGCAAGTCCTACGGACCCAAAGAGGTCGTTCGGGACGTCACCTGGCAGCACAACCCGGGGGAGAAGGTCGGGCTCGTGGGCAAGAACGGCGCGGGCAAGACGACGCTTCTACGTCTGGCGCTCGGACGCGAGGAGCCGGACGCAGGAGAGGTTATTC
>DASXSX010000261.1:0-25020 GCA_036505815.1 Thermoanaerobaculia bacterium
CGAGAATTTGGCTGAAGCAGCTCGCGACGGGCGGCGAATCCGTCCTGACGACCGGACCGGACGATTTCCCTCGGTTCTCTCCGGACGGGACGGCGATTCTCTTCCTGCGGCGCGAAGGCGCCGTGTCGTCGATCTATCGGACTTCCCTCGTGGGCGGCGAGCCGCGCAAGCTTCTCGGCAACGCCGCTCAAGCGGACTGGTCTTCCGATGGAAAGAACATCGTCTTCCTCCGGTGGAACACCGAGAACGGACGCACCGTTTCGACCGTCGGCATCACCGCAGCCGATGGCACCGGCGCGAGGGATGTCGCGCGCGTCGTGGATCATCAGCTCGTCCAACCGCGCTGGAGCCCGGATGCCTCGACGATCGCGGCGGCCGAGCTTGGAGCAAGCGGAGCTCCGCGTTTCTATTACCTCGTCGACGCGAAGAGCGGCGCCGTCCGGGCGCTCCCGTCATTGCTCACGAATGGATTCCTTTCGTCGCCAGTATGGTCGGGCTCCGGAAAAGAAATCGTGTATTCCCAATCCGAATCGGTCTCCGGGAACGTCACCACGAGCTCGGCGCGGATCATGCGGCAGGACGTTCGGTCCGGAAAGGGCGAAAGCGTGCTCTGGATCCCCTCCAACGCGATCGCGGTCGACGTCCTGGGGCCGGGTCAGCTCGTCTTCGACGCGAGCCCAGTCCGCGAGAACCTGCGGGAGATCGCGCTCGGCGGTCGCCTCGCAGAAGAGGGACGCCGGCTCACCCAGGGAAACGCGAGTGACCGGCAGCCGGCTTACTCGCCCGATGGGGAGTGGATCGTCTTTTCATCGAGTCGGAGCGGGAACCTCGACCTGTGGGAGGTATCTACGAAGACCGGCACGATCAAGCGACTGACCGACGACAGCGCGGACGACTGGGATCCCGGCTTCACCCGGGACGGCAAGCACCTTCTGTGGAGCTCGAATCGAACCCGAGCCTTCGAGATCTGGATCGCGGATGCGGACGGAAGCGGCGCAAGGCGGCTCACAAAAGACGGGATGGATGCCGAAAATCCGAGCGAGACCCCCGACGGACGGTGGATCGTGTACAACCAGAGTTTTCCGGCCAGGGCGGGCGTTTGGAAGATCCATCCAGACGGGTCGGGAGCGACGAGAGTTGTTTCGGGAACGACGGTGATCCCGGAGGTCTCTCCCGACGGACAGTACGTCTCCTACCGGCTCGGAACCCGGATCGATCAGTTCGAAGTCCGAGTGGCGCGAATCTCCGACGGCGCGGCGGCGCCCTTCCGGATCAGCGCGAGCGTCATACCGATTGGCGTCGCAAACTCTCTCGGTCGAACCCGATGGCTGCCCGATGGGAAGGCGATCGCGTTCATCGGTCAGGACGAGAAGGGAGACTGCGGGATCTACCTTCAGGACTTCGATCCCGCGAGAGACACGAGCGCGACGCGGCGGCCCGTCGCCGGCTTTTATTCCGGTCTCGCGACCGAGTCCTTCGCGATCTCTCCCGACGGAAAGCAGATGGCGCTCGCGGGATGGGAACAGGTCTTCAGCCTCATGCTCGCCGAGCGGGTGCCTGGAGTCGACGGGCGGCGCCGGAATCGATAGGGCTCGCAGCGGTTTGAAAAAGTTGCTTGTCGCGCTCGCCGTGGTCGCGGGCGCGGCGGCGGTGGCCCTGCTGCTTCTCGCGCTCTCGACGTTTCCCCGCGAGAGCGGAACAGTGAAGGTCGCAGGCGCCTCGGCTCGGGTGACGATCGAAACGGACGCGCACGGCGTCCCGACGATCCGCGCATCGAACGAGGCCGACGCTCTCTTCGGCCTGGGGTACGTCCACGCGCGCGATCGGCTCTGGCAGATGGAGTACCAGCGGTGCATCGGCGCGGGGCGGCTGGCCGAGATCCTGGGGCCGCGGCTCGTCGAGACCGACCGGTTCCTCCGGACGATCGGCTTCCGCCGCGCCGCCGAATCGGCGTGGAGAAGCCTGGCGCCGCCCGCGCAGCGGCTCGTCGAGGCTTATGTCCGAGGGATCAACTCGTACATCGCCTCGTCGGCCACGCGGCCGGTCGAGTTCCGCATCCTGCGCTCTTCGCCAGCGCCGTTCGATCCGGTCGACTCGCTCGTCTGGGCGAAGCTCATGGCCTGGGATCTCGGCGGCAACGCCCGCAGCGAGATCCGCCGCGCGCGGTTCATCGCGGCGCTGGGGAAAAAGAGAGCAGCGGAGCTGCTGCCGCCGGTGCCTGTCGAGCCGACGATCCTGCTCGACTCGGAGTGGAATGCGCCGGCCCGAGGGAGTCGGAAAGCGCGACTCAGGACACCGGACGCGAACGTTCCGGCTTCTTTTCTGGCTCGCCTGGACCGCTCCTTCGCCCTCGCAGGCGCTCGCGACCCCGACGATCCCCGCCTCGGCAGCAACTCCTGGGTCCTCGCGGGCTCGCGCACGACGACGGGCAAGCCGATTCTCGCCAACGACCCGCACCTCGCGCTGCGCGCCCCGTCCGTCTGGTACGTCGCGCGCCTGGTCGCGCCCGGGTATACCGTGGCCGGCGCGACTCTCCCCGGTCTCCCCGGCGTCGTGATCGGGCACAACGAACGGATCGCCTGGGCGCTCACGAGCCTCGAGCCGGACGTTCAGGACCTCTTCGTCGAAGACCTCGATCCGGCCGATCCTTCGCGCTATCGCTGGCGGGGAGAGTGGAAGCGGTTCGAGATGCGGCGCGAAACGATCCACGTCCGCGGGAGCGAAGACGTCGTCGTCGAGGTTCGCTCCTCCGTCCACGGCCCGATCGTCTCGGACGTCCTGGAAGGCGCCTCGACACTCTCCCGCGCCGTGGCGTTACGGTGGACCGCTCTCGACGAGACCGATCGTACGGCCGAGGCGATCGAGGCGATCAACCGCTCGGCGAGCTGGGAGGAGTTTCTCGCCGCGGTCCGGCTCTTCCGCGTACCGCCGCAAAGCTTCCTGTACGCCGATACCGCCGGTCACATCGGCTACACGGCTTCGGGGGCTATCCCGATCCGCCCCCGCGCCGACGGACTCCTGCCGGTCTCGGGCGCGGGTCAAGACGACTGGAGCGGATACGTTGTCTTCGACGAGTTACCCCGGACGCTCGATCCCCCCCGCGGCTTCCTCGTGACCGCGAACAACCGGGTCGCGTCGGATGGAGGGGCAGAACAAATCGCCCGCGACTGGCAGGAGCCATACCGCGCGCGCCGGATCACCGAGAGAATTCTGGCAAGAGAGAAGCTGGGCGTTTCGGACGTCCGTTCGATCCAGCTCGACCGCGTCTCGCTGCAGGCGCAGGAGCTCCTGCCGCTGCTCCTCGACACCGTGCCCGCGGATGCATCGTCACGCGACGCGCTCGTCGAGCTGCGCGGCTGGAACCGGGAGTTTGCGCCGGAGTCGGCGGCGGCGGCGATCTACGCCGCGTGGTACGTCCGGCTCGCGCGAATGCCGGAAGACGAGCTCGGAGCGGTGCCACTCGGCGTCGTGCGGTCGCGCTTCCTCATCAACGCGCTCGAGGCCGATTCGGACTGGTGCGACGACGTGCGAACTCCCTCCCGCGAGACCTGCGCCGCGTTCAAGACGACCACGCTCCGCGACGCGCTCTCGTTCCTCCGGGGCCGGCTGGGCGCGGACCCCGCCCGTTGGCGATGGGAACGCCTGCATCACGCCCGTTTTCCGCACGGGGTGTTCGAGGCGGTCGGAGGTCTTCGCGGGATCTTCGGCCTGGAGACGGGGCAGGGGGGCGATGCCTCAACGGTGAACGTCGGCGCCTACCAGCTCGACGGATCCTTCCGGATGATGGACGGACCGAGTTACCGGCAGATCGTGGACCTCTCCGACCCCGGGGCGGCCGTCTTCGTTCACACGACCGGCCAGTCCGGCAACGTCTTCGATCGTCGCTACCGCGACCTGCTGCCGCTCTGGAGGAAAGGCGACTACCTCCCGATCGAGGCGCCTGCCCGGAAGACTCTGATCCTCGAGCCAAAATAGAATCGGGATTTCCGAAAGGAGGACGAACGTGGTCCGACGCTCGCGATTCTTTGCGATCCTTCTCGTAGCAGGTCTTCTCTTCGCCGCCGCGGCGTGGGGGATGACCGCAAAGACCTACCAGGTGACGGGGCCGGTCCTCGAGGTCACGAACGACATGATTGCGGTGCAGAAAGGCAAAGACCGCTGGGAGATCGCGCGGGATCCCTCGACGAAGGTCACGGGCAACCTGAAGGTCGGCGACAAGGTCACGATCGAGTACCGGATGATCGCGACCTCGGTCGAGATCAAGCCCGCGGTCGCAGCGAAGAAGAAGAAGTAACGGCTCCCGGCGAACGGAGGGCGACGACCGCCAGCCGGCCGTCGGTCACGTACCAGTCGCCGCCGCCGTTGCGCCCGCGGAGCGCCGGAAGGAATCCGGCCAGTCTCGAGAGCCCGCCGATCCGGCCGGCATGGTCGAGGTCCTCGATCAACTTGTCGCGCTCGGCGTCGATGCGGGGATCGATGTGGTGCATCACTTCGCCGGTGAAGCGGGAGATCCCGAGGCTCCGATCGAAGCTGGCCGATCCAAGCCAGATGGCGCGGCCGCTGTCGTTGTCGCCGCCGTATCGCCAGAATCGGACGTGATGGCGCCGCCGCGGGCTCCTTCCAGCGAGCTGCTCGAAAGCGAAATCCTGCGGCCGGCGGCGCGCGACGAAGTGCGTGCTCATCGGCGCTGATGCGTAAGGGCGGTCGAAGAGCACGCTGCCCGCGTCGCGCAGACCGCTCCGGAACGTGATGCGGTCGGCCTGGATCCATCCGGCAGCGTGCATCGCGGACACCACTTCCGCTCTCGTCCCGACGATGGCGACGTTGATCGGATCGGCGGGGATGCCTTCGGCCGTGTACGTCAGGCGGGGGCAAGCCCCTTCTTCTCCGGGCAGGCTCTCGTGGCGGCGCCAGACGGCGGGCAGGACGACGTAAGCGAGCATCGCGTAGGCCGGCAGGGCGAGCGCGAGGAACGTCGCCGACCGGAGAGTTCGAAGGATCGCCGGACCGCGGCTCTTTCGCCCGGAGAGAGGTGTCATCGGATGAGACAGTCTAGCGTGGGCAAAGTGAATCGCGGATGACGAAGTCTAGAGCCCGTGCCAGAAAGGTCGGTGAGCGTCGAGCGCCTGCCGGATGACCCCTTGCGCGACCGCGTTCGGCGGACCGGTGTCCGGTTCGGCCACGTCCTCTCCGAGGAGGACCCGCGTGCATGCGGCTGCCGCCCCTGCGATCGCGTCGAAGTTGTAGCCGCCTTCGAGCGCGAGAACGACCCGTCCCTGCGCGAGGGACGCGACCCGTCGGGTCATCGCCGCGTAGCCGTTGCCGGAGAGCCGCATTCCGCCGAGGAGATCGCCGGCGGCCGCGTCGAAGCCGCACGAGACGAGCACGAGCTCCGGCTCGAATGCACGCGCGATCGGGAGCAGCACCCGATCGAACGCGGCGAGGTACTCGGCGTCTCCCATTCCGGCGGGCCAGGCCACGTTGACCGTCCGTCCGGCCGCCGCTCCGCGTCCGACTTCTGCGATCGCGCCCGTGCCCGGGTAGAAGGGGAACTGGTGCGCCGAGAAGTAGAGGACGTCGGGATCCTCCTCGAAGCTCGCCTGCGTTCCGTTGCCGTGATGGACGTCCCAGTCCACGATCAACACCCGCTGGACGCCCGAGCGGCGCGCCGACTGTGCCGCGATCGCCACGTTGTTGAAGAGACAGAAGCCCATCGCCCGGTCGGCTTCGGCGTGATGCCCCGGCGGCCGGACGAGCGCGAAGCCGTTCGCGAGCGACGCCGAGAGAACCTCGCGGGTCAGGTCCACGAGGCCGCCGGCCGCCCGGCGCGCGGCTTCCGCGGAATCGCGGCTCGTGTAGGTGTCGGGGTCGAGCTGGACGAAGTCGCGATTTGCTGTTGCCTCGACCCGGCGAACGTGCTCCGGCGTGTGGACTTGGACAAGCTCCTCGCGGGTCGCTCCCCGTGCCGCGATCAACCGGCAGCGGCGGGCGAGCCCGTCCTCCTCGAGTCTGTTCCAGATCGCGGCCAGACGCCCGGGATGCTCCGGATGCTCGTACGGCGCGCGATGGCGGAGAAAAACCTCGTCGTAGACGAGGCCGGTGGTCACGGCGCGGAGGCGGCTAGCTCGGGCGGAGACGCCGCGCTCCGCAGGCGATCTTTCGCGAGCTGCGGACTTCGCGTGCAGGAGCGGTCGGAGAGGAGGCAGCGGCGAAGCGTGAGATCGCAGCCGCAGTCGCAGCAATCGGTCACGAGGCGGCCGAGATACTCCTCCCGCGCGAGCGGCGGCAGAGCGCTGCCGGCGAGCAGAGAAGCACGGCTCGAGTGTGCGGCGCTGTCGGCAGTCGCGCCTTTGGACCTTGGAACCTGGACTTTCGACTTCGCAGAAAAGACCCAGAGCATCCCGAGGAACGCGAGACCGTAGACCACGACCGCGATCACGGCGATACCGGGCCCGCGGCGCCGGGGTCCCGCCGGTTCAGCCGGACCGACGACCCGGAGCCTCGAGGAACCGGGCGTCTCAGGCATCGAGAGCCGCGGCGAGCGCCGCCGCGTCGGACGTCGGCGTCGAGCAGGTGAAGTTCCGGCAGACCCAGGCGCGTGCGCCGCCGTCGCCGCCGGAGCCGCGTGATGCGACGAGAGGGGAGAGGTCCGCGAGACTTTCCTCCCGATCCGCATACGCGAGCACGCGATTCGAACGGGGACTGGAGAAGACGGCCGCGCGCAGCGACTCGAAGTCTTCGCGCCCCGGCTCGCCCGAGAGGACCACCTCGCGGGGCTCGTCCTGCCGGTAATCGAGCGCGCACAGAAGGCGCGGGAACGCGACCGGCGCGCGGTCGAGGTATCCGGCGAAAGCCGAGAAGATGGACTCGGCGCGCTCGCGATACTTCGGGTCGCCGGTGAAGGTAGCGAGCCGCAGCAGATTCATCGCCGCGACGGAGTTCGAGGAAGGAGTCGCGCCGTCGAAGAGTTCCCGGGGCCGGACGATCAAGCGGTCGTGCTTCTCCGCGGAAAGGAAGTAGCCCCCGCGCGGATCCGCGAAACGCTCGTTCATTTCGCGCTGCAGCTCCACAGCCGCGCGGAAATAGCGCGGCTCGAAAGTCGCCTCGTAAAGGTCGAGCAGCGCCTCGACGAAAAAGGCGTAGTCGGACGCGAACCCCGGAATCTCCGCGACTCCGTCCTTCTCGCGGTGGAGGAGGTCGCCGGCGACACGGCAGCTCAAGAGGATCCGGTCGGCGGCACGGCGTGCGGCCTCTTCGTATCGGGGCTCGGGCAGCAGGCGCCCCCCGAGCGCGAAGGCGGAGATGGCGAGCGCGCTCCAGTCGGTCAGGAGCTTCTCGTCGGTCATCGGCGCGATGCGGCGCGACCGCGCCTCATACATCCTCCGCCGCGCCTCCGCGAGAGTCGCCTCAATCTGCGCCTCCGGGACGCCGAGCTCGGCCGCGATATCGGGAATATCCCGAACGACCGACAGGACGGTCCTCCCGTTCTCGAAGTTGCCGGTCTTCGTGATGCCGAACCGCGCAGCGACGATCGGCGCAGCCTCCGCTCCTACGGCGGAGTCGAGCGACGCCGGGTCCCAGATGGAGAACGTACCTTCTTCGCCGCCGGCGTCGGCGTCCTGCGCCGCGAAGAAGCCTCCGGCAGGCGGCGTCATCTCAGCGAGCAGGTAGTCGAGCGTCTCCCGGGCGACGCGCGCGAAATCGGCGTTCTGAAACGCGCGGTAAGCCAGAAGGTACGTGCGCGCGAGAAGCGCGTTGTCGTAGAGCATCTTCTCGAAGTGGGGGACAAGCCACTTCGCGTCGGTCGAGTAGCGATGGAATCCGCCGCCGACCTGGTCGTATATGCCGCCGGCCGCCATCTTCGCGAGCGTCGTTTCGACCATCTCGCGCGCCTTGGGCTGTCCCGTGCGGAGGGAGTAGCGGATCAGAAACTCGAGCCGCATCGCAGGGGGAAATTTCGGCGCCTGCCCGAACCCTCCTTCGCGGGGGTCGAACTCGATCGCCAGAGAGTGCGCCGCCTCGTCCAGCGCCTTCGAGCCGACCTCCGGACCCGAGGAAGGCCGGTGAACCGCGCGGTCGAGGTGCGCATGGAGCTGGCCGGCCGAAGCCTCGAGCTCATCGCGGCGCGTCCTCCATGCATCGGCGATCGCGGCCAGCACCGTCGAAAAGCCCGGCCTCCCATAGCGGTCCTCGGGAGGGTAGTAGGTCCCGCCGTAGAACGGCTTGCCGTCCGGCGTCAGAAAGAGAGAGAGGGGCCACCCGCCGCTGCCGGTCATCGTCTGGACCGCCGTCATGTAGACGTCGTCGACGTCGGGGCGCTCTTCGCGGTCCACCTTGACCGGCACGAAGTCGGAATTGAGCCGCTCCGCGATGCGCTCGTCCTCGAAAGACTCGCGCTCCATGACGTGGCACCAGTGGCAGGTGGAGTAGCCGATCGAGAGGAAGATCGGCTTGTCTTCCGCCTTCGCTCTGGCGAACGCCTCGGACCCCCAGGGATGCCAGTCCACCGGGTTGTCGGCGTGCTGGAGGAGGTACGGACTCTTTTCGCGAGCGAGACGGTTGGGCACCAGAGGAGATAACCGCCCGCGCTTTTGGCCGATTCCGGCTCTCGGGTCATTCCGAGGAGCAAAGCAACGAGGAATCCCTGGCTCTAACGGGATCGCTCTCATTCCGAGGAGCGAAGCGACGAGGAAGCCTGGTTTTGAGGGGGTCGCTGTCATTCCGAGGAGCGAAGCGACGAGGAATCTCGTCGCTTCAGTCGAAATCCCTCGCTTCGCTCGGGATGACGACGGAGGGGCTACCGCGGCTCGGCGGTAATCGTCACCTCTTTGTCCCCGTCCTTGACGTTCACGACGTCGCCCGGTCCGAGCTCGTCGATGCGCTGGAGCAACTCCTTGGGCGTAATTTCCCGGTCGCCGGAGAAGCTCTCGACGACGGCGCGGGGAAGGCGAATGTGGACGCTCTTTCCCCAGTCGTCCCGGATGACGATGTTCAGCGCCGCGCCTTCCGCTATGACCTCGATCGTGTGGTCCCCCTTCTTGATCACCCCCGGCTTGCCCGGCGAGCTTTCACCGGCTGCGTTCAAGATTTCGCGCGGGGTGACGTCCCCACTGTCCCAGGCGCCGTGGAGGTCGGCGCCGAACCGGCGGATCGGCGAGAACTTGGCGACGCGCGCGACCAGGCTCGACGGAACGGAAAACGTGACGCGGTGGGTCGAGTCGCCCTCCCTTTCCTTGACCTCGACCTTGAAGCCCTTCACCCTCGCGAACTCCGCGGCAGGGCGGCGCCAGAAAGCGAGCGCGGCGGCGACGAGCACGAGGACCACCAGGCCGAGAACGACCGCTCGGATCTCTTTCATGCGCTTCCCCCTTCTCTCACACAACGCGCCCCGCGCCGGAAAGTTCTCCCTCGACCGGCCCCGCCGGCCCGCGGCGGGTCGAGCTCGTGATATTTTTCACAAGCTTGCTGGGGCAGAATAACTCCGTCCATATCAAGGTTTTCTAGAAGAATGCCGCACTTCATCACCGACACATGCATCGGCTGCGGGGTTTGCGAGATCAAATGTCCGACCCACACGATCACGGGGGACAAGAACGAGAAGTACGTCATCCACGCCGACCGCTGCATCGACTGCTCGGTCTGCGCCCGCTACTGCCCGGTTTCCTGCATCCAGGACCAGAAGGGCGAGCTCGTCGAAAAGGTCAAGCCGCGGGACATCCCCAAGGCGATCGTCGACCGGGACCTCTGTACCGGCTGCGAGTTCTGCATCGACATCTGCCCGTTCGACTGCATCTACCTGATCGACGATCCGCTCCAGGAGACCTTTCACAAGATCGCCGAAGTGGACGCCGGGCCGTGCGTCTCCTGCCGCCTGTGCGAGACCGTCTGCGACAAGGACGCGATCTTCGTCCCGAACCCGATCACGCAGGCAAAGCGATACCTGTCCGTTCTGTGAGCCCTCGCCCCTCGATTCCGTGACCGAGGACCGCCCCGCGGGGGACCAGCTTTCCGACGACGAAGAGCTCGAACGTCCGGCCGGCGCGGGGCGGCTCGTCATCCGGTTCTTTGTCCTCCCGCTCTTAGTTGTCGGGACCGCCGTCGGAATCTTTCTTCTCTTCAGCCTGATGACGTTCGAGCGCCGATCGCCGAGCGACTACTTAGCGGAAGTCCGCGGCGGAACGGCCGGACGCCGGTGGCAGGCCGCCTTCGAGCTGTCTCGCCGGATCGGCAACATGAAACCGGGACCGGAGCGTGACGCGATCGCGGCAGAGAGCCTCCGGCTATTTGCGGCTCTCTCGCCGTCCCGGCCCGAGGACGTCCGGGTGCGCCGTTACCTCGTGCTCGCGCTCGGAAAGCTCAAGAGTCGCTCCGCGGTGACGGCTCTTCTGACCGCCGCGAACGACCCGGATCCGGAGACGCGGCTGTACTCGATCTGGGCGCTCGGCATGCTCGGAGACCGCCGCGCGCTCGATGTGGTTCAGGAGGCCTCGCGCTCGGAAGACCCGGGGATGCGCAAGATGGCGGCGTACGTGCTGGGAAAGCTGGGCGACCGGAGTGCCGTACCGCGGCTGAAGGTCCTGCTGGAAGATCGCGTTCCCGACGTCCGGTGGAACGCGGCGATCGCGCTGGCCTCTCTCGGGGACGGCTCGGGCGTCGCCGTTTTGCGATCGATGATCGACCGTGCGGCGCTCGCGCGACAGGCGCCGCTCTCGTCCGACCAGGTGGAGTCCGCGATGGTGAACGCGTTGAAGGCGTTCGCCCTTCTACGCGACGAGGGGAGCCTGCCGCTCTTGGAGAAGGTTGCGCGCGAGGATCCGAATCTGCGCGTGCGGGACGCAGCGCGGCAGGCGATCGAAGCGATCGAGCGACGGCCATGACGCGCGGCGGCGCGAACGGGGTCAGGCCTTCACCGTCGCCTCGTTCTGTCGATGGCGGAGCGAGGTGAAGACCTGACCCCAATTTGATAATCTGACGCGCGACATGTCGACACCGCAGAAAAGAGCGATTCGGCCGTCACAGCAGCCTCCGTCTCCCGACGTCCTGCCGGACGGGCTCACGCGGCGCTCGACGATCAAGTGGATGACGATCGCCTGGGTCGGGTTCGCGGCGGCGACGGGCGCCGGCCTGACCGCGACGCTCCGATTCCTCTTCCCCAACGTTCTCTTCGAGCCGCCGACCCGGTTCAAGGCGGGCGATCCATCGACCTACGCGTTCGGCGTGGACGAGAGGTGGAAGGCGAAGTACCGGGTCTGGATCGTCCGGAACACCGACACGATGTACGCGCTCGTCGCCCGCTGCACGCACCTGGGCTGCACGCCGAACTGGCTGCAGGCGCAGAACAAGTTCAAGTGCCCCTGCCACGGCTCGGGGTACTACATGTCCGGGGTCAACTTCGAAGGTCCGACCCCGCGACCGCTGGAGAGGGCGGAAATCGCGCTCTCCGCCGAAGACGGACAGCTCGTCGTCGACACCGCGGTCCGGTACCTCTACGAGCGCGGGCAGTGGAGCGACCCGAAGGCCTTCGTGAAGATGACTTGATGGGGACAGACCCCAATTTGTTCGATTCTGGAATGAGCATCTAGACAGATCCAAATTGGGGTCTGTCCCCGGAGGTCGTCTTGGGTCGTCGCTGGAGCCGTTTTCAGCAGTCCGTGGTGGAGAGCCAGTTCTGGAAGTCTCTCTTCCGCATCGGCATTCCGAACACGAACCGCAAGCGGGTGCTCGCGATGCTCGGCAACGTCGTCCTGCATCTGCACCCGGTCAAGACGAGGAAGTCCGGCGTCAAGATGCGCTACACGTGGTGCGCTGGCGGCGTGACGTTCTTCCTCTTCCTGGTGCTGACCTTCACCGGGCTTCTGCTGATGTTCTATTACCGCCCGACCGTCGAATACGCCTTCGTGGACATCCTCGACCTGCGCGAGCAGGTTCCCTTCGGGATCATGCGGGAGGTCCACCGCTGGGGCGCGCACGCGATGGTCATCACGGTCTGGATCCACATGTTCCGCGTCTTCATGACGGGCTCCTACAAGCCGCCGCGGGAATTCAACTGGGTGATCGGCGTCATCCTCCTGGTCCTGACGCTCCTCCTCTCCTTCACCGGATACCTTCTCCCGTGGGACCAGCTCGCGATCTGGGCGATCACGGTCGGCTCGAACATGGCGGCCGCGACGCCGCTGATCGGGATCGAGGGACCCGCCGCCGGGTTGCTCAAGATCGGCGACATCCAGCTCGTGACGTCCTCGAACGACGCGCGGTTCGCGCTCCTGGGCGGGAGGTTCGTCGGGGCCGGGGCGCTCCTGCGCTTCTACGTGCTGCACTGCGTCGGAATTCCGCTCGTCGCCGCCTTCCTGATGGCGGTCCATTTCTGGCGGGTCCGCAAGGACGGCGGCATTTCGGGCCCCGTGTGAGGAACTCGAGCCTTCGATGTTGATCATCAACGCGGCGAGGAGCGTCGTCAACTTCCTGTCGGCACCCCAGTATCTCGTCACGGTCGCTCTCCTCCTGCTCGTCGTCGCGATCAATTTCCGTCCGATCTGGACGAGGCGGGGCGGCATCGTCCTCGGAATCTCGGGAGTTCTCTTCTTCGCGCTGTCTTACCTCGACCCGAACTTCAACAAGGTCGCGACGCTGCCGGACAACGTCCCGATCGTTGGGATGATTTTCCTGGTCGGTTTCTTCTTCTGGTGGGCGATGCACAACGCCTACGAGAACGACCGGAGGATCGCGGAAGGGCGGCCGACGATTGAGGGGGAAGACTCCGCGCAGAAGGTCTTCTCCTGGCCGGACCTCGTCTACGTCGAGCTCATCTGCCTCGTCGTCGTGATGGCGGTGATGATCGTCTGGTCGATCTTCCTGAAGGCGCCGCTCGAGGAACCGGCGAATCCGACGGACTCGCCGAACCCCTCGAAGGCGCCCTGGTACTTCCTGGGACTGCAGGAAATCCTGGTCTACTACGACCCGTGGATGGCGGGGGTGGTGCTGCCGTCGCTCATCATCGTCGGGTTGATGGCGATCCCGTACATCGACACAAACCCGAAAGGGAACGGCTACTTCACTTTCAAAGAGAGGCGCTACGAGATCACGATCTTCCTCGTCGGGTTCCTCGTGCTCTGGTGCATTCTGATCGTGCTCGGGACCTTCCTGCGAGGCCCCAACTGGAACTTCTTCGGCCCTTACGAGTTTTGGGACATCAACAAGCTCGTCCCGCTGAACAACATCAACCTTTCGGAGATTATCTGGATCAAGATCTTCAAGACGGGGATGCCGCGATTCTGGCTGTTCCGCGAGATCTTCGGCCTCGGCCTGGTGGTCCTCTACATGGGGCTTCTGCCTCCGATCCTGGCGAAGACCGTCCTGCGCCGGTTCTACGAGAAGATGGGAACGGTCCGATATCTGATCGGCGTCAACCTCGCGCTCGTCATGCTGGCGCTCCCGATCAAGATGTAACTCCGCTGGATCTTCAACCTGAAATACATCGTGAACATCCCGGAAGCCAGCTTCAACATCTGACGCGATGCCCCGCCGAGCGCCCGCCGAGCCGATCGATCATCACTACAACATCCCCAAGCTGAACCGCGTCTTCGCGGCGACGGGGATCGTGTTGACCGTCGTCTTCATCGGCATGGTCGCCGAGGACTACTCGCGCGGCTGGAAGCGGATTCAGCGCGCGTTCGCCCGAATCGACGCGCGGAAGGCTCGCGAGACGGCCCTGGCCGCGCGCAAGACGGCGCTCGGCGAAGAGCGGGCGCGCCTCCGGGCGCAGATGGTCGAGGCCAACCGGCAGCTCGCCGCGCACCGGCGGGAGCTCGCGCGCCTCGACCGGAAGTTGAAAGACCTCTCGCCGCAGATCTACCTCGCCGACCAGCAGTTCAAGTTCACGAAGGCGTCGCTCGACGCGCAGCGCTACAAGTACGAGAACGCGCTCGCGACGGCGCCCCGCTCGGCTCCGAAGCAGAAGCGGGGTTTGGACGAGCTCGAACGGGAGCTCGAAGGCCGGCGGCTACACCTCGCCAGGCTCCAGAAATCCGAAACGGAGGCGAAGGCCGGGCAGGAACGCTTGCTCGCCCGGCGCGAAGAGATCCAGACCTCGTTCGAAAAACTGACCGCCGACTACAAGAACTCCTTGAAGCGCCTGGCGAGCCTCCAGGAGGACACGATCTTCAAGCTCCGCAACTCGCCGATCCTCGACATGGTCAACCCTTCGCTCCGGGTGCAGCAGGTCCAGCTGCCCGACCACTTCATCAACGTCAATTTCATGAGAATCCCCCGGATCGACCGGTGCGAGACGTGTCACATCGGGGCGGACCGCAAGGGATTCGACGATCCGAAGTTAAACGCCGTCTTTCGCAGCCACCCGCGACAGGAGCTGATGGTCGGAACGGAGTCGCCGCACCCGTACAACCTCTTCGGCTGCAGCCCCTGCCACGGCGGCCGCGACCGCTCGACGTCGTTCTGGTCCGCCGGCCACTCGCCGCAAAACCCGCACGAGGAGGCGCGTTGGACCCGGGCGCTCGGCTGGAAATTCGACCGGTTCAACGACACGCCGATCCTCCCGATGAAGTACACGGAGGCGGGCTGCTACCGCTGTCACTCCGAAGAGACGAACTTCCGCGAAGCGCCCACGCTCGACGCCGGGGTGAAGACGGTCGAGGATCTCGGCTGCTGGGGCTGTCATCGGATCGAGGGGCTGGATCGGCAGGGTCTCCCCAAGGTCGGGCCGTCTCTTGAGAAAGTCGCCTCCAAGGTGACCCGCGAGTGGGCGACTCGCTGGATCATGCGGCCCGACGCCTTCCGCGCCTCGACGCGGATGCCCCAGTTCTTCTACCTCGAGAACTTCGTGAACGTCTCGGGTCCGCGCGCGCCGACGGCTGCGCAGAAACGCATGAACGAGCAGGGCCGGGTCGAGAACGACGTCATGGTCAACGCGATCGTGACGTACCTGTTCGACAAGTCGCATCCGGCCGAGGTCTCGCCGGCGGCCGGCCGGGGCGACGCGGCGCGCGGACAAAAGCTCCTCGCGGAGCGCGGCTGTTTCGGCTGCCACCTGGCCGACCCGAACGCGCGGCGAGATCTGACCGGCACTTATCGGCAGTTCGGGCCCAATCTCGCCGGGATCGGCAGCAAGGCGAACCGCGACTGGATCTACCGCTGGATCCTCGACCCGAAGGCCTGGAACCCCGACACGAAGATGCCGAACCTGCGCCTGACGCCGCAGGACGCGCTCGACCTCGCCGAATATCTGTCGACCTTGAAGGCGCCGCCCGCGTTCGGAGAGACGGCGCTGCCGGCGACCGATCCAGCGACGCTCGATCGCATCGCCCTGTACTTCGAGATGGCCGACAAGACGATGATCGACGCGAAGGCGGCCTTGGCGAAGATGGACCTCCATTCGAAGCAGGTTTACGCGGGGGAGAAGCTGATCGCGCACTACGGCTGCTTCGGGTGCCACAAGATCTCCGGCTTCGAGGAAGCGAAGCCGATCGGGACCGAGCTCACCGAGGAGGGATCGAAGGCCGTTCACCTCCTCGACTTCGGCTTCATCCACCTTCCGCACACGCGCCAGGACTGGTTCGACACGAAGCTGCACAGCCCACGGATCTTCGACCGGGACCGCGCCCGGGGCTGGGAAGAGAAGGCGCGGATGCCCGACTTCCACCTTTCGCAGAGCGAGCGCGACAAGGTCGTCACCGTCGTGCTCGGCTTCCAGGAGTTAAACGCCGCGCCCACTGCGCGCAAGCGGCTCTCGCCGCAGGAAGAGGCGATCGAAAAGGGGCGTCGGATCGTCAAGAACCACAACTGTCTCGGGTGTCACATCATCGAAGGCTTCGGCGGCTCTTTCCGCTCGGTCGTCGCCGACCCATCCCTCGCGCCGCCGATCATCCAGGGCGAAGGCGCGAAGGTACAGAGCGACTGGCTGTTCTCCTTCCTGAAGGCGCCGAAGACGGGTCAGATCCGGCCGTGGCTCGAGGTGCACATGCCGACGTTCGGGTTCACGACCGCGGAGCTGAACGACCTGACGCGCTACTTCGCCTCACTCGATCGTTCGCAGTATCCCTTCCTCGCCCGGGACTACGTGACGGACCCGGGCCGCTGGGCCGCGGGAAGGAAGGTCTTCGAGCTGCTGCGCTGCAAGCAGTGCCACCCACGCAACGAAACGGAGATGAATGCGCCCGGCGTCGACCGGGCGTCCCTTGCGCCGAACCTCCAGATGGCCGCGAGCCGCCTGCGCCACGACTGGATCTCCGACTGGATCAAGCGGCCCGACGAGTGGATGCCGGGCACGCGGATGCCGACGAACTTCCCGAAAGGCGACGATGGCAAGCGGACCTCGCCGATCGCGGCGCTGCTGGACGCCCCGACGTTCGCCGCGGATAGGGCGGAGTTCGCGCGGCTTCTGGGAGGCGACGCCGCCGCGAGGTCGTTCCTCTCCGATCCCGACCAGGTGACCAAAGCGCTGCGCGACTACGTCTGGTCGGTCGGCGTCAACGGCGGAACGGCGCCGGTCGGCCCGTCGTCTGAGGCTCCCGCGCCCGGTCCGACACCCGCGGCCCGAACCGCGCGGACGTCTGGCGGCCGCCCGTCCTCGACTCCGGCGGGGCGGTAACGTCGCGAGGCGATGCCCGGAAACCTCGACGTCGTTCTCTACTGGGCGAGCCTGGGCGCAGCCGCCGCGGCTCTGGTTCTCTTCCTCTGGTTGATGCGGGACCGCAAGAGCCGGAACTGACCATTACATTCCTTACAAACACCTTTCCCGGTCGTGAAGACTCCGTCCATGTCGCGCGAAATCCTCGTCGGTGAAATGGTTCCCGGGCGCGAACGGGCGGTCACGCCGTCCTTGAGGCCCCGGAGGGTCGACTTCTGGGTTCACGATCCAGAGGCCCCCTCGTTTCGCCACCGTCTGGCGGCGCTTTTTCCGGCGCTGGAAGACAGGGGATACGTCTGCCGGACTGAGGTGTTTCCGCGACGGCGCTACGTCACCCGGGTCATCGAACGGCTCCCGCGGCTCTCGGAGCTCGACCTGCTCGTCATCGCGAAGTTGAAGTTGCTGCCGATCGAAGCGCGGATCGTACGCCGCGCAGCGCGTCGAATCGTTTATGACTTCGACGACGCGATCTATCTCGGAAAGCCGGGTCCGGGCGATGCGCCGGACGTCTCCTTCTGGCGCCGGAGCAAGTTTGCGGCGACCTGCCGCGCCGCCGATCTGGTCGTTGCTGGAAGTCCGGTTCTCGGGCAGGAGGCGAAGCGCTGGGCGCGCCGCGTCGCGGTGGTGCCGACCGCAGTGGACGTCTCGCGTTACGCAACAAACGGCCCACGAACCGGAAACCGTCTCGTCTGGATCGGTCAGCCGGGCAACCTTCCCTACCTCGAGTTGATCCGCCCGGTGCTCCAGAAGTTGTCCCGGGAGCTGCCGAACCTGACGTTGCGCGTCATCTGCAATCGGTTTCCGCGCTGGCCGGAGCTTCGGATGGAACGCCTGCTGTGGAGCGCCGCGACCGAATCGGCAGCCCTCGCAACGTCGGACGTCGGCGTGATGCCTCTGCCGGAGGACGCTTGGGCGGCGGGGAAAGGAGCGTTCAAGCTCCTGCAGTACATGGCTGCCGGGCTGCCTGCCGTGGCCTCTCCGATCGGCATGAACCGCACGGTCGTTCTCGAGGGAGCCACCGGTTATCTCGCCGCCGACCCGCAGGCCTGGCTCGATTCGCTACGCCTTCTTCTCCGGTCTCCCGAAAAGCGCCGGGTCATGGGGGAAATCGCGCGTCGCCGGGTCGAGCGGGAGTACGACCTTCGGGTGATCGCCCCGAAAGTGGCGGAGCTCTACGAGGTCACGACGCCAGGAGCTGCTCGATCCGGTGGCGCACGTCGGGGTCGTCCCACGACACCGCGCCCTGCACGCGGTACAGGACGCGGCCGGCTTTGTTCGTGATGTAAGTCTCGGGGTACTGGTTCGTCCCGAAGCGCGTCGCCGTCTTCCCGTCTGGATCGCGGTACATCGGCAGCCGGTTGGGATTCTTTGCGCCGAAGTCGTCGATGATCTTCCAGTCCTTGTCGACCGAGATCGCGAAGAGCATGAAGTCGTTCCGGCCGCCGTACTTCGCCCAGAAGCGCGAGAGCGCGGGAATCTCTTCGACGCAGGGGGGACACCACGTTGCCCAGAAGTGCACGATGACGAACCGACCCTTCTCGCGCGCAAGGTCGATCTTCTTCCCCGCGCGGTCGTAGATCGGGAGCTCCGGCGCCGCCGAGAGGAACGCGAGCGAGCCGGTCGGAGACTCCGGCGGGACGAGCGAGCGGATCCACAGCGTCCCGACGACGGCGAGCGCGACGGCGGTCGCGATGGTCAAGAGGGCTCGGACTCTCATGCGACGGGAGGAGAGATCCCTCGCTTCGCTCGGGATGACAGGGGCTGAGAGGGTGCTCGGGATGACAGCGGAGGAACGGCGGGCGCTATGCGATGGAGGCGCAGGCGCCGCCGGCCGGCCGGGCAACCTTCGGAGAGCGGACACTCGGTACACTTCGAAGCAGCGAGCGTCGTTCGGCAGATCCCCATTGCGCCGATCTCGCAGAGCGCGTAGTCGTACCGGACCGGGTCTTCCGGGTCGAAGCGCGCCAGGCGGTCGGTGATCTCGCGCGCCGTCTTCCAGTCCGCCGCATTCCGGCGCGTGAGATCGAGGCGCCTCGCGACCCGGTGCACGTGCGTGTCGGTGGGGATGACGAGCCGACTCGTCGGAATCCCGTTCCAGAGCCCGAAGTCGAGCGCGTCTTTCCTCACCATCCAGCGCAGGTAGAGGTTCCACCGCTTGCACGCGGACCCGCTCGCCGGGTCGGGAAAGAAGAACCGCGCGGCGGAATCCTGCGGCAGCGTCTTGCGGGAGACCGCCGGCCGCCAGTCGAAGGAGAGAATCCGCTGCGTCACGCGGGAGAGGAGCCCACCGACGTCACGGTCCTCCGGCCGGTACTCGCGCTCGAAGAAGGCGCGCACCGAGCCGGCCTCCGCGCGCGTTCGCGCGATGGCGTAGAGGAGGGCCGAGGCGTCGATCGAGGAATGGAACCGGTGCCGGAATCCGCCGAGCTCTTCCCGGCCGAAACCGCGGAAATCGCCGATCCGGTCGAGCGCGGCCGAAGGCCGCGGACCGAGCGCCTCGAGAATCCGGTCGACCGAGGACAGGATCGTCTCGACCCGCCCGTACGCGAACGCCGACGCGATCCAGGCCGCCACCTCGCGGTCCTCCGGCGCTTCATAGCTCGCCGGCGACCGGATCGGGTCGGTCTCGCCGGCCGCGGGGGCGTAGGAGCGGGAAAGCCGGTCGAGTCGGGCGGCGAGAAGAAGCTCGCGCGCGGCGAGGTTTGACACTGTGCGCCGCGGATCTTACCATCCGGCCGAGTGATCTCCCGTTTCGACAAGCGGCCGACGTCCCCCCGGCATTCCGATTTCCCCTGAGCTGATTTGAAACGCTCCGGCGGCAACGCTCTCCCGCGCCAGCGGGTCGTGATCGTCGGCGTCTCTTCGCGCGCGCTCCCGCGATCGGTTTCCGAAGAGCACTTGGACGAGCTCGAGCGGCTCGTCGAGTCGGCGGGCGGGCAGGTCGTCGGGCGCGTCGTACAGGAGCGATCCGCTCCCGACCCCGCGACGTACGTGGGCCGCGGCGCGGTCGAGGCGATCGGCGAGAAGGCGCGGCAGGACGATGCAGACCTCGTCGTTTTCGACGATGAGCTGACGCCGGGTCAGGTCAGAAACCTGGAAAAGCGCTGGGGAGAGGAAATCACGGCGCTCGACCGGCCCGGCCTGATCTTGGACGTGTTCGCGTCGCACGCCCGCACGCGCGAGGCCCGCACGCAGGTCGACCTCGCGCAGCTCCAGTACTTGCTGCCGCGGCTCGCGGGTCGGTACGGGCATCTTTCGCGGCTCGCGGGCGGGATCGGGGGCCGGGGCGCCGGAGAGCAGAAGCTCGAGCTCGATCGCCGCAAGATCCGCGACCGCATCGCTCGGCTGCGACGCGACCTCGACAAGATCGAGACGTCGCGACAGGTCCGCCGCCGGTCGCGCGCCGGACGCGTTGTCATCGCGATCGCCGGTTATACGAACGCCGGCAAAACCACTCTTTTCAACCGGCTCACCCGCGAGTCCGCGTACGCGGCGGATCGTCTCTTTGCGACGCTGGACTCGAAGAGCGCGCGCGGCGCGTCCCCCCGCCTCTCCGGCGTCCTCTTCGTCGACACGGTCGGTTTCGTCCGCAAGCTCCCGCCCTCCCTCGTCGCTTCGTTTCGCTCGACGATCGCAGAGATCCGCGACGCCGACATCGTGCTGCACGTGCTCGACGCCTCCTCTCCGCGCGTCGACGAGGAGCGGAAAGTCGCGACCGATGTTCTCGAGAACCTCGGGGTCGAGCCGGAACGCATCGTTCCCGTCTGGAACAAGACCGACGTCGCCGGAGCGTGGCCTCCCCGCGGCGAGATCGGCGTTTCCGCCTTGACCGGACAGGGAATGGAAGCGCTCGAGCGCGGGATCCGGGCCCGCGCCCGGCCGGAGCCCGATCGGTTCACGCTCGAGATCCCGTACTCGAACGCCCGCGCGATCGCGGCCTCGCGCGCGGCATTTCGCGTCCTTGAAGAAGAGGACCTGGGCGATTCCCTTCGGTTGAGAATTGCGGGGGAGCGCCGGAACCTGGGATCGCTCTCACGTTTCGTCGAAGAGGATGAGGCCGCTTCGCAGCAGCCGCTTCGCCTCGGCCGGAGAACACGTTGACGTCCGCCGCCGCAAACAACAAAGGGGGGAGCCCTTCAGCTCCCCCCCATGCCGGAACTCCCATGCCGGCACTCTTCTTGGGGGTCGATAAGATCAAACCCCGTACCATGAGGGGACGCGATCTCTCTTCGTTGCATTTCAATGATTTGCATTGCCGGATCGCGCGGCACGCGTCAAACTCGGTCAGCGCTTCGACGCGTCCAGCGACAAAATGTGTCCGTGCCCGCCGGCCCGGATCCCGGGAAAAGGTGAAACCGGCTGCGTGGGCGCTGCTCGTCTCCGCGCTGTGCGCCTTTGCAACAGGCTGTTCGAAAGGAAAACATTCCGAGCACGCGACCGAAATGCGTTCTCCCGAGCCCGCGCCGCCGACTCCCGACACCACCCCGGTTGTGGTTCTCCGCACGCCCGCGGGACTCGTTCTCGGTATCGAGGGCACGCCGGCTCCCGCAGCTCCGGCGCCGGCGACGACCGGGGCGGTTCCAAAGACGACGACGACGCCCGGGCCGTGACATCATTTGAAGGAGAAGAAGATGGCTTCGAAAGACAAAAAACGCGGAGTGGGGGGAGAGTTCCTGAGCGACGTGAAGGAGCTTCGCAGGCGGGCGCGGCAGCACATCGAGGACGGCGCCGTGACGCAGGGCTACGGGGCCGACCCGGAGAAGGTCGTCGCCGTCTTGAACGAAGCGCTCGCGACGGAGATCGTCTGCGTGCTCCGGTACAAGCGCCACTATTTCATGGCGCAGGGAATTCACGCGCAGGCAGTCGCAGAGGAGTTCCTCGAGCACGCCAACGAGGAGCAGGGCCACGCGGACCGGATCGCGGAACGGATCACGCAGCTCGGAGGGGCGCCGGACTTCAACCCGGAGGGGCTCGCGACCCGCAGTCACTCCGAGTACGTGGAGGGGAGCAGCCTCATCGACATGATTCGCGAGGATCTCGTCGCGGAGCGGATCGCGATCGAATCGTACGGCGAGATCGTGCGGTTCTTCGGGGACCGCGACATCACCTCGCGGCGGCTGATGGAGGAGATCCTCGCGAACGAAGAAGAGCACGCCGACGACCTGAACAAGCTTCTGGCAACGCTCGACCCGACCAAGTCCGGCAGCCGTTAGAGCGAGGACCGCTCCGAGACGTCCGCCCGCGTGTGCGCGCGTCGGGCCCGTTCCATCCGGTGCGCGCTCAGGCGGCAGAGGTCGATCGTCTCGTGGGGACCGTCCTCGAGGGCGTTGAATCCACGAGCGAGGATTCGAAGGCGAACTCTGCGGTCGCGGGCGGCCGCGAGGGCATCCGTCGCCGTCAGACAGGCGAGCAGGGACTGATCGGGACTCGCGACGGCGAGACGAATCATCTCCTCCCGGCTCCGCCAGGTCTTCGTCCCTCGCCCGTCGACGTAATACCGCAGAGCCGGCTCGGCCGTCCGCACCGTTCCCACCGCCTCGGTAGCCAGTCGCTCGATCCGGGCCCGACGGCCCAGGCGGGCCCAGCAGCGCGCGCCGTCGAGCATCGGGGGCAGGAACACCGACAGCACCGTCGCGCACGCGAGAGCGAGAAGGAGCATGCGAACCGGTAATCTCTGCCGAGTTGCAAAAAGAGGAAGCGCGAGAAAGGGGAGCGTCGCGGCGGCGACGGGCCAAAGCACCTTGATGACGTTGCCCGGGGCTTCCACGCGCGACACGAAGATCACAGCCGCGAGAAAGAGGCTTCCTCCGGCGCCGGCCGTCAGCCATCGCGAGGCCCGTGAACCCGCCGAGTCCGGAGAAGCCGCGCGAGCGATCAAGAGAGCGAATGCCGGAAGAGCCGGCAGCAGATAGCTCGGGAGCTTGGTCGCCGAGAGGGAAAAAAAGAAGAGCACGCCGCCGCCCCACGCCCAGAGTCCCCAGCCGACCGGATTCATCGCGAGAGAGCGGCGGCTGAAGACGCCGGTCAGGAGACCGCTCCAGGGAAAGAAGCCGAGGAGCAGGACGGGGACGTAGTACAGGACCGGACCGCCATGGCGGTCGAGGGGTTGGAGAAATCGCGCCAGGTTCTCCCGCAGCCAGAAGGAGCGATCCGACTCTCCATGCGTTTCGATGGACTGGAAGAGGAACCAGGGGGCGGAGACGGCGACGGCCACCGCGACAGCGAGGAGGAGCCGTCTTCGCGTTCCGCGATCGAGTGGACCGTTTCCCAGCGAATGACCGACCGCGAAGAGTCCCGGTACCAGGGCCGCGACCGGTCCCTTGGTCAGTATGCCGAGGCCGAGAGACGCTCCGGCGAGGCAGGCAGCCCGGACGTCGTGCCGCTCTCCCAGGACGTCCAAGAGGAAGAAGACGGCGACCAGTGAGAAGAAGAGAAGCGCCGAGTCGGTCAAGAGGAGCCGGCCGCTCAGAACTCCGAGGAGGGAGGTCGGAAGCATCATCGCCGCGAAGAACGCGCGGCGTGCGTCGAAGAGCCGCCGCCCGATGAGAAAGAGCACGACTGCGGAGACCGCGAAGAGGAGCACGTGGGGGAGGCGGCCCGCGAGCTCGCTCTCTCCGAGCCATCGGAAACAAGTCGCCGTCAGCGCGATGGTGAGAGGAGGCTTCTCGGCATAAGGCTTTCCGAAGAGCTCGGGCTTGAAAAAGTGACCCGTGTACGCCATGTCTCTCGCGATCGCGGCGTACTGCGCCTCGTCACGGTCCCAGAAAGGTCGCGTGATGCCGGGCAGCAGAAGAAGGAGGGTCAGAGCTCCAGGCAGCCAGGCGGCAACGTGGAAGTCGGGGCCGAAAAAGATCTTCTTCACTGCGAACGCTCGCGAGGCGGGAGGCCAACTCCGTCGTAGACGGCTGAGAGTATAGGTGCGCGATTCCGCAATGACCGGGCCACATCGCCTTTCGGCGGAAGACCCGCATTTCGGCAAGTTCCATCCAACCGGGCCTTCGAGGCTTCGAGACCCGCCGGCGCGTGATAAGCTGAAGTCCTTCCGATCCCTCCGACGGCCCCCGCTAGCCAGTCCGGCACGCGCCCGTCGCCGGCCTTCGGCGAGAAAGCGAGTGTCTATGAAAGACGCCACACGGAACTGGCACTGTCGGAACTGCGGCCGGTCCAACAGCACCGTGATCGAGCTCGATGGAACGGTGAAGTGCGATTTCTGCCACTGGGTGATGAGAATCCAGCCGAGCCGGGAGCGCGGCGGCGAGACCGCCGGTCAGATGGCCCGGCGAGCTCCGCGGATGGGCTGAATTCGTCCGCGACCCAACTCGTTCAAATCAAAGGGACGAGCTTTTCTGGCTCGCATCGTGCAGAGAGCCGGGGACAGCGTCGAATCCTCACCTCACCAGCCTGCCCCTCGCATCGCCGCCGGAACCTTTCGGGGGCGCCTCGCCGTCTCGGCTCCGAAGATCCAAACATTCGGAGGGAGCGCGCGCGCGCGTATCGAACCTCCCGATGCGTTCCGTCGCGTCGCTGCTTGACTCTACCCGGAGACCGCGTTAGAAGAGCGCCGTAGGCGCGATGTAAACGATTACACAAGCGAGTTTTCTGCAGGCTCCCCGCCGGAGCTTCCCTCGTCCCTTCGGGCGTTTCCGGAGTCCCGGCCGGTGAGCGTGACCATCCGCGAGGTCGCTCGAGCGGCTTCCGTGTCGGTCGCCACCGTGTCCCGCGCCCTGAACGGCAAAGGGCCCGTCCGGGAGGAAACACAGCGCCGGATCCGGGCGGTCGTCGACCGCCTGCACTACTTTCCGCATGGGGCCGCGCTCAGTCTCATCACCCGAAAGACGAACACCCTCGGTGTTCTCCTGCCGGACGTCCACGGCGAGTTCTTCTCCGAGCTGATTCGCGGGATCGATTCCTGCGCCCGCGAGCGCGGATACCACCTCCTCGTCTCCGGCTCGCACAGCGATCGGGCCGAGATCGAAGCGGTATTGCGCGCGACTCGCGGTCGGGTGGACGGCCTGGTCGTGATGTCTCCCGAAGTGGATACGCGGACCTTGAAGACCAATGCGACCGAGGGAGTTCCGATCGTTCTCGTCAACGGCGCGAGCGACGGGCGGCTGTTCGACTCGATCGACATCGACAACTACGGCGGCGCGCGCGGCATGGTCGATCATCTGATCTCGCTCGGACACCGCCGCATCGCGCACCTGGCCGGGCCGGTCGGCAACCGGGACGCCTCGGAGCGCCTGCGCGGATATCGCGACGCCATGCGGTCGCTTTCCGGCCGGCGCTCGAGAGAACTGGAGATGGCCGGCGATTTCCGGGAAGAAGCGGGGTATCAGGCGGGTCGCCGCCTGCTGGCGTCGAAAAATCCCCCGACGGCG
>DASXSX010000262.1:0-7178 GCA_036505815.1 Thermoanaerobaculia bacterium
GTACAGGCTGCGCGAGCGGAGCGAGCGCGTGGCCCAGAGCCTCGCGGCGTTGAAGGGGGCGCTCGAGCGGCGTCCGGCCCGCGACGCCGCGCGACTCGAGAACGCGCGGCGCGCGCTCACCGCCTTCCCCCGCGTGGCAGAGCTCGCCAGAAAGATGGATGCCGCCGGGAATCGGCGCCGGCAGCTCGAGGACCGGATGGGCCGCGCGCTGGAGCGCCGGATCGGAGATCTTCGCGAATGCGAGGAGAAGCTCGGCCTCGTGAACCCGTTTGCGATCCTCGCGCGCGGATATGCGGTCGCCTACCGGGAGGGAACGAAATCTCCGCTCCTCTCGGCGTCGTCGGTTCGACCGGGCGAGCGGATCCGGGTGCGCCTCCACGAGGGAGAGCTCCGCGCGATCGTCCGAGGCGCGCCCCCTCCAAGGCCGCCGCGGACGACCGACGACGGCTTCGGGCCGCTCTTCTCTGAGCCGACGGAGGACAAACCATGACCGCGCGCTTTTCGAAAAAGGAGCGCAGCTTCGAAGAGGCGATGGAGCGCCTCGAGGCGATCGTCTCGGAGATCGAATCCGACGAGCTCGGTCTGGAGAAGCAGTTCGAGCTCTTCAAGGAGGGAATGGCGCTCGCCCGCTTCTGCGACGCGAAGTTGAAAGAGGTCGGCAAGTCCGTAGAGCTCGTCCTGAAGGAGTCAGGCGAGGAATGGAAGACCGTTCCCTTCGAGGCGGGGTCGATCACCGGCGAGGACTCCGACGACGACGACCGCGGCTGAGCGGAGCATCGCCGAGTACCTCTCCGCGCGCCGGGCCGAGATCGACTCCGAGCTCGAACGGCTGGTGCCGGCCGAGTCCTGCTGGCCCGGGACACTCCATCGCGCGGTGCGGCACAGTCTCTTCGCGGGAGGGAAGCGCCTTCGCCCGATTCTTTGCCTCGCGGCGGCCGAAGTCCTCGGAGCTCCCCTCGACGAGGTTTTCGCGCCGGCCTGCGGGCTCGAGCTCCTCCACACGTACTCTCTCATCCACGACGACCTTCCGGCCATGGATGACGCGCCGCTGCGACGCGGCGCGCCGACCTCCCACGTCGTGTTCGGCGAGGCGGTCGCGATCCTCGCCGGCGACGCGTTGCTCACGCTCGGCCTCGCGGTCCTCGCGCGGCATCCGGAGGGACCACGCCACGCCGCGGTGAAGCTGAAGGTCCTGGAGGTCGTCACGCAGGCGATCGGAAGTGAGGGAATGATCGGCGGCCAGGTGTCCGACCTGGAAGCGGAGCGGGAGGGTCTCCGGTCGCCCGAGACGCTGCTCTCGATCCACGAAGCCAAGACGGGCCGTTTGATCCGGGCCTCCGCGACCGCCGGCGGGCTCTATGCGTTTGCCTCCGACGACGCACTATCGAGGCTCGACGCGTACGGCCGCGCTCTCGGCCTCGCGTTCCAGGTCAAGGATGATCTGCTCGACGTCGAATCCGACGCCGCGACGCTCGGAAAGCGGTCGGGGACCGACTCGGAGGCGCATAAGCTCACCTTTCCCGCGGTCTGGGGGATCGACCGCTCGCGGGAAATCCTCGCGGAGAAGGTCGAGGAGGCGATGACTCAAGCCCGCGAGCTCCCGGGGGGCGGCGGACGCCTCGTCGAGCTCGCGCGATTCGTCGCCGAGCGCCGGTCTTAGCAGACCCTTCTTTTGATGCGCGCATTCGTCCAGACCGCAATCGGGCATTTCGAGGCGCGCGACGTGCCGCCGCCGCGCGCCGGACGGGGCGAAGTCGTCCTCCGTGTGCTCGCGGCCCTGACCTGCGGAACGGATCGGAAGCTGCTCGCGCGCGGACACCCTCGGATCGCGCTTCCCGTGACGATGGGACACGAAGCGTGCGGCGAGATCGCGGAAGTCGGCGAGGGGGTCGAAGGCTTTCGCGCCGGCGACCGTGTGGTGCCGGGCATCTCCGGGCCGTGCGGCCGATGCGCCGAATGTCGCCGCGGCTTCGAGAACCTCTGCGCGACGGGACACGGCGACCGGACGTGGGGAGCCTTTGCGGAGCTCCTGCGCGTGCCGGCGTCCGTCGTCGCTCGAAACCTCCATCGCGTTCCCGACGGCGTCGACGACGAGACCGCCGCCTTCGTCGATCCGCTCGCGTCGGTCCTCCACGGCTGGAGCCGGCTCGGTCGCCCGCGCGGAAGGCTCCTCGTCTACGGAGCGGGCGCGCTCGGCCTCCTGTGGGCCGCGACCGCACGCTCGCGCGGCGTCCCGACCATCGTCGCCGCCCGCGGCGGGGAAGACCGGCTTGCGATCGCGCGCCGATACGGAGCGCGGGTCGTCGACCTCGAGCGCGAGCCGCCCGAGGTGGCGCGGGACCGCGCCCACGGCGCGCCGGAGGCGGCCGTCGACTGCACTGGCGACGAGACCGTATGGGAGCTCTTGCCCGATCTCGTCGCCCCGGGCGGGAAGGTGCTCCTCTTCGGCGGCTGCGCCCCCGGCGCGACGGTGACCTACGACGCCGTGCGCCTCCACTACTCCGAGATCTCGCTCATCGGTTCGTTCCACTACTCCCCCGACGAAGCGCGCGAGGCGATGAGGATGCTCTCCTCGGGAGAGATCGATCCGGCGCCGCTCGTGACCGATCGCGGAAGTCTCTCCGATCTCCCGCGATTCTTCGCGGCAGAGAGGCGCCGCGAAGGGATCCGGTACGCAGTAGTGCCAGCGATGGATTCCGTACGGGCCTGAGTACAAAGCCCGTGTCTCGGGTTCTCTCTGCGCCGAACACAGACCGGTAAGCCGATAAGATCATCCTTGAGAATCGGCCGTGAGGCTTTATCTGGACACTTCTGTTCTCGGTGCAGTGCTCGACCAGGAAGAGGCCCGTCGCGTGGCAGCCAGCCGCGCGGTCCTGCAGAGCATCGCCACGCGCGATCACATCGGAGTGATCTCCAACGTGGTTCAAGAGGAGCTGGAGCAAGCGCCGGATCACCTGAGGCAGGCGATCCTCGACGCGCTCACGGATATCGAGTTCGAGCTCGTCCTCGAAAGCGACGAAAGCAGGAATCTGTTTTCATCTTATGAAGCGCTTCAGGTCGTGCCGGCACGCTATCGAAATGACCTGCGGCACGTGGCGGTAGCGAGCGCGAGTCACGTGGATGCTCTGGTGTCGTGGAACTTCCGCCATCTGGTCAACGTCAGAACCCGGCGCGCTGTTCACAGCGTGAATGTCCGACTCGGATATCCGTTGATCGAAATCGTTTCCCCCGAGGAGGTCTGAGATATGGAAGGAGAGCAGGGTTTGGAGTCACCATCACTCGAGTGGATCCACCGCGTTCGCGAGGCGCACTACGAGAAGACGAAAGCGCTTCCGCTCGACTCGTGGCTGAAACCCGTCGATCCGCAGAGGGTGCTCGCTGCGTGTGAAGAGCTGGGGCTGAAGGTCCGGCTCGCGGACGCGACGGCGGACAGGACCGTGCGCCGAAAGGAGAGTTGAGCCGGCCTCTCGGAAGCGGCATCGCGGGCATCGAAGGCGTTCGATCGTTCGCCCCCGTGCGGGGGCGTGGATTGAAACTACCAGTTGAACGGCTGGGTAGAGAACCAGCACAGTTCGCCCCCGCGCAGGTGAGCGGCGACTGCTTGTCTTCCTCGTCGGGCGACTGTCCCGGCTCACGCGCAGTTCGTCAATAATCCTTTCTGATGAAGGCCGTTCGAATCGGGGACGACGGCTCTGTCTCGGTCGTCGAGGTACCGGTCCCGCTGATCGGGCCGGGCGAGGCGCTCATGAGGACGCGCGCGGCCGGAATCTGCGGCTCGGACCTGCTGCTCTGGTACGTTCGAAAGAAGGCGGGCAGCGTCCCGGGCCACGAAGTCGCGGGCGAGATCGTCGAGGTCGGCACCGGCGTCGATGCCTTCGCGCCCGGCGATCGGGTCGTCCCGCACCATCACGCGCCGTGCGGCGAGTGCGAGGCGTGCCGGAACGGCCGGCCGGTCCACTGCCGGCAGTGGCGGCAATCGGGCCTCGATCCGGGAGGCATGGCGGAGCTCGTCCGGATCCCGGCGGCGCACCTCTCGCGGGACACTCTGAAGACGCCTCCCGCGCTGACCGACGAGGAGGCAACCTTCGTCGAGCCGCTCGCGACGGTCGTGAAAGCGTTTCGGCGCGGACGCTATTCGCCGTCACGGTCTCTCCTGGCAGTCGGTCTCGGGACGACGGGGCAGCTCGCGATCCGCCTCGCGAAATCCCTGGGCGCCACGACGATCGCCGGAGCCGACCGCGTCGCTTCGCGCCTCGACCTTGCGAAGAGGAGCGGTGCGACGGACCTGATCGACGTCTCCCGCGCCCCTCTTACCCAATCGGGCAGCTTCGACTTCGTCTTCGTCGGACCGGGGAAGGCCTCGGTGATCGAGTCGGCGCTGGAAGCGGTCGCCCCGAGCGGGACGCTCCTCGCGTTCACGATGGCGGCGCCGGAGGAGCGACTGGCGATCTCGCCGCACGACCTGTACTTCCGCGAGGTCGAGATCGTGCCGTCCTACTCCGCGGGGCCCGAGGACATGCGGGAAGCACTCTCGCTCCTCTCTTCACGGCGGGTCACGGTTCCCGACCTCGTCACCCACCGCTTCGGAATCGAGGGCGCCCGTGAAGCGTTCGCGCGCGCGGCCGATCCCGAAGGCTCGCTCAAGGTCCTCCTCACCTTCGAGTAGGAACGTGGCCCGCATCCGGCTCGACCGGCTGCTCGTCCTCCGCGGCCTCGCCCCGACGCGGGAGAAGGCTCAGGCGATGATCCTCTCCGGCGCCGTGGCGGTCGCCGGCCGGCGTGCCGACAAGGCCGGTACGCCGGTCGAAGAGACCGCGGACGTCACGGTCGAAGGGCCGCCGCACCCCTACGTCTCCCGCGGCGGCGTCAAGCTCGCCGCCGGGCTCGATGCTTTCGGGCTCGATCCGGCAGGCCTCGTCTGTCTGGACGTCGGTGCGTCGACGGGCGGCTTCACCGACTGCTTTCTCCAGCGGGGCGCGGCGAAGGTCTACGCGGTGGACGTCGGGCGCGGACAGCTCGACGCGAAGCTGCGAAACGATCCCCGCGTCGTCGTTGCCGAGAAGGTCAATGCGCGCTCTCTCTCGCGCGAGCACGTGCCCGAGCCGGTCGGGCTCGCAGCCATCGACGTGTCCTTCATTTCCACGCGGCTCATCCTGCCGGCCGTCGCTCCGCTCGTCGCAAGAGGAGGCGCGGTCGTCGTCCTCGTCAAACCGCAGTTCGAAGCGGGACGCGCGGAGGTCGGCAAGGGCGGGATCGTTCGCTCCGGGGAAGTCCGCAGACGGGTCGTCGCCGAGGCGGAGGATTTCGGTCGCCGCCTCGGGCTCGAGTGGATCGGCTCGACTCCATCTCCGATCCGGGGAGCCCGCGGCAACGAGGAGTTTCTCGTCGCCTTTCGTGTAGATTGAGCGGGATGAAGGGGTCGCGAGCCTCGGCGCGTCCGCGCTCCCCGCGCCCGGCGCCGGCGCGATTCCGGCGGGTGGGGCTCGCCTGCAAGTGCACTTTGAAAGCCGCTCTCTCGCTCGCCGAAGCGCTCGAAGCGGCACTCGAAAGCCGCGGCCTCGAGGTCCGGTTCGACTCCGAGAGCGCTCAAGAGCTCGGACGCCCGGACGGAGTGCCGCGGGAGAGCCTCGCCCGCGCCGTCGATCTCGTAATCGTGATCGGCGGAGACGGCACACTCCTCTCGGTCGCGCGCGCCGCTCCGACGTCGACGCCCGTTCTCGGAGTGAACGTCGGCGCCCTCGGGTTCTTAGCCGGCCTGTCGCGGTCGGAGGCGCTCTCGCGGTTGGACGAGGTCCTCGCCGGCGAGTTCCGGGAGGATCGGCGGTTACGTCTCTCGGTCGCCGTGACCGGCGGTCCTCACCAAGCGCGGTTCCGGGCTCTGAACGACGCCGTCTTGAACAAGGAGGCGCTCGCGCGGATCTCGACGTTCCGCGTCGAGCTCGACGGCCGTCCGGTCGCCGAGTTCCGCGCCGACGGCGTGATCGTCGCGACCCCGACCGGCTCGACGGCCTACAACCTCTCCGCGGGCGGACCCATCCTCCACCCCCAGCTCCCGGCGGTCGTCGTCACGCCGATCTGTCCGCACACGCTGTCGCAGCGTCCTCTCGTGGTGCCGGCCGACACGGTGATCGGTCTTCGAGTTCTCGATGCGCCGACCGAGGGAGGGGTGTATCTCACGTTGGACGGGCAGGAAGGACTTCCCATCGGACCGGAGTGTTCCGTCGAAGTTCGGCCGGCTTCGTCCGCGGTGACGCTCCTACGGCCTCCGGAAGCCGACCACTTCCGCAACCTGGCCGAGAAATTGAACTGGGGAATCTGAGGTGAGCTCCGAACAAGCACCTTCCCCGCCCGGCCAGGAGATTCACCACCCCGCGCTTCACCTCTCGCCGCTGCGGCTCTTCGTCTTCGTCGTCGTGTTCCTCGTTCTCGCGAGCTATGCCGTGTGGAACTCGGAACGATTCCAGAACCTCTTCCAGGGGCTTTCGCAGTCGAGACTCTCTGCGGCCCTCGGACGCCCGGTGACTTTCCGACAGGTCGAGGTCCGTTTCCTGCCCCCCTCCGTCCTGCTCGCGGACATCCGGATCGGCAACGATCCACGACTCGGCCCGGAGCCGTTTCTCTCGGCGGACGAGGTATCGATCGGCGGCGGAGTTTCTCTGTCGGGGCAGGAGCTCCGACTCGGCCGCATTCGGGCGGTGCACCCGAAGATCTCTCTCGTGCAGTTCTCCGACGGGTCCTGGAACCTTCCGGCCGGCATCAACCGCCCCGCGCGCAAAGGGGGTCTGAAAGTGCGCGTCGGCGAAGTCGTCATCCAACAGGGGGTCTTCGATCTCGATGGCCGCAAAGCGGAGCTCGACGTCGCGCTGGAGGACTTCGCCGGCCACCTGACGGCGATTGGGGAAGACCATTACAGCGGCGCGCTCACGTCTCGGAAGATGACCCTGTCGCTTCCGGACGCCGAGCCGATCGTCTCGGGTCTCTCGACACATTTCCACATGGAGCCGGGGCGCGGGATCGTGCTCGAAACAGTCGCGCTCGCCGGCTCGTTCGGCCGGCTGACCGCGGCGGGCGCGATCGAGACGGGCGCTGCCGCCCGGACGACCTTTCTCGCGTCGGGGGACCTCTCGGTTACGGAGGTGGAGCGGATTTTTCACTCTCATCTGGGTTTCGCCGGCGAC
>DASXSX010000263.1:0-17091 GCA_036505815.1 Thermoanaerobaculia bacterium
CTTCGGCCAGCACGTTGACCGTGGATCTCGACCACGTGCGGATGCATAGCAACGGCAACGCCGGTTTCGCTATCACCTCTGGCGCACGGGCGACCGTCTCCCACTCGTCCGCATCTTCAAACTTCCACGGCTTCTACGCGGACACCGGTTCGGTACTTAATCTGGATGAGAGCATCTCTTCCGGGAATCTCACCACCGGTATCAATTCCCAGTCGGCAGCCATTATCCGTATGTTTAGCTCGACGGTGGCTCACAACAGTACGGGGCTCAGTGCTACCACCGGAGGAAGCATCCTCTCGTATGGCTTCAACCGGATTGCTGGCAACGGGGCCGGCAACGGGCCGCCAACAGCTAACTTGCCTCTGCAGTAAGGCGCGCAGAGGCCTCTCCCGGAGCGCGTCCTCGTTCGTCGGCTCTAGTAGAGCGGGGCTGCACGGCTCCCGGCCCGGACCGGCTCTGGGTGGCCGACATCACGTACGAGGCTCGCGAGTGGACCGCCAGAGCTGCTAAGATCGCTGAAGAGTGTGGGTCGAGCAGTGGTGCGCTGTTCCTGGGCACGCGACCTCTTCTCCGCCATCGACGGAACGAAAACTCTCGGCAACCGGATCCTCGCAGCCCTGGAAACGAATGACGGTTCGCCCCGCTGACAAGGCCTCGGCTTGGGTGACCGAGCTGTACCACGGGTGGTCGCTCGGGGACCACGTCGCTTCGCCTCAGGCGCTCTCCGAAAAAGAGAAGTCTTGAAGGTCGGTGACCTGCTGACAGCGTATCGGCGCACGAAGCTGTATCAGCGCTGGGGCTACAACCACGACCTCTACGGGCGGCCCGACCCGCTTCCGACACTGCCGTTTTCCCTGGTGTCCGATCGCGTCCGATGGGGTCCCGTGGGCCAGTACATCTGGGAGTCGCGGCGCGTTCCCGGCTGGACACGGCACGACGAGGCGACCACCCTCGCGCAGGAGAGCTACGCCCTGCCGGACGGCGCCGTCATCGTCGAGATCGGATCCTTTCTGGGCTGCTCGGCGGTCCTTCTGGCGGGAGCGCGCAAGGTCCGGGGTTCCGGAAGAGTCCACTGCATCGACCCGTTCGACGCTTCCGGAGACGCCTTCTCGGTCCCGATCTACCGGGCCATCCGGGGATCCGACGGAACGTCTCTCCGCAACCGTTTCGAGCGGTACCTCGAGCGGGCGGGCGTCCGCGAGTGGGTGGAAATTCACGCGGGCCGCGCCGAGGACGTGCTGCCCGAATGGAGGGAACCGATCGATCTCCTGCTCATCGACGGAGACCAATCGTACGAGGTGGTCCGCACGACCTACGATGGCTGGTCTCCGTTCCTGAAGCCGGGAGCCGTCCTCGTCGTCCACAACTCGCGCCCCGGCTACCGCCGGGAAACCCACGATGGATCGGCCCGGCTCGTCGAGGAGCTGATCCGCCCCCCCGACTACAGCGACGTCCGGTACGTCGGCTCGATGACGTTCGCGCGGAAGCTCCGTGGACGCGCGGCGCAATCTCGCGCAGGCGGCTCCACCCGGATGAAGGTCAGCGTCTCGCTGATCACTTACGATCACGAGCGGTTCATCGCCCAGGCAATCGAAAGCGTTCTCTCCCAGAAGGCCGACTTCGAGTGGGAGCTCGTGGTCGGCGACGACTGCTCGACCGATCGGACGGGCGAAATCGTCGGGGAGTTCGCCGAGAGGTACCCCGGTCGGATCCGCGTTCTTCCATCCGAGCGGAATTTCGGACTGGTCGGGAACTTCGTCCGGACTTTTCGCGCGTGCCGGGGAGAGTACGTCGCTCTCCTCGACGGCGACGACTACTGGACGAATCCGCTCAAACTGCAGCGACAGGCAGAGTTTCTCGACTCTCACCCGGAGTGCTCGATCTGTTTCCATGACGCGGCGGTCCTGCTGCCCGACGACACCGTGTGCGGGACGAACTACACTGCGGCCGACCAGAAAGAGATATCGAGCGTCGAGGATCTCTTCGCGACGAATTTCATCGCGACCTGTTCCGCGATGCTGCGCCGGGGCGCCGTGCCCGAGTTGCCTTCCTGGTATGCGGGCTGCCTGTGGGAAGACTGGCCTCTCTACATCCTCTACGCGGAACGTGGGAAGATCGGCTATCTGAATGAGGTCATGGCGGTCTATCGGAACCACGGGCGTGGGCTCTGGTCCGCCCTCGACTCCGTCGAACAGCTGGAAGCGGTGATCCGGTTTCTCCTCGACATGGACGACCACCTCGGTCATCGATACCGCGCCGCGATCGAGTCGAGCGTTTCGAAATACCGAAACCGTCTGGTGGTCGCCGAGCGAGACCAGATGATCCGCGATCTCCAGGCGGAGCTGCATGCGAAGCTCGGTGAGGCCAACCGCGTGATCCGCGACCTTCAGGGGGAGCTCCACGCGAAAGTGGGAGAGTGCAACCGCATCATTCAGGATCTGCAGGAGCGGTTGCAGGGAACCGAGCCGGCGGCCGCGTCGGGCGGCTCCGCCTCCGCTCGGGAGGGCGGGTCGTGACGATCTTCGGAATATCGATCGTCCGCAACGAGGCGGACATACTCCGGATCAACGTCCTCCATCACCTCGCGCTGGGGATCGATCGCTTTCTGATCGTGGACAACGGCTCTTCCGATGGAACCGATCGCGTTCTGCGCGAGCTCGGCGCCGACCGCCGGATTCGCTGGACCCGCGATGACGGCCCGTATCGCCAGTCCGAGATCACGACCGAGCTCGCTCGCGAAGCGGTTCGGGAAGGTGCGCGCTGGGTCCTTCCGATCGACGCGGACGAGTTCTGGTGGGCCTCCGGAGGCGACCTTCGTCGTCTCCTGGACGACTCGGAGGCGGGGGCCCTGCGAGCTCAGGTTCTCAACTTCGTTCAGAGGCGCGACCAGATCGACTCCTCGCCGGACGCCCTCCTGTCGATGACGAAACGAGCCCCGCTACCGATCGGGCCGCTCGAGCGGGTCCGGGAGAGGGTCGAGTCGGGACGCTTCGCGTACGTCGAGATGATGTATCAGCCCAAGTGGATCTTCCGTCCCTCGACGTCCGTCGAGGTCGCGATGGGCAACCACGCGGTCACCGGCGTCGACGGCCCGGAGATGGACACGGGCGAGATCGTCTGCTTCCACGCCCTCCTCCGCTCCCGAGCCGCTCTCGAGTTGAAAGTCGAGCAGGGCAGGCGCGTCGAAGAGCTCGGGCTCGACCCTGTTCAGAGCTGGCACGCGCGTCGGTGGAAACGGCTGAAGGAATCGGGTGACCTCGAACGGGAATGGCGCGCGAACAGTTACGAGGGGAATTTTCTCGACGTGTACGGCGTACCCCACAGGCTCGTTTTCGACCCGCGACTTCGCAACCTCGTGCGGCCCTGGATTCTCGCATCGGAGGAAAAGAAGGCACGCGTGAGGTCGATCTCCTCCGCGGTGGACAAAAGCGGTCGGCGTCGCCCGCCTCGCAGCCGTCCCGGAATCGACGGCTCCGTCGAAGAAGAGGTCGCCTGGCTTCTCGAGACCATTCACGAGCAGATGAGTGCACAGGTCGCGGAGCAGGGGGCCGCGGAAGCCTCGCTCCGGCGGGAAGTCGGTTCGCGGGACGAGATCATCCAGGCAGTGCAGTCGGAGCTCCAGGAGAAAGTCGAAGAGCGGGATCGACTCATCCGGACGGTCCAGGATGAGCTCTACGACAAGGTCGGCGAGCGGGATGCGCTCATCCGGGATCTTCAGGCGGAGCTGCACTCGAAGGTCGCCGAGCGCGACGGGATCATCCGGGATCTCCAATCCACGATTGCGGAGGTCGCCGGTTCCTCGAAGGGAGCGCGACAGGCTTCGGAAGGTCCGCCCGCGGGAATCGATCTCCAGGCGGAATGGACCACCACCCGCAACGAGCTCGCCGCCGGCCGCACGGAGATCGCCAACCTCGGGACAGAGCTGCGCGCCGTGGGCGCACGGCTCGAGCGCCTCCACCGGATCGAGGAAGAGCTGCCGGCCGCACGTCTCCGGTTAGAAGCCGTCGAGGCCGAGTTGAGGGCGGAGAGGCAGCGCCGGGAAGACCGGGAAAAGCAGCTCCGGGAAGCCGGGCTCGAGCTGCAGCGCCAGGCGAGCCTCGAACGGCGCCTACGGTCCGCGGAGACGGAGATCCGAAACCTTCGGGCTCTCCTCGAGGATACCGACAGGCGGCGTCGGGAAGCGGAAGCCGCGTCCCTGAACAGGTCCGAGGAGCTCGTCCGCATCCATCGTTCCCGCTTTTGGAAGATCGGATGCCTGTACTGGCGGGTGACCGGGTTGCTTCGCCGGTTGTTCGCCCCGGCGGGCGCGGGAGGAGGCGAAAGGTCCGTGGCGGCATCCGGAGCACAACCTGCCGCGCCCGCGGTGGAGGCGACGGAAGAACGTGCCGGCCTTCCTCCGGGGGAGAAGTCACCGTCATCCTCGCTGCCGCCTCCGCCCGCAACGCCGCCCCCGGCGCCCGCACCGCCCGGCTTGCGCGACGGCGACGATCCACGCCGGGCGCAGGGCAACCGCTTCGACGTCGTCTGTCTCCCCATCATCGACTGGCACTTCCGGTTCCAGCGGCCGCAGCAGTTGATGAGCCGGTTCGCGGAGGCCGGCCACCGGGTTTTCTACGTCGCTCCATGGGTCCGCACGTCCGGCGCGCTTTACGAGGTGACCCAGGCGCGTCCCAACGTCTTCGAGGTCTCCCTTCGCGGCCCGGAGTGCAACGTCTACACCGACGTTCTCGACGAAGCGGCTCGCGACGCGCTGATGGAGGCGCTCGATTCTCTTCGCCGCGACTACGGCCTGGGTGCCACGGCGATCTTCGTTCAGCTTCCTTTCTGGAGCCGCCTGGCCATAGCCGTCCGCGAGCGGTACGCCTGGCCGATCGTCTACGACTGCATGGACCACCATGCCGGGTTCTCGACGAACCGGCGGGAGATGCTCGAGCAGGAGGAATTGCTCTTCGAGGCCGCGGACCTCGTCGTCACGACGTCGAGCCAGCTCGAACAACAGGCTGCGCGACACAACCCCAATCGGCTCGTCCTGCGGAACGCGTGCGACTTCGATCATTTCGCCGGTTCGGCCGTTCGAAACGGGTCGCGGCCGGTGGTCGGCTATTACGGGGCGATCGCCGACTGGTTCGATTCCGATCTCGTCGCCGATCTCGCCGAGAGGCGTCCGGACTGGGACTTCGTTCTGATCGGCGATACGTTCACGGCGGACGTCGAACGGCTGCGGACGCTCGGCAACGTCCGGTTCCTCGGGGAGAAACCCTACTCCGAGATTCCCGCTTGGCTGGCGAGCTTCGACGTCGCGATTATTCCGTTCAAGCGGATCCCTCTGACGGAGGCGACGAATCCCGTCAAGGCCTACGAGATCCTCGCCGCAGGCAAGCCACTGATCTCGGTGCCCCTCCCGGAGATGGTCCTGCTCGGCCCGCTCGTCCGACTGGCTTCCGACGCCGCGGAGTTCGACGAGCAGATCACCGCGGCCCTGGAGGCCTTCGACTGGCGCCGCGTCGCCGAACGGCGATCGTTCGCCCGTGAAAACACGTGGGAGTCGCGCCTGGCGAGCCTGGCTCCACGGGTGGCCGCCGCGTTCCCGAAAGTTTCGATCGTCGTCGTCACTTACAACAATCTCGAGTTGACGCGCCGATGCCTCGAGAGCCTTTACGCGCAGACCGAGTGGCCGAACCTCGAGGTGATCGTCGTCGACAATGCTTCGTCGGACGGCACTCCTGAGTATCTTCGGGAGGTTCGGGACGGCTGGCCCGGCTTCGAGGTGATCCTGAATCCGGAAAACATGGGGTTCGCGCGCGCCAGCAACCTCGGGTTCCGCCGGGCTTCGGGAGATTTCTTCGTCCTCCTCAACAACGACGTCGTCGTGACTCGCGGCTGGCTCTCCGCTCTCATCCGCCATCTCCGGCGCGATCCGACGATCGGCATCGTCGGCCCGGCCACGAACGCGATCGGCAACGAGGCGATGGTCCCGGTCGGATATTCGGGCATCGAGCAGATGCCTCGGTGGGCGGCTTCCTTCGTTCGCGATCACGACGGCGAGTCGTTCGACATTTCCATGCTCGCGATGTTCTGCGTCGCGCTTCGCCGCTCGGTCTTCGATGAGGTCGGTCCTCTGGACGAGCGTTTCGGCGTCGGCATGTTCGAAGACGACGACTACAGCCTGCGCGTCCGCCATGCGGGATATCGCGTCGTCTGCGCCGAGGACAGCTTCGTCCACCATTGGATGAAAGCGTCTTTTTCGCGCCTCTCGCCGGCCGACTACCAGAGCCTCTTCGACCACAACCGCAAGCTTTTCGAGGAGAAATGGGGAACGGTCTGGGTACCGCACTCGGCGGCGCGGAAGCCGGCGACAGCCGGCGGTCCGGCGAACGGAAAGGGAAGGGGAGTCGGGAGCGTGGCCCTCGAGCCTGCCCGGCCGGCCGCCTCGTGGAGACAGGCCCAATGACCCCTTCGGAGCCACGGACAAAGAACCCGGTGGAAGTCCGAGCGACTTTTCGTGTGCTCGGGAGGAGCGGGTATTGATGCGCGATCGCCTGGCGCTCCCGAGCGCGGTCGACTCCCTGGAACATCCCTGGTGGGACCCATCCGACTGACCGGGCCTCCGGGAGCCGCCGCCACCCACCGATCGATGACTGGGAACGAGCCTTCCGGCGGGCAGACCGATCCCACGGCGCAGGCGCGCCGACTGGGGGAAGCCGAGGCGGAGGTCGCGCACCTCCGGCTCGCCATTGCCGAGAGCCTGGCGCGCGAGCGGCGACTGATCGAGCGGGCGTTGAGCGCCGAACAGGCTCTCGAGGAGGCCTTGACCGTCGAGCACGATCTCCGCGAGCAGATCGGCCGCTATGTGCAGTTCCACGACGCGATCCGGCGGTCGCGCCCATGGCGCGTCATTCAGTTCTTTCGCCGGCTCGTGGGGAGGGAGTGGTGAGGGACGCAGACGCGGCCATCGCGCGATTGGAAGCGCGTGTCGACCACCTCGAAAAAAGGCTCGCGGAGCGCTCGGCGCTTCTCCGGTCGCTGACGAGGGAAGTCTGCGACGAAGATCTCCTGACGATGGCGTTCTTCGCCGCCGGACTTCCGCCGCTGCCCCGAGCCGGTTTCGGGCTGCGAGGCTGGAGGGAGACGACGGCGCTCGTCCCCGGCGACGTCGAGAAGACGATGAAGGAGCTGTGGCGTTCGGTGACACCGCCCGATTTCGTGGAAACTCCGTGATTGCTCGCAAGGTGACGCTCATCGTCCTGGCCTGGAACCGCTGGGACCTGACCAAACGCTGTCTCGATTCGCTCTCCGGTACCGACCTCTCCGGAGCAGAAGTCCTCGTCGTCGACAACGGGTCGACCGACGAGACCCCGACCGCGCTCGCCGGCTACTCCTCGATCCGGGTGCTGCGAAACCCGCAGAACCTCGGATTCGTCCGAGGAAACAACGCGGGGATCGCCGCTGCCGACCCGGATTCCGACGTCGTTCTGCTGAACAACGACGTCGAGTTCCGTCAGGCCGACTGGCTCCAGCGCCTCCGATCCTGCGCCCACGGGGACCCGAAAATCGGAGTCGTGGGCTGCCGGCTCGTCCTGCCGGACGGTCGGCTGCTCCACGCCGGCACCTACATCCTCTCCGACACCGTGTGGGGTCAGCAGATCGGATCGCTTCAGAAGGACGTCGGCCAGCTCACGGCCACCCGGGACGTCGAAGGGATCGTCTTCGCCTGCGCTTACCTGCGGCGGGAGGTGATCCACGCGATCGGTCCGCTTTCGGAGGACTACCGGTCTTACTTCGAAGACACGGACTACTGCCTTCGCGCGCGGGAGGCCGGCTTTCGTGTCGTCCTCTGCGGCGACGTCACGCTCGTCCACGACGAGCACGGTTCGACCCACGGAACCGACGACTTCAACCCGATTTTCCTGGCGAGCCGAGAGGTGTTCCGAAAGAAGTGGGCGAAGGCGCTCGACGGCCGCTATTCGCGCGACCTTCTGTGGCAGTCGATCATGAACTTCCCGACCGGCTATGCGATAAGCACCCGCGAGATCCTCCGGGCGCTCGATCGCGCCGGGGTTCGCGTGACCTACCGTTACGTGTACGGGCCGGGCACGCCGTTTCCGGTCGCCGAGCCGCAGGAGTCGGCCGACTATCTTCTGAACGTGCTGGCGCAGCGCGGCAACTCCGTCCGGCCTCCGGTCGCCGTCGTCTACGGTCAGGGAGACGTCTTCCGGAGGAACCGGGGGCGTCGCAAGGTCGGTTTCACGATGCTCGAGGTCGACGGCTTTCCGCCCGAATGGGTCCGGCAGGCCAACCGCATGGACGAGGTCTGGGTGCCGAGCGAGTTCAACGCGCGCGGATTCCGCGAGTCCGGATTGAAGCGGCCGGTCTCGGTCATCCCGCTCGGGGTCGATCCGGACTACTTTCACCCGGGCGTCAGAGGCTTTCCTAATCCGGCCGGCGAATTCGTCTTTCTCTCGAGCTTCGAGTGGGGCGAGCGCAAAGAGCCGTGGCTGCTCCTGAAGGTCTTCAACGACGAGTTCACGGCCGGGGAGCCGGTCCGGCTCGTCTGCAAGATCATCAACAAGGATCCGCAGGTGCACGTTCGGCAGGAGATCGCGAAACTGCGGTTGAAGGAGTCGGGCGGAAAGGTCTCGTTCCTGTTCAACCGAGAGTTCCCGTACTACCAGCTCGGGTCTTTCTACCGCTCGGCCGACTGCTACGTTTCCACCGGCCGCGGGGAAGGGTGGGACATGCCTCTCATGGAGGCAATGGCCTGCGGGCTTCCCTCGATCGCGACCGACTGGGGCGCCCACACCGAGTTCGTCCACGAGGGGATCGCGTACCTCCTGCGCGTCCGAAAGACGATCCCCGCGGTCGCGAAGTGCCCCTATTACGAGGGCTTCTCGTGGGCAGACCCCGACCCCGAGCACCTTCGGCATTTGCTCCGCAGGGTTTATGAGAACCGCGGGGAGGCGGCGGCCCGAGGCGCGGCGGCCGCGCGCGAGATGGCGCAGAGGTGGACCTGGGACCACGCCGCCGGCAAGATCACCGCACGCCTCGCGGCCCTCGGCGTGTGAGTCTCGGGCGCCGAGCGCGCTTGCTGCGCGTCGCCCTTGTCCTCGGAAACCTCTCTCCGATCACGGTGCTGGCCGCTCAGGCTCCGAAGCTTCCCCCGGTCCAATGCTCGCTCGACGTGATGAATGGGAGGCTCGTACCGGGTGGTTTTCTCGAGCTCATCAGCTGGGCGGCCGATCCGGCTTCGGGTGCGCCGGTCGCGAACATGGATGTTTGGCTCGATGGCTCCGTCCGCGGCGACGTCCTGCTGTCGGGTTACCGGCCGGACGTCGCACGCTACTACGCTCGAAGCGACTATCTCTGGTCGGGATGGACGGCGACCGTTTCCTTGCGGGACGTCGCACCGGGAATGCATTCGGTGGACGTTCTCGCGGGCTCCCGCTCCGGTGAGTGGGTCTCGTGCGGATCGCGCGTTTTTGAGGTCCGATCGTTTCGAGGCCCCGTGGCCGAGCCCTGGGAGAGGATCGGCGCAGTCCTCCTCGCCCGTGTGATTGCGTTTCTGCTCTGGCTTACCTTCGTGGGTTGGGGGGCTGTGCGTTTGTGGGGAAGCGGCCCGACCCTTCTCCAGTCGGCGTTGCTCGGGCTGGCCCTGCTGGCCGTGGCGCTGGAGGCCGGGGCGGCCCTCCGCGTCCGCCCCCTGGCGGCAGCTCTCGCGCTGACGGCGCTCTCGGCAATCCTCCTTGCGATCTCCCTTCGCGTTCGGCGAGCGCGTCTCCGAAGACCCAAGACCGGGACTGTTCTTACGTTGGGAGCCGCGACGCTCTTCGCGGTGGTCGCGGGATACCCGCTGACACAGCACGGCGAGGGAGCGGTCCTCGGCCAGATCACCGATGCGGCGTGGGAGTGCAGCGTCGCCGACTCGATCGCACGCTTCGGCTGGAGGGTTCCCTCCGACGTCCAGGGCCATCTCGCGACGGTTCCCTCCGTCTGGCGGCAGGCCCACTTCCGCGCGGGCGCGCCGTATCCACTCGCGTTTTTGGCGCAGGCCTTCGGCGTCCGCGCGCACGAGGTTCATTCCGTCCTCGTCCTCGCCGGCGGGATCCTGGTGATCTGCGCGTCGGGAGCCCTCGCCATGCGGATCCTTCCCGGCTCGACCTGGGGCCAACTGCTGGCCGTCGCGATGGCCGCGTCCAGCTCGATCCTCATCGCCGGCCTCTACACCCAGCACGCCGGGATCCTCCTTGCGACCGTTCTCTTCCTCGCCTTTCTCTTCTTTCTCTTCCTCCTGGTTCGATCGCCCCGGGCCGTTTCGATCGGCCCCGTCGCGTTGACGCTGGCGGCGGCCTGGACTGTCTATCCCGAAACGACGCCCCTCTGGATCCTGGCGTCGGTCCTCGGCCTCTCCCTCGCTGGCTCCTGGAACCGCGCGCGAAGAGCGGCGCTCCGGATCCTTCTCGCCGCGCTCCTCGCTTGCGCCCTGAACCCGTTTGCGCTCGCCCGGTCGATCCGTTTCGGGCTGGAGACGCGCCAGTCGCCGGCGCTGGCGACGGTCGCCTCGCGAACGGTCTTCGGAGACGTGCACTACTTCCCGTCGCTTCGGGTGATCGCCGGTCTGGAGCCCTACCGGCTCGATGCACCGGCGCCCGGAGGCATGCTGATGTGGCATCTGCGAGTCGTCGGGGTGCCCCTCATGCTCTGGATGCTCGGAGCGGGTTTCCTGGCGGCGACCCGACGCGAGAGGCGAATCCTTCTTCTGCTGCTCGCGCCCGTCGCGCTCTGGCTCCTGGCGAACCGGCTCCTCGAATTCCCCTACGGTTACTCCAAGGGTCTCCTGCATGTCGCACCCCTCTGGTCGCTCTGCTTCGCCCTTCTCGCGGTGCGCGCGGCCACCTCTCGCCATCCACCGATTCGATTCAACTGGATGAAGGCTGCGTCGATCCTCGCGGTCGCCCTGATCGCCACCCTCTCGGCTTGGAGCGCACGGCACGTCGTCCGACGCGCGGTCCGGGCGGTTCCCGGATACGACCCGGCTTTTCGGATACTCCCGGACCTCGCCCGCTCCGTCGGGCGTTCCGCCCGGATCGTGGTCTCCGAGCCTTTCGTTCCTCGACGAGAGTGGGTCTCTTACTTTCTCGGTGAATACCGCGTCTTCTACTCTCCCGAGGAGGTCCTCGCGACCGACCATGCCGATCACGCCTATCGGTTGATCGATCGTTCGAGCGAGCTCACGCAGATCCCGGTCGCCAGGGCCGTCGCGTCGAGCGATCTGTTTGCTCTGGTACCTTTCTGAACACGCGCTCCATGGCCGCGGGGGGAGAGAGCCCGATTCGGAACATTCGCGAGCGGCTGGCAAGGAGATCGAAGATCTCGGATGGGGCGAGCAATCCAGACCGTCTCGTTTCCACCGAGTTTCTTCTGGGATCGCTCGTGATCCTTCTCCTCGGAGCGAGCGTTCGCGCTGTTTACGCTTTTCCGATTCACAAGTTCGCGGCCGACGCGGACTCGCTCAACATGGCTCTCCGGGCCCTTGCGATCCGCGGGGGAGATCTCGTCGTTTTCTTCTCGGGTTACCAGATCGGCGCTTTCGAGGCCTACCTGCACGCCGCGGCCTTCGCGTTTCTCGGCCCCTCGAGGGAGACGGTGTCGCTCGCGCCGCTCGTCGCCGGCTGTCTCGTTCTCGTGGTTTTTTTCCAGTTCCTGCGCGAGCTGTTCTCCACCGAAGTCGCCTTTCTCGCGCTGCCTTTCATGGCCCTGCCCTCCCCGGCGTACCTGGCCTGGACCTACATGCCGAACAGCTACCCGGAGACGGTCCTCTTCTGCGTGACGACCCTGTGGCTTGCCGCTCGCGCCGCCCGTCGTGGAGGTGGTGGGTGGGCGGGTTTCGCCATCGGGGTTTCGGCGGGCCTGGGCTGGTGGAACTCGGCGTTGACTCTGAGCTGCACGCTGCCGGCTCTCGCGTGGCTTCTGTTCTTTCGCCGCGGGGGCGTGGCGCGAGGACGCCTCGCTCTGGGTGCCGTGGCCGGATTCGCCGTCGGCGCCGCGCCCTGGATCCTCTTCAACCTCCGCTACGGCATGCCGACCCTACGGCAGAACTTCGCGGGTGCCCCCGCGTCCGCGAGCGTGTTGGCAACCGCGCGGCGTCTCGTGACGAAGACGGTTCCCGAGCTCCTCGTCGGGCTGAATCCCCTGGGACCGCCCCAGCCGGTGACCCGCCTCGAGGCGGCTTTGAGGCTGCCCGCGGCGGCCGTCGAGCTTCTGGCACTCGCGCTTCTTCCATCCGCGGGCGGTCTTCCGGCCGTCAAGCAGGACGCTCGAAAGGGGCTACTCCTCCTCGGGCTGGTGGCCATAACCGTCGCCGGGCTTTTCGTCTTTTCGGGTCCCGGGCAGGTCGAAGGGCCGACGGTCCGCTACGTGCTGCCGCTCTATTTCGTCGTCGCAGCATCGCTCGGGCTTCTCGTTCTCCGAGCAGCCCGAACCGGTCGATGGCTCGGCGGTCTCGCCGCCGGCGTCGTCCTCGCTTTTCATCTCTCGGGGTACTACTGGCCGGGAACGGCCGAGCGGATCTTCTGGACGGAAAACGAACGCCACGACGAGGCGCTTCTGCGGTTCCTGGAGTCGGAGCGGGTCGCTTGGGTCTGCGGAGAGTACTGGGCGGTCTATCCGCTGAATTTTCTGTCGCGCGAACGGATCCGCGCCGTGCCCTACGAGGCGTCCTACGACTTCTACGGCTACGGCCGGAAGTTGTCGGCGCATGCCGGTCGGGTTGCGCTCCTGGCGTCTCGTCGAGAAGACCTGGCGGTATGGGTTTCCCGAACGGGGCTCCCCGGCCGGATCGTTCCCGCAGCGCCTGGATACTTCGCGTTTCTGCCGGCCGTCAACCCACCGCCCGGCTCCTCGCAACGGCTGCTCATGATCCTGAGAGTTTCTGCCGGATGGCCGCCTTTCGCCGCCCGTTCCTCTCCCCGACACCGGCAGACCGACTCAGCGCGAGAGCGCTTGTCGCAGGAATCCCGGCACCCGGGATCGCTTCCGGCTAGCGATCACGGTGAAGTCGCTCGGAATCACTCCCGCCTCGATCAAGATGCTCTCGACGGCGGCGAGCAGACGGATCACCGCGACGTCCTTCTCGTCCGCGGCGTCGAAGTTTTGGACGATGTGCTCCAGCAGCAGATTCAGAATCGTGCCGCCGTAGTCGATGCGCTCGAGGATCTGAAAGTGTCGACCCACTTCCGAGAGGATGAGATCCGACCGGATCGCCTCGGAAGGATCCGCCACGTTCCAGTGCTCGACCGGCATCCGGCGATACTCGGACTTGATCTCTCCGGTCGCGGAGTCGCGCCGCCAGAACGGAGGAAGAGCGGCGAGCAGCTTCCGGACGAGGGAGAGCTGCAGGTTGGTGAACTGAAACTGGCGGGGCCCGACGAATTCGTTCGTCAGGAAGAAACCCCCGGGACGCAGCGTGCGAGAGACCTCCGACAGCAGTGAACGGATCTCTTTGACGTGGTGGAGGGACATGTTCATCAAGACGACGTCGTAAGCAGCGGGCGGCAGCTCGAGCCGGTTGAGATCCGCCTGGCCGAACTCGACGTTGACGACCCCCTCCGCCGCTGCCGCCTTGCGCGCCTGGTCGAGCGAAACCGGAGAAGAGTCCAGTGCGACCATCGACGAGACGAGATGTAACTTCGCGATGAAGATCTCCACTCCGGCCGGACCGCAACCGAGACTCAGCCAGCGCGCCGCCTTCGGTATCCGGAGCCGCTCGATCAGCCCGACCAGCCAGTTGACGTGGGGTGAACCGGAGACCCGCGGCTGAACGTAGCTTTCCAGGACGATCGAGGAATCGAGCCAACCCTGAAGAGGATTGGCGACCCGGTCCTGAGCGGTCTGGTCCCAGAGGGCCGCGACTCGCTCGAGTTCTCGCTCCTCCGTCACCGTTGGACTCTCACCGCGACTTGCGCCGTTGCGGCTCCACGGGTCGCAAACCACTCGACTTGTTCGAACACCAGATCGTATTCGACCAGATAACGACCCGGGTCGGCCGGTGATTTCAAAGAGACCTCGACCTCCGTGCGCTCTCCCGGCTGAATGCGACGGTTCGGAATCGCGCGCCCCCCTTCGAAGATGGCCGGCAGTCCGGGCTCGGTCGGCTTCCAGTGAAACCCGAGATGGACCGCCTGCGGCCACGGGCAAGGGCCGATGTTTCGGAACGCAACCCGCGCGGTCGCTTCGCCCCCGGTACGCAGGACTGTCGGATGCGGTCCGAGCTCCCACGACACGCGGAAGGCCTCGGCCGGGAGAGGCAGCGCGCCGCGGCTTCGGACGAAGTCGAGCACGGCGGGCGGAAGAGAGTAGAAGACTCGGAAACCGTCGGCGTCGAAGTGCGCGAAGGGGAGACTTCTTTCGCGCAGGTAGCTCTCGAAACAGCCGGATCTCGGCGGAAGGAGCGCGAATCCCGCGGAGGGGTCGCGACCGACCACGTCCTGGTAGGGACCATATCGGACGAGCTCCTCGCCGGGAATCGGCGTCGCGACGACGTCCTCGCGCGATTCGAAGCTCACGCGATACGCGGTCCAGTAGTCGGCGTACAGACGTCGCACGCCCGCCCCTCGGGAGAGCCGGATTAACGAATCGAGAGGCCCCGTGACCTCGTTGTCGACGTTCCGGAAGGACACGCGGGCTCTCATGATGCTGGCGACGTCCAGACACGCGAGCGCGAAGACACCCGCGGCGAACGGTATCGTCCGGCTTCGCCGCCATAAGCCGGCGAGCGTCGCCCCGATGAGCGGCGGCACGACGACGTAGAACGGAAAGAGAAATCGCGGCTCACTGACGACGGACCTCTGCGAGAAAGACGCAGCGAAAAGGAGACCGGCGAGCAACAGCAGAAGCAATCCGCTTCGCCGGTCTCCTCGAAGAGAGCGAACGCCGGCGGGGAAAAGGAGGAGACCGATCGCGGCGAGCGACAGGACTCGGGAGAAGGGAAAGGTCTCCTGTGCGAACTGCGGGATGGTGTTCGGCTCCATGCCCCCGGCAAGGGTCGGCAGCGAAGTCGTGAAGAAGCCGACGAGATTGTGGATTGCCCCAGAGACGGGGAGCGTGCCGAATTCCGGCGCCTTGAGGCTCGCCAATCCGTGACGGATATTCCAAATCCACCATGGTGCACTCCCGACCACCGCGCCACAAGCGACGGGGACGAGAGTGACGGCCGTCGGGCGCGGCGCATGCCGGACGTAGAGCCACAGAAGAACCGGAATGGAGACGGCGGGGGTGATCGGGTTGGTCCACCAGCCGATCCCCAGGATGAAACCGAGCGCGGCAAAGAGGGTGAGCCGCCGGCGGCCCTCCGCCAGATCGGCGTCGATTCGGAGCGCCGACGCGACGGCAAGGAGCGCGAACAGGTTGAAGGAGTTGTAGTGGCCGTCCGAAGTCAGCCCTTTGTAGAGGAAGAAGAAGGGAGGAATAGCGAGATATCCGAGGGCGAAGATAGCGGCAGGCAATCCCAGAAGTGACCGGGTCAGGATGTAAACACCGAGCATCGTCGCGCCGACCAGGGCGGCCATCGCCAAGCGGTAGCCGGAGGGCGACGGACCGAGAATCGAAAAGACCAGAGCGACGAAGTGGGCCTCCAGTGAGCCGGCATAGGTCGAGCCGTAATAAAAGACGGGATGTCCCTTGCCGTCCAGGATGTGTTTTGCCATCAGACCGACGATTGCCTGGTCGGCGTTCGTGGGGATCCTCCGAGTCACTACGACGAAATACTGCACACCCCAGGCGACGAGAAAGAGAAGGATGGTCCACGCGAATTCCGCTCCGCGGGATGAATCGGTCGGCTGACGTTTCAAGAAGGGCAGTTCGATCCGATCTTACTGCGAAGGCCGCGCTTCGCTTCGACGGCGGAACTCGAGTCGCGAGGGCTACTGGAAATAGCCGAACACGTCGAAGAGCACGTGCGTCGAACCCGCGAACATCACGCACCACACGGTCAGGCTTCCAGACGCGCCCAGCTCGAGAATGGTGTTGTTCGCCCGGGTCTGTCCGGCCGACCAGTTGATCGTGCTCGACGTCGTCGGCGGAGCGCCCGACGGATAGACCCGGAGATCTCCGAAGCTCGTTGTCCCCGTCACGGTCACGTTCAAGGCGACAGAGCGCGCCGTCACGGGGATGCCGCAATTTCCGCGGATCGGGAAATCCCGCTTCGTCATGGCCGCTAAGGCGGGGCCGCCCAGCGGACCGTTCGGATTCCGGGTGTCCACGACACGGCACGGGGTGATCGTGTAGAACTGCTGCGGCGCCGGAGCTTGACAGCGCGGCGTGCCGGGCACGACGCCCCGGCGGGACGTGGGATCCTGCCGAAACGCCGGCCAGGGGGCAGGTCCGATCGGGCCCGGCGTCCAGACGTAGACTTTTCCGCTCGTGGGAGTCGGAAAAGGAGTGCCGCTCGCCGCGACGATGTCGATCTTCCCGTCCATCTCGAGGTCCGTCACGACCGCGCCGGACGCGGCCGTGTCCATGTAGTACGACTTGCGGCCGTCGTGCGAGCCATCGTCGGTGAGCTGCGCCCCCGACGCGGTGAGCACCGCGATCTCGGTGTTCGTTGCGACGAGAATCTCGGGAACTCCGTCCCCGGTGACGTCGGCGATGATCGGGTTGTCGGCGTTCGAACTCGTGCCGAAAAAGCTCTTCGGTTTCGTCTTGAATATCAGGCTGCCGTCCGCCCGGAACGCATAGACGTTCGCGTTTTCGTCCGTGACGACGACCTCCAGGCGAGCGTCGCCCTCAATGTTCCCCAGAGCGGGCGAGTCGAAGACCTGCCCCTCCACGCTCACCGGCCAGCCCGGAAGGTACGTTCCATCGCACCGAAACGCATACACTTTCCGGCCGACGTTGCCCCCGTAGAAGACGCCACCCCCGACGACGATTTCCGGCTTTCCGTCCAGGTCGATGTCTCCCACGGCGGGTGAGGACATCATCGTCTGGTCGATGAAGCGCGGGAATCCGGGAAAGACCGTCCCGTCGTAGCGAAACACATACAGGGCACCGCCATCGGGCGTGTTGTAGGGCGGTCCTTCCAGGTGGGTGTCGACGCCGATG
>DASXSX010000264.1:0-4835 GCA_036505815.1 Thermoanaerobaculia bacterium
AGCTCTCCCGGCGTCACGTGGACTTTCAGATCCTGAAGGTCGGGGATCCGATCCGCGAGCCGAGCGACCAGACGGTTCAACGTCGGCTCGTCGAAGGTGAGCGCAAGGCCGCGCCAGCGAACGCGCAGATCCTCGGGCTCCCGGGGGATTTGCGCGGCGGACGCTTCGGGATTCACACTTCGATTGTAGCGTTCTCTCTGTCATCCCGAGGACCGAAGGTCCGAGGACCGATGGGGTCAGGTCTCCACTTGCCACTTTGAGGGTCAGGTCTCCACTTGCCACTTTGCCGCGCAAAGGAAAGGAGACCCCGTCACCGAAGACCCGACCCCATGTACGCCAGGGCGAATCCGACTTGAGCGCTCATCAGCAGTAAGTACATGTGAGTCCAGGCGGGATGGTTTTCCGTGCGCGCGAGCTCGTCGGGATTGCGCAGGAGCAGCCTCGCCGCGTAGAGGCCCCACACCGCGAGCACGGCTCCAAGGATGGTCAGCAACGTCCGGTTGCCGGTCAGGAGAAAGCCGCCGGGACGATCGGGGTCGGGAAGAGCGGCGAGAACGGGCACGAGTAGCCAGGGGACGACGAAGAACGGCGCGATCATCCGCGCCGCCGCGGAGACGCCGAAGCGGATCGGCAGCGTGACCACTCCGTGCTCGCGATCTCCCGCCATGTCGGAGAAGTCCTTCGTCGAGGTCGCGCCCAGGAGAAACAGCGCGAAGATGGCGCCGATCGCCCACGGCTCCCACAACGCGACCGACGCGATGAACGACCAGCCGGCGACCTTCAGAAGACCCCCGCGCGTCACCGCGATCGTGAAGTTGGCCCAGAACCAGTGGCGCTTCGATCGGCCAAACGCGGGAAACGAGTAGACGAACGTCGCGAGCGCGCCGATGCAGTAGATGAAGAAGGCCGCGTGAAGGTCAGCGGGTGCGCTCATCCGCTCGGCGAACGACTGGTACGGGTACGGGACGACGACCCAGGTCGGCAGGATCGCAGCGGCGTAGAGGATCGCAGCGACAATCCATGCCCTCTGGATCGAGACCTCGCCCGTCACGAGCGGGCGTTCCGGCTTGTTTCGACGATCGATCTCGAGATCGGCGATCTGGTTGACGATGTTCGAGGCCGCGTTCATCGCCGAGGCGCAGAGCGACCCGATCGCGACCGTCAGCACGATCTGCCACGTGACGCGCCGCGAAACGTCGGGATTGTGCGCGGAGCCGAACGCGCACACCGCCCCGGACAGGATGCCCAGGAGCGGCGGAAAGAGCGTGAAGGGGCGAGCGAGCCGCAGCCAGTGCTTCATCCGGGCTGGACCGGCCACCAGACCGAGCTCTTCTCCAGAGAAAGAGCGATCTCCAGCGCGATCAACCCGCCGGCAAACGTGTTGAACGCGTTCGCGAACTCGTGGTCCAGGCGGAATCCGAAACGCCGCCCCAGGTCCGCGAGAATGCTTTCCGAAAACGCGCCGAGAAATCCTCCGGCGAGAACCGCGATCACGAGCCCGCGAGGCAACCAGCCGAATATCCAGGCGGCGAGCGCCATTGCGCACGCGCCGACGAACGCGGCGGCGGTTCCGGACCGGGAGACGACGCCAGGAGTTCCGGGAGCGAGCCGCTCGAACGTGAGTGGAGAGCGGGGATGCCGACCGAACAGGGTTCCCACCTCGGTGCCGAGAGTGTCCGCGAGCGCGGCCCCGAGGGCTCCCGCGAAGGCGGCTGGGGGCGCTCCCAGAACGAGGAAGGCGATCGGCACAAGGCAGTTGGCGGCGACATTCGCCGCTCCCCTTCGGCCGCGGTCGGCCTGTGCCAGGCCCGCGGCGTGCTTCTCACGGTAGCCCCACTTCGTCGCCGCAGTGGCCGCGAGAAAGAAACACCAGAGGAGAGCGTAGGCTGCCCAACCGCCGTAGGCCATCACGAGAAAGCCGGCGATTGCTCCAGCGACCGCGCCGGAGCGCGAGACGAGACGAGCGCCGCCGGTCACGAGAGCAGCCGCGACGTTCACCGCGACGGCGGTGGCGAGCCGTCCCCCCGCGTGGAGCGGAGCGAGCGGCGCCTCCGGCCAGCGGCCGAGCTGGATGAGAAAGAGAGCGGTCGGGATGGCGGCGACGAGGTTGTCGTCGATCCCCGCGCGGACCGACTCGAGAAACGCGTAGACCGCGGCGCCGGCGAGGAGCAGCCAGGCGGCTGAAAGCTCGAGCGGCCGAGCCGAGACGAACCAAAAGACCAGGATGGACGCCGTCGCGCCCGTGGCCCAGTTGGCGGCGAGGCCGATCCATCGTTTGGAGCGGTTCCAAGGGAGGGTCGGGCCGTCCATGAGCTCACCGGCGATCGCGGCCGCCGGATCGCCGAACGCCATCATGGCCCACACCGCGGCGGCCACCGTCAAGTAATGGTCCCGCAGGAGGAGAACGAGAGCGAGGACCATCGCCGCGTAAGCCACGATTCCGGGGTCGCGGGATCTCGTCGCGTCGCGATAGAGCCCACGCCCGACGCGCGGCATCAAGAAGAGGTTGAAGAGCAGCGCGGCGAGCGCGACGACCGCCGCCGCCTTCCAGTCGAGCCATCGGAAGGAAAGGGCGAAAAGGCCAGTCGTCGCGTGGACCGTCTTGCGCTTCCACTCTGCCGCGGTGATCGCCCTTTCAGTCGTCATTCCGAGCCTGGAACTCTTTTCGTTGTCATTCCGAGGCCCGAAGTTTTCGTTGTCATTCTTTCGTTGTCATTCCGAGGCCCGAAGGGCCGAGGAATCTCTTTCGCGACGGATGAGATCCCTCGCTCCGCTCGGGATGACAGGAATCGCGCTCACGCTTCCGGCCGTGCCCGCTGCGCGAGGTACTCGAGAAGCGGCTCGCGGAAGTGCCGGATCGTCCGGCTGGTCAGCGCCTCGAACTTCGAAGTGTCGAGGACCGAGTACGCCGGTCGCGGCGCCGGGCGCGCGAGCGCCGCCGAAGTCGTCGGAAGAACGTGGACCTCCGGGTGTCCCGCGAGAGCCAGGACCTGGCGCGCGAACTCGAACCAGGTCACCTCACCGCGATTGGCGAAGTGAAAGATCCCGGATGCCCCGAGCGCGAGAAGCGCCAGGATCGCTTCGGAGAGGTCCGTCGTCGCGGTCGGCCTGCCCTTCTGATCTTCGACGACCGGAAGCTCGCGCTTGCCCTCCTCCGCCTGCTGGAGGATCGCCTCGACGAAGTTCCACCCGCCGCGGCCGAAGAGCCACGAAGCGCGCACGACCAGCGCTGCCGGGGATTGCAGTGCCGCCTCCTCTCCGGCGCGCTTTCCCCGGCCGTACGCGGAGAGCGGACCCGGCTCGTCGCTCTCCGTATAGGGTGCTTGCTTCTCACCGTCGAAGACGAAATCGGTGGAAATCTGCACCAGCCGCGCCCCGTGGCGCTCGCACGCCTCCGCGAGGATCGCGACCCCGTCCGCGTTGATGGCGAAAGCGCCCATGTCGCTCTCGCAGGCGTCCACCCGGGTGAACGCCGCGCAGTTGATCACGATCTGCGGACGGACCTGCCGAAACGCTCGCGCGACCTCTTCGACGTCGGTGACGTCGAGTTCCGCGCGGGGGCGCGGATATACCTCGTATCCGCCGCCGGCGATCACCGGGGTCAGGTCCGATCCGAGCATTCCCGAAGCTCCCGTGATCAAGACGCGCGGGCGCTCTTCCGGCGTTGGACGGGGCGACGCGAGGACTGCCGGCTGGGGCTCGGCGGAGACGACGGCGGCTTCCGGAGCCATTGAGCGACCGGGCGGCTGCATCATCGGCGCCCGAATCACCCCGGCGGCTTCGCGGTCGCCGAGGAAGTCGTGAGCCGGTCGCCGTACTGCGTCCGGTAGAACTCCTGATAGGCAGCGTCCCTCTCCTTGATCGGGCGCCACCAGTCTTCCCGTTCCCGGTACCAGCGGACGGTTTGCGCGAGGCCCTCGTCGAAAGGCGTCGTCGAGCGGAAGCCGAGGCGCGCGAGCTTGCCGGCGTCGAGCGAGTAGCGCCGGTCATGGCCGGGCCGGTCGTCCACGAACCGAATGAGGCTCTCCGGCTTTCCGAGCAGCGCGAGGACCTTGCGGGTGATGTCGATGTTCTCCGCCTCGTTTCCGGCGGCGATGTTGTAGGTCTCTCCGGGCTCTCCGGCGTCGAGCAGGAAATCGATCGCCGCCGCGTGATCCTTCACGTACAGCCAGTCGCGCACGTTGCGGCCGTCGCCGTAGAGCGGCAGAGGATGACCTTCGATGGCGTTGGTCACGAAGAGAGGGATGAGCTTCTCCGGGTACTGGTAGGGCCCGTAGTTGTTCGACGCGCGCGTCACGATGATCGGCAGGCCGTACGACGCCCAGTATGAATACGCCAGACGGTCGCCCCCCGCTTTGGAGGCCGCGTACGGATTCCGCGGGTTCAACGGCGAATCCTCATGGAACGAGCCGTTCGCGATCGAGCCGTAGACCTCGTCGGTCGAGATCTGGATGAATTTCTCGATGCCGCGGCGGCGCGCCTCCTCGAGCAGCACGAAGACGCCGCGCACGTCCGTCTCGATGAACGAAGCGTCTCCCAGCAGGGATCGGTCGACGTGCGTCTCCGCGGCGAAGTTGACGACGGCATCGCAGCCGTCCATGGCGAGGCGGACCACGTCGGGATCGGCGATGTCCCCCTTGACGAAGAGGTAGTTCCGCCGCCCCGCGACGTCGGCCAGGTTCGCCGGATTCGCTGCATAGGTCAGCTTGTCGAGGTTGATGACGGTCACCTCGTCGCCGCGCGACTCGAAGAGGTACCGGACGAAGTTCGATCCGATGAAACCGCAGCCCCCGGTGACTAGGACCTTCACAGGATCCCGATCTCGGAGTTGTCGC
>DASXSX010000265.1:0-2861 GCA_036505815.1 Thermoanaerobaculia bacterium
GCTTCTCTTCCTGGTCGCCCTGCCCGCGCTCGCCCAACAGGCGCCACCGACCGTGAAGCCGGTGCCGGAGCCGACCCGGCCCCCGCAGCAGCAACAGAAGGAGGAGGTTCCCAGCTACACCGAGACGGCGGAATCCGAGTACGTCCTCCTTCCGGTCATCGTCCTGGACAAAAAGGGCCGTTTCGTCGACGGCCTCGAAAAAAAGGACTTCCGCGTTCGGGTCGACACGATCCCCATTCAGATCGACACGTTCGAGCGGGATGACAACGCGCCGGTCTCCATGGCGTTTCTCGTGGATACGTCGGGCAGCATGGACCTCGCCGGAAAGCTCGACAACGCGAAGCGTGCGATCCGGTCGATCGTGGCAGGCCGGCTGCCGGGGGACGACTTCGCGCTCTTCGCGTTCTCCGAGGGAGACGTCAAGATGGTCGCCGACTTCACCTCCAACTCCGGCAGGCTCTTCCGGGCGCTCGACGAGCTCGACGCGGGAGGTCAGACGGCTCTGTTCGACGCCGTCGCCGCAACTCCCAGGCTCCTCAAGGGCAAGAACGCTAAGCGAGCGATTCTGCTCTTCACCGACGGGGTCGACAACGCCAGCAAACTGACGCCGGAGAAGATGGCAGAGATCCTGCAGCAAGTGTCGACGCCGGTCTACGCGTTCGGCATGAAGAATGTGATGTACGACCTCTTGACCGAGCAGCAGCGCCAGGAGCTCTTCGTCGAGAATTTGAAGATGCTGGCGGTCGCGAGCGGGGGAAAGATGTACCTGGTGGGTGGAGACGAGGACCTGAGGCCGCTCGCGGCCAAGGTCAATTCTGAGGTCCGAAAACAGTACATTCTGGGTTTCTCTCCCTCCGGGAGGGGTGAGCTAAAATATCGGGTCGTATTCGTTTCGGTGACGAAGAAGGGGAATTGGCTCGTTCGGACCCGCCGGGGTTATCGGGGCACGGCGCCCGAAGCCTCGGCATCGGTCAACATTCAACGAAAGGAGGGTTCATGAGGTTCCGAACAGGTTCCAACCGTTTCCTGGTGGTCGGGGCTCTTCTTGTGGGGATCGTCGGCCTTTCCGGCTGCGCGACCAAGCGTTTTGTCGGGCAGGAGGTCTCCAAAAGCAGTGCCGCGTCCGAGAAGAGGATCAGCGAGGTCCAGACCCAGGTCGAGGCGGCGCAGACGCGCGTTCGCGAGCACGACACGCATCTTGCCGAGCTTGACAAGTCGACGCGCGACGCTTTGGAGCGCGCCGAGGCGGCGGGCAAGCTCGCCGAAGGGAAGTTCGTCTTCTCGCTGGTGCTTTCCGACGACGCGGTGAAGTTCCCGGTCAACCGCCACGAGCTTTCGAAGGAAGCTCAGGCGAAGCTGACGGAGTTCGCGGAGAAGCTGAAGGGCGAAAACAAGAACGTCTACCTGGAGATCCAGGGTCACACCGATGCCAGCGGGGGCAAAGAGTACAACTACACCCTTGGTGAGGCTCGGGCCGAAGCGGTGCGGCGGTTCCTCTCCAAGCAGGGAATCGCGCTGAACCGCATGTCCACGATCTCGTACGGCGAGGACGAGCCCGTTTCGAAGAACACCTCGCGGAAGGGCCGGGCCCAGAACCGTCGGGTGGTCGTCGTCGTTCTTGCATAGCGGATATCCGGGGACAGACTTAAGTCTGTCCCCAGTCACGTCTTAACCGCCCCGACTTCGTCGGGGCTTTTTTTTGTCGAGGCGCCGCAGCTCCTCGATCGCCTTGCCGAAGTCTTCCGGGATCGGCGCTTCCGCGCGGACCGGCGCTCCGGTCGCCGGATGCTCGAAGCCGAGGACGCGGGCGTGGAGCATCTGGCGGCGCACGTCGACCGGCGGGGCCTTCTCCCCGCGGCGATAGATGGAATCGCCGATCACCGGATGGCCCGCCGATGCGAAGTGCACGCGGACCTGGTGCGTCCGGCCGGTCTCGAGATTAACCGAAACGAGGGTCGCCCTTCCGAAGCTCTCGAGCGGCCGGTAACGAGTCACCGCGCGCTTGCCCGGCTCGCCTGGACGGGCGACTCCGCGGCGCCGGTCGCCCCGGTCCGAGACGAGCGGCGCGTCGAACGTTCCGGGGCCGCGGACGTTCCCCTCGACCAGCGCGACGTACTCCCGCTCGATCGAGTGCGCCCGGAACTTCTCCCGTAAGTCGCGCAGGGCGCCGCGGGTCCGCGCGAAGACGAGCGCTCCCGAAGTCTCCTTGTCGAGTCGGTGCACGACCCCGATCCACGTCCGGCGGCGGTAGCGGTGCTGCAGATACGCGAGCGCGCGGGCGAAGAGAGTGTCTTCCTCGTGCTTCGCGGTCTGGACGGTCAACAGTCCGGCCGGTTTGTCCACGATCAAGAAGAGGGGGTCTTCGGCGAGGACCGTCAGCCGGGTTCGCACCCGTCGCCGCGCGGGCCGGTTCGGGTCGTGTCGCAGGTCGGCGTCGTCCGCGACCTCGGTCCCCGGCTCGTCCCGCACCTGGCCCCCGACCTCCACGCGCCCGGCTCGCACCGCGTCGCGTGCGGCGCGCCGCGACAGCCCGAACCGCCGCGCGACGGCGAGGTCGAGCCTCACGGGCGCTTTGCCGGCACGCGAATCTCGATGAAGAAGCCGGGGTCTCCGATCCGGGGACCCGTCCCGGCTCCCGGGCCGAACGCGACCGCGGGCCGGAAGTTCTGGCGCACGAAGCCGTCGAGCCGTTCGAGGTAATCCTTCCCGAACGCGACCCGGCCGTGCCCCGCGGTCCGGACGTTGACGAAGACGACGGCATCCGGCGGCGTCGAGCGCAGCCGCTCGATCGCCTCGTCCTCCGCGGCGCGGCCGAGATGGCCCGGGAAGAACTGGTCCTCCGCCAGCGGGTTTTTTCGCCC
>DASXSX010000266.1:0-32902 GCA_036505815.1 Thermoanaerobaculia bacterium
GTCGGCGTTCTCCTTCGGCTCCTTGGCGAAGACGGCCGTAGCGAGCACGACGGTATCTCCGTAGCGCACGACGGCGGCGCCGTCCGCCTGTTTTGCAAGCTTCCCAATTTCGATGTCGAGGGATCGGGTGCCGATCGGGATCGAGGTATTGTGGATCATGGTCTTTCCTTCTCGTAGTGGGCGGCCGCCGGCGGAACCGGTCGGCGAGAAAAAACGGCTGACGTTCCCCTCGCCGGGGATGGCGAAACGGGCTGTCGCCCGTCCGGCGCGCGGAGTTACTTCCGGATGCCGAGGCGCTCGATCAGCCGGTGATAGCGCTCCGGGTCTTCAGCCTTCAAATAGTCGAGCAGGCGCCGGCGGCGCCCGACGAGCTTCAGGAGACCGCGGCGGGAGTGGTGATCCTTCGCGTTCGCCTTGAAGTGTTCGGTCAAGTAGGCGATCCGGTTCGTCAGCAGCGCGACCTGCACCTCGGGCGAGCCCGTATCGGTGTCGTGGGTGCGGTACTGGGAAACGATCGTTGGCTTCTGCGTTCGATGCTCCGTGACGTTCACTTCTCCTCCGACTCTCTCATCTCTCACTTTTTACTCAATCGGACAGCCTAGCACAGGAATGTCGCGGGGACAGGTCCTGCGGACCTGCACCCGCATCAGTCCAACACGTCGCGGGGACAGGTCCTGCGGACCTGCACCCGCAGCAGTTCCCGTTACTCCGCCAGAACGAGCTTCGGTCGGATCAGCGCGATTCCGCGGGTTCCGATCGGGCTGACCTGCCCGAGCGCGACCATTTCGTCGGTGGGTCCGACGAGGGCCACCCAGTCTCCCTCCTTCGAAGCGACGCCACGCGCCGGGATCGACTGCCCCTTGCGGATCTTCCAGGTCTCGAGCGAAGCCAAACGGACCCGTTCGAACGGAAAGTGCACGCGCGACAGCGGAACGGCGTGCGGCAGTTCCAGGCGCTCGGCCTGCCCCATCTTCTCGAAGCGCTCGAGCGCGACGGCCTCGCTCACGTGGAAGTCCCCGATGCGCGTGCGCCGCAGAGACTCCAGGTGCGCTCCGCAGCCGAGCTTCTCGCCGAGGTCACTCGCGATCGAGCGGATGTACGTCCCCGACGAGCAGGAAATCGAGAACGGCAGCCGCCCGTCGAACATCTCGCCGAAGGAGAGCTCTCGGACCCGGACCTTCTTCGGAATCACCGGGACGCTCTCGCCCTTGCGCGCCATCTCGTAGAACTTGCGCCCTCCGACCTTCTTCGCCGAGTACGGGGGAGGCGATTGCAGAAACTCGCCGCGGAACGAGTTTGCCGCCGCCTCGATCTCTTCGCGCCGCACTCCCGCGGCATCGCGCTCCGGCCCGACCGCTTCGCCTTCACGGTCGAAGGTCGTGGTCGCGCGGCCCAGCCGGATGACGCCCTCGTAGGACTTGTCCATCAGCGTGAAGAAGCCCTGCAGCCTCGCCGCTTCCCCCGCGCACAGGAGCAGGAGTCCGGTCGCCATCGGATCGAGCGTTCCGCTGTGACCGATACGGGGAAGCGAGACCGCCCGGCGCACCCGCTCGACGACGTCGTGGGAGGTGAGCCCGGTCGGCTTGTCGATCAGGACGAGGAAGCCCCGCCGGAACGGATCGGCCGGTCTCACGACTCCTCTTCGCGTTCCGGCAGCACCCGGGACAGCAGCTCGTCGATCCGCGCCGCCCGGTCGTACGAGCGGTCCGGTTCGAAGAAGAGTTCGGGCGCGTAGCGCAGCCCGCAGCGCTGTCCGACTTCGCGCCGCAGAAATCCGGACGCGCGCGCAAGCCCGGCGGCCGCGCGGTCGAGAGCCGCCTCGTCGCCGTGGGTCGTGAAGAACACCCGGGCGGACCTCAAATCCGGTGGCATCTCGACGTCGGTGATCGTGACGAACTTGACGTCCGGGTCGTGCGCTTCGATCCGCAGGAGGTTGGAAATCTCCGCCCGGACGAGATCGGCGACGCGCTGGCTGCGGCGGGATTCCTTCTTCATCCGCTCTTCTTGACTGTCATTCCGAGGGCCGCGGGCCCGAGGAATCCCTCCCTGAGTAAGAGAGGGATCGCGCGCGGAGCTTGTCCTGAGCGAATGCGAAGGAGGGAGGTTCCGCGGGATGACAACCCGAAGATTCACACATGAATGAACTCATTCCTGTAATTCAACAGCTCCCCGTCGAGATTCTGCTCCACGAAATTCAGCATCTTCTGCAGCAACGCGTCGAGCGGCACCTGGTCGGGTCCGACTGCGGCGACTGCCAGCTCGGCTCGTTCCAGGAGATCCTGAGATCCGACCTCGGACGCGGAAACCTCGAACTCGTTTCGAAGGCGGCTCTTCAGGCTCCGGACAATCATCCGCTTTTCCTTCAGCCCGCGGCAGCCGGGCAGATGAAGGTCGAAGACGGCGTAGGCGAGAACCATCGAATGTCGAATGGGGACAGAGCACGGTTTCCATGTCCGCAGCTCGTCGTCTATCGAGCTCGAGGAAACCGTGGTCTGTCCCTATGCCTCCGACCTACGCTTCCATCACTCCGGCGATCTTGTCGACCTGGTATGCCTCGATCACGTCGCCGACTTTGACGTCCTGGTAGCGGTCGAGCGCGATGCCGCACTCGAATCCCTGCTTGACTTCCGAGACGTCGTCCTTGAAGCGCCGCAGCGAAGCGACCTTTCCCTCATAGATCACCCGGTTGTCCCGGAGCAGCCGGACCTGGGAGGAGCGCCCGATCGATCCTTCGGTGACGTAGCAGCCCGCCGCGACGCCGAACTTGGGGACCTTGAAAGTGTTGCGAACTTCGGCGCGGCCGCGCGCGACCTCCTTCAGCGTGGGTTCGAGTAGTCCTTCCATCGCCTTTCGGATCTCGTCGGTCACGTTGTAGATGATCGTATGGAGGCGGAGCTCCACGCCGCTCTTGTCCGCCTCCGCTTCGGCCTTCTTCTCCGGCCGCACGTTAAATCCGACGATGATCGCGCCCGACGCGGAGGCGAGCAGGACGTCGTTGATGTTGATCGCTCCGACGCCGACGTGGAGGAGCGAGACCTTGACCTTCTCGTTGGAGAGGTTCTTCAAGGCCTGCGAGAGAACCTCGGCCGATCCGGCCACGTCGGCCTTGACGATCAGCGGCAGCTCCTTGATGCGGCCTTCCTGGATCTTGTTGAAGAGCTGGTCGAGCGAAAGCTTCTGGCTCGCCGCCATCACTTTCTCCCGCTCCTTCAGCTGACGGAAGGAAGCGACCGAACGGGCTTTGGCCTCGTCGTCAACGACCTGGAACGTGTCGCCGGCCTGGGGAAGATCCTCGAACCCGGTCACCTCGACGGGCGTCGCCGGTCCGGCCTCCGTCAGACGGTTGCCGCGGTCGTCCGCCATCGAGCGCACGCGGCCGAACACCGCTCCCGCGAAGAAGACGTCTCCGACGCGCAAGGTTCCGGACTGGACGAGCACCGTGACGACGTTGCCGCGCCCCGCCTCCCGTCGCGCCTCGAGGACCACGCCCCGGGCCTCTTCCGTGACGGGAGCGGTCAACTCCTGCAGGTCGGCGACGATCAGGAGCAGCTCGAGGAGCTGGTCGATCCCCTGCTTCTTCAGCGCCGAGATTTCGGCCGACGGGACCTCGCCGCCCCAGGACTCGAGCAGCACCCCGTGATCCGCGAGCTCTTTCCGGACGCGATCGGGGTTGGCGTTGGCCTTGTCGATCTTGTTGATTGCCACCACGATCGGAACCTTCGCGGCGCGCGCGTGGTCGATCGCTTCGACGGTCTGCGGCATCACTCCGTCGTCCGCGGCGACGACCAGCACGACGATGTCCGTCGCCCGGGCGCCGCGCGCGCGCATTGACGTGAACGCCTCGTGACCGGGTGTGTCGAGGAACACGATCGGCCGGCCGTGGACTTCGACCCGGTAGGCGCCGATGTGCTGCGTGATGCCTCCCGCCTCGCCTTCGGCGACCTTGGTCTGGCGGATCGCGTCCAAGAGAGAAGTCTTTCCGTGATCGACGTGGCCCATCACGGTCACGACCGGAGCTCGGGGCGTCCGGGCGGCGGTCGTCACCGGAGTGACTTCCGTGCTCTCCGAACCGGTTCGTGCGAGCTCGAGCTCCTCTTCGAAGGAGACCACCGCGGCCTCGACTCCGACTTCCTTGGCGATCTGGATGGCGGTCGAGGCGTCGAGCGTCTGGTTCACGGTGGCGAGGATTCCTCTCTGCATGAGGAGCCGCTGGATGTCCTTCGCGAGGACGCCGAGCTTCTCAGAGAGCTCCTTGACGGTGACCCCCTCCGACAGGAAGATCGGGCCGGTCGGCATCGGCTTCTTGAACTCGAGCAACTTGCCCGAGTCGTGCGCGCGCGTGGACTTCGCGGCGCGGCGCAGCGCCGACTTGGAGACGGGTTTCGCCTCGGCGACTGTTTCCACCTCTTCGGCTCCTTCGGCTTTCTCGATCAGCGGAAGGGTGATGTCGGAATAGGTGTCTTCCTCGTAAGCGCCGACGAACTCCCGCAGGTCGACCTCGTCCGCGACGGTGATCTTCGGCTTCGCCCCCCGTTTGGCGGCGGGCTTCTTGGTGTCCTTTTCGTCTTCCTTCTTGCGCTTCGTGCCGGCGCGCTCGGCGACCGGCGGGGCAGCGGCGGCTCCCCGCCCCGGACCAATGCCCGGTCTCCCGGTCGGTCCGGGACGGCCGGCCGGTCCGGTCGGGCGCAGCGGCGCCCCGGCCGGCCGCATCCCCGGCCCGCCCGGCGTCGGACGATAGACCGAAGGCGCCGGTCGCCCCGACGGGCTTCCCGAGGCGGGGCCCATCGGTCGCGACGGAGCTGTCGGACGCATCGCCGGGGAGCCCGCTCCGGCGCCGGCTCGGGCCATTGCGCCCGGGGCGCTGCCGCCGAGAGGTCTTCCCGGCGCCGGACGCGGCGGTGGCAGCACGATTTTGCGGGGGAGAGCCGGCTTGGGAGGCGGCTCGGCGTCCGGCTCGGACGGGACGACCGCGGTGCGCGCGGGCTCCGCGGGCTTCGGGCGAGGCTCCGCCGCCGCCGCGGGCGCCGGGGACGGAGCGGGACGGCGAACGGCTGGCTCCGCCTCCGGCTCGGGACGAACTGGCGCCGTCTTTTCCACGATCTTGATGCGGGAGAGCGCGCTCTTCTGGGGGCGGAACGCCTTCGATTCGGTATCCCGGACGATCAGCTGTTTGGGCGCGTGCGTCTTGCCCTGCAGGATGGCCAGGACCGTCGACTCGTCGAGAGCAGCCTGCGGCGATTTGACGTCTACCCCGATCGACTGGAGCAGGAAGAGAACTTCCTTGCTCCCGATCCCCATCTGTGCGGCGAGCTCTTCGACTCGAATCTTTCCCATCGACCTGGACTACTCCTGAACGATCGTCTCTTCGGCCGGCGTCCCCGGCTCCGCCTCTTCCGCGCCGGGAACTTCTTCGACTTCTTCCGGTTCCTCTTCCGACTCTTCGGACCGTGGCGAACGGATCTCCTCTTCCGCGGAGCGCGCCGCTTCGAGCAGCCGTTCCGCGGTCGCCGCGCCGATCCCGGGGATCTCGGAGAGCTCCGCCGCGCTCTTCTCGAGCAGATCGGCGAGCGAGCCCACGCCCGCTTCGATAAGCCTCTCTGCGGTCTTCCCGCCGATTCCGGGGATCTCGGACACGGGAGTCTGCTTCAGGCGCGACGCCTGGAGCATCCGCGTCAGAGCCTCGGCGACCTCGCCCTTGACCTCGGTCTCCCCCTTGATCTCGATCTTCAGACCAATCAGCGCCGAGGCGAGCCGCACGTTCTGCCCTTTCTTGCCGATCGCGAGGGAGAGCTGGTCGTCCTCGACGACGCAGTCGAGGCTCATCGTTCCGTCTTCGTGGTGGATCGGGGAGACCCTGGTGATCTTGGCCGGAGCGAGAGCGTTCTGGGCGAAGGTGATCAGGTCGTCGGAGTAGAGGATGACGTCGATCTTCTCCCCGTGGAGCTCCCGCATGATCGACTGGACCCGGCTCCCGCGCATTCCCACGCAGGCTCCGACCGGATCCACGTCGCGCTCGCGGGAGCGCACCGCGACCTTCGCCCGCTCGCCCGGCTGGCGGACGGCCCCTTTGATGACGACGGTACCGTCGTAGATTTCCGGCACCTCCATCTCGAAAAACCGGATCAGAAGCCTCGGGTCGGTCCGCGACAGGACGAGCTGCGGGCCTTTCGGGTTCTTGTGGACGTCGTAGAGGATCGACCGGATCCGCTCCCCCTGGCCGTAGCGTTCGGCGCGGGACTGCTGGTCGCGCGGGACGATCCCCTCTGTCTTGCCGAGATCGACGATCATGTCGCCGCGCTCGAACCGCTTCACCGTGCCGCTCATGAGCTCGCCGATCTTCGGGAAGTACTCGTTGTAGATGTTGTCGCGCTCCGCCTCGCGGACCTTCTGATAGAGGACCTGCTTGGCGGTCTGGGCGGCGATTCGTCCGAGTCCCATCGTCTCGCGATAGACGCGCACTTCGTCACCAAGAGCGACGTCGTCGACTTCGGTCGCAGGCTCGCCTTCGCCGCCGGGCCGCTGCACACGGACTTCTCCGCGCGTTCCGTGCTTCGCGACGAGCTCGCGGGCTTCCTCGAGCAGAACCTGAGGGGGCGGCTCCTCCGACTCGGTGTCGAGCTCCGCGACCACCGTGTGTGGCGAGTAGACCGTCATCTCCCCGGTCTGGCGGTCGATCAGCGTCACCATCGCCTTGTCGTGGTAGAACTTTCGCGCGGCCGAGGACATGGCTTCCTCGAGCGCGCCGAACATCTTTTCGGCGTCGATGTCTTTTTCCCTCGAGACCTGTCGGATCACCGACGGATCGATGTTCATCGGACCGTACTAACTCCCTGTGCCGGGATCTGACCCCTTCGGGATCAGACCCCGGGACAATCCCTTAACCGCGGCGCTCCGGCCACTCGAATTCCAATCGCGCCAGCCGAATATCGCCGAAACGGACATTATAGGTTTTGCGGTTCTCCCCATCAACGACACGGAGCACGTCTCCGTCGACGCTTTCCAGAGTTCCGCGCAGGTTTCGACTGCCCGGACCGGGCGTTCTCTCTCCTTCATGCGATTCGCCGAGCACGGGCGCCTCGGTCTTCACGCGCACGCGGCGGCCGACGAATCTCCGGGCATCGTCGAGCGAGTAGAGCTTGCGGTCGAGGCCAGCGGAGGAAACCTCGAGCACGTAACCGTGGTGGATCTCGTCGGACGCGTCGAGGAGCGCCGACACCTCTCGCGAGACCGACTCGCAGTCCTCGACCGAGACCGAGCTGCCGTCTTCCCGCTCGAGCACCAGCCGGAGGACCGCGGACCTTCCCGTTCCGGACGGCTCGACGGCGAGCAGACGACAACCTTTCTCCCGGGCAACCGCCCGGATCTCCTCCGTGGTCTCCGTTTTGAGCAAAGCCATGTTTCTCCGCCCAGGAACAAAAAAGCGGGCCTGCGCCCGCCACCCTTTTCGTCGAGAGCCGGCTCTGTTTATCAAATGAGGCGCCGGCTCGCAACCGCTCGACGGGGCCCCGAGTCCAAGGTCCAGGGCGACCTGACGATCCGGGGCGAAACCGAGAATCCACAGCCTGCGTCCCGTGTTAGGGGAGAAGGGCGTTTTTCCCCAAGCGACACAACGTGTTCGAGATCATCGAAAAAGGGCAGAAGCCATTCCCGCTCGAGCGAGCGGTTCTGATCTCGATCGCGGCGCACTTCCTCCTGCTCGCGCTCTTTCTCGCAGGGCCGGGGCCCGCGGCGCAGGGGAACCAAAAAGGTGGTTTCCTTGCGCAGCTTCTGGCGCCAGAGCCGAAAGAGCCTCCCATCCCGGTCGTCTTCCGCTCCGCGCCGGGTCCCGCGCGCGAGAACCCGCGCCGGTCCGACCTTTCCGACGCCGATCGCCGCGCTGGAGGCGGGGACTCCTCGCGCGGCAAGTCGAGCACTCCCTTCGCCCCGAGGTTGCCCGGCATCGAGGGTATCGAGGCCGGAAAGCCCGGAAGGGCGCCCGGTCCCGCAGTCGCACAGGCGCGAGGGGCACCCGCGCCCCGGCAGGGGGAGCCGGGAAGCTCCGGCGACGAGAGCCGCCGGCCGGCAGTCTTCGGTCCTTCCGGAGGCGGGGCCGACTCGCCGCTCGTGGCGGGCGGGCAACCGGCGCGCGGAGGGGAACGGCTCGCCCGCCTGGATCAGGCGATCCGCGACGCGGCGCGGGATACCGCGGGCGGCGGATCCCAGGGGGGGGCAGGCTTCCCCAACGCCGACGGCGGCTTCGTCGATTCGGGTCCGATCTCCTTCGACACGACCTGGTACGACTGGGGGCCTTACGCGGAGGAAATGGTGCGGCGCATCAAGCTCCACTGGGAAATCCCGGAGCTCGCGCGGCTCGGCTGGAAGGGCAAGCTGACGATCCGGTTCTACATCCTCGCCGACGGCCGAGTGGCCGACGCGACGATCATCCGCCGATCGGGGATCCCCCCCTTCGACTTCGCGGCCCTCCAGGCGATCCTGAAGTCTTCGCCGTTTCGGCCGCTCCCCGCGGACCTGAACGAGTCGCGCGAAGGCGTCACCGTAACCTTTTTCTACAACCTGCGTCCCGAGAAAGAGGGCCAGTCCGAGCCCACGCGTTGAACGACAGAGAAGAGATCCGGACGGCCCTGGAAAGCGCGCGAACCATCGCGATCGTGGGCTGCTCGCCGAACCCGGAGCGGCCTTCGAACGCGATCGGCCGCTATCTGATGGAGCAGGGATATCAGATCGTACCCGTCAATCCGGGCCACCGCAGCATCCTGGGAGAGACCTGCTACCGGTCGCTCTCGGAGGTCCCGCCGGATGTGCGACTCGACATCGTGGACGTCTTCCGGCGGTCGGATCAGGTCGCTCCGGTCGCGCTGGAGGCGATTGCCCGGGGCGTCGGGTTCTTCTTCATGCAGCAGGGGGTTCTGGATCCCGAATCGGCGCGGCGGCTCGAAGAGGCGGGTATCCCGGTGGCGATGGACCGTTGCATACTGGTGGAGCACGCGAGCCGCGGTATCCCCCGGAGGAATTTCGAAGCGCGTCGGGAACGTTGAATTCTTGCCCGGGGTTCCGGAGCCGGGGTGCTGAGCCTCGAGACATTGAATGAATTTGATGCTTAAACCAATGAAGAGCCACAGTCCCGCTCGGGAGCGGGCGGAGGAGTAGAAGAAAAAACCATGGAGAAATCCACCAAACGGGCCCTTTCGTTTTCCGTTCTCATCGCCGCGGCCGTCATTTTCGGGATGGTGGTCGCGAGCTCGGTCAATGTCACTCCGCGTTCGGAGGCGCAGCGCGAAGCGCCGGCCCGGGCCCATTCCGGCTCGGTGGTCCTGCCTTCGTTCGCCGACATCGCGGACGAAACGATGTCTTCGGTGGTCTCGATCACTTCGACCGAGATCGTCAAGGGCTCGTCCCGCCGCTTCGTTTCCCCCTTCGGCGGCGGCAACGGTGATCCTTTCGAGTTCTTCTTCGGCCCGCAGCAGCGCCGCGGGCAGAGAGACGACGACGAGGAGCACAAGGAGCAGCAGGGCGGCACCGGCTTCATCATTTCGGACGACGGGTACATCGCGACGAACTATCACGTCATCGAAAGCGCGGACAAGGTCGAAGTCCGACTCTCCAACCGCGAGCGGACGACCGCCCGCATCGTCGGACGCGATCCCGCGACCGACCTCGCGCTCTTGAAGATCGACGTCAAGCAGCGTCTGACTCCGCTGGCGCTCGGAGACTCCGACCGGCTTCGGGTCGGTGAGTGGGTCATGGCAATCGGAGATCCGCTGAACTTCGACAAGAGCGTCACCGTCGGCGTCGTGTCGGCGAAAGGGCGCTACGGTCTGACCGGGGACGCCGCGACCCGTTCGTTCGAGAACTTCATCCAGACCGATGCCGCCATCAACTCCGGCAACTCCGGCGGCCCGCTCATCAACGTCAACGGCGAAGTGATCGGGATCAACACCGCGATGTTCCGCCCCGCGCAGAACATCGGTTTCGCGGTGCCGATCAACACATTGAAGAGCGTTCTTCCGCAGCTTCGCGAGAAGGGAAAGGTCACGCGCGGCTTCCTCGGAATCAACATTGAGAACATCGACAGCGACAAGGCCGCGGCTTTCCGGCTGAAGTCCCTCGACGGCGCTTTCGTTCAGTCGGTCGAGCCGGGCAAGCCGGCGGACCGGGCGGGCATCAAGCCGGGCGACGCGATCGTGCGAGTGGACGACGTCCCCGTCAAGGACACCCGCGACCTGATCGGCTACGTCTCGGGCAAGGCGCCAGGCAGCAAGGTCCGCCTCGCGGTCATCCGCGAAGGCCGCGACATGACGCTGACCGCTGCGCTCGCCGAGCGCGACGTCGCTTCGACCGAGCAGCAGGAGCCGGGCAAGGCGAGCTCTCAGGACTCGCGGGAGCGCATCGGCATCTCCGTGACCGAGCTGACCTCACAGGTCCGCCAGATGCAGGGGGTCCAGAACGGCGCCTCCGGTCTCCTGGTGGTCCACGTGAAGGAAGTCTCGCCGGCGGCCGATGCCGGAATCCGGGAGGGCGACGTGATCACCGAGGTCAACGGCCGGCACGTCACCTCGACCGACGAGTTCGGGAGGATCGTCTCGGGGGCACGCAAGGGCGACTACCTGAAGCTCTACATCCTGCGTTCCCGGCCCGCGGTCTCCTTCTTCGCGCTGGTCAAGATCGAGCAATAGGCCCCGCTTCGGAACGCATTTCACACGCCCGCCACCCCGGCGGGCGTGTTCGTTTTGGGGGAGCCGGGAACAAGAGGCGCGCTCCCTGCATTGAAAGGTCGGGATGAGCCAGAAGATCCTGGTCGTCGACGACGATCGAGGCGTCCGCGACACGCTGCGGATGATCCTCGAGTACGAGGGTTACGAGGTCGCGACCTCGCCCGACGGGAAGACCGCCCTCGCGGACCTGGAAGGCGCTCCGGCCGACGCGGTCCTGCTCGACATCAAGATGCCGGGGATGGACGGCCTGGAAGTCCTCGACAAGATCGTGGCGCGGGAAGGCGCGCCGCCGGTGCTCATGATCTCGGGGCACGGCGACATCGCGACCGCCGTCGAGTCGACGCGGCGCGGAGCAGTCGACTTCCTCGAGAAGCCTCCGCAGCGCGAGCGCATCCTGGTCTCGATCAAGAACGCGCTGTCGCGCAACCAGCTCCGGGCGGAGAACGAGCGATTGCGGACTGCACTCGATGAAGAATCGGTCCTCATCGGTCGGAGCCCTCCGATGCAGCGTCTGCGCCAGGAGATCGTGCGGGCGGCGCCGACGGGCGCCACCGTGCTGATAATGGGGGAGAGCGGCACGGGCAAGGAGCTCGTCGCGCGAGAGGTCCACAAGGCTTCACGGGTCGCCAGCGGGCCGTTCGTCCAGGTCAACTGCGCGGCGATTCCCGAAGAGTTGATCGAGTCGGAGCTCTTCGGACACGAGAAGGGCTCCTTCACCGGGGCGGTGCGCCGGCAGACGGGGAAGTTCGTCGAGGCCGACGGAGGAACCATCTTTTTGGACGAAGTCGGCGACATGTCCGCGAGAACGCAGGCGAAAGTCCTGCGGGTGCTGGAAGCCGGCGAAGTCGAGCCCGTCGGCGCGCCGCGGGTGCGCCAAGTGAACGTGCGGGTCATCGCGGCGACCAACCGCGACCTGACGGAGGCGATACGCGAAAACCGCTTCCGGGAGGACCTCTTCTTCCGCCTGAACGTCGTCCCGATCCGGACGCCGCCGCTGCGGGAACGGGCCGAGGACATCGCGGACTTGGTCGAGCACTTCACGCGGCGCTTCTGCGAGCGCGACCACTGCAGGCCGCGACGGTTCGGTTCTTCCGCCCTCGCCCTCTTGAAAGCCCGCTCCTGGCCCGGCAACGTCCGGGAGTTGAAGAACTTGGTCGAGCGCGTCCTGATCATGACCGACGCCGATCCGATCGATGCGAAGGACCTTCCGCCCGAGGCCCGCGTTTCTCCCGCGGAGATCTCCGAGCGCGGGCTCGCAATGACGACGCTCTCGGAGTTCAAGGAGTTCGCGGAACGCCAGTTCCTGATGGCGAAGCTTCGCGAGAACGGCTGGAACATCAGCCGCACGGCCGAGGTGATCCAGACGCCCCGATCAAACCTCTACAAGAAGATCGAGCACCACAAGATCAGCCGGGATCAGAGTTAACCTGTCATCCGGAGCGGCTTAACCTGTCATCCCGAGCGCAGCGAGGGATCCCTTCCTTTCTCGCTGGCGTGAGGCCGACGGTGAAAAATTGCTGACCGTCACCGACTTCGAAGAGACCGGGGCGCTTCTCGATGGCCACTTTCGTCTGTCCTCCGGGCTCCACAGCGACCGCTACCTCCAGTGCGCCCGGCTCCTCATGTGGCCGGACCGCGCGGAGAAGGCCGGGCGCGCACTCGCCGACCGCCTCGCGGAATTCGCGCCGAACGCGGTTGCGTCGCCCGCGCTTGGCGGCATCGTCATCGGCCACGAAGTCGCTCGCACGCTCGGCGTGCGCGCTCTCTTCGCCGAGCGCAAGGACGGCGCCTTCGCGTTCAAGCGCGGGTTCTCGATCGCGCGCGAAGAGCGCATCGCCGTAGTCGAAGACGTCTTCACGACCGGTGGCTCGACGCGGGAGGTCTGTGCGGCCGTCGAGGCGGCGGGCGGTCACGTGGTCGCCGTCGGATCGCTCGTGGACCGCGGAGCGGCGATGGACGCGTTCTCCGTTCCGGCGCGCTCCCTGATCTCTCTCCCGATTCCGGCCTGGCTTCCCGAGGACTGCCCGCTGTGCGCGAAGGGAATCGCACTCGACACGCCGGGCAGCCGGCATCGCGGATAAGATTCCCGATCGATGGACGTCCGGCGCGTCTGCGTCTACTGCGGAGCCGGTGCCGCCCGGGATCCCGCAGTGGAGGCGGAGATCCGCACGTTCGGCCGGGAGATCGCGACCCGCGGAATCGAGCTCGTATACGGCGGCTCCTCGCTCGGGTTGATGGGGAGTCTCGCTGACGCGGTCATCTCCGCCGGAGGCAAGGTCATCGGGGTCATTCCCGAAGCGCTCGTCGGGCGGGAGGCCGCGCACAAGCGGATCACGGAGATGAAGGTCGTTCACACGATGCACGAGCGCGACCAGACGATGTTCAATCTCGGCGACGCGTTCGTCGCGTTCCCCGGAGGCTTCGGGACGCTCGATCAGCTGCTGGAAATGATCACCTGGAAGCAGCTCGGCATCCACGGCAAGCCCATCGTGATCGCGAACATCGGCGGCTACTTCGACCCGCTGCTCCAGCAGTTCGAAAACGCCATCCGCTCGGGTTACGCGCGCCCGCAGGACCGGATCGTCTACGCGGTCGCGGCGAACACGACGGCGATCCTGACGCTGCTCGAGGGTGCGCCGGTCCTGTTTCGAAAGCCGGGGGATTGGGCCTGAGGTAGCGGTCAGTCCGTCTTTTTCCCGGCTTCCGGCTCCCGCAGCTTCAGGTCCTCCAGCAACGTCCGGTTGATGGCGACGAGATCGGCCAACAGGGCAATTAGGAACGTCTGGGCCCCGACGACGATCAGAACCCCGGCGAGGATGAGCGATTGCACGTGGCCGCCGGGACTCCTTCCGGAGAAGACGTACCAGAGATAACGGATCCCCAGGATCACACCCGCGAAAAGGAAGATCGCTGCCGCCGCCGAGAAGATCTTCAGCGGCTTGTAGAGCGCAGTGATCCGCAGGACGTTCGCGCCCTGGACGAGGACGTATTTTCCGACCGAGGAATAGAGTCGGGAACGGCGCGCGGGCGGCCGCGCCGCGACGGGCACGGATGCGACCCGCAGATCTTTCGATCCCGCCTGGATCAGCGTCTCGAGTGTGTAGGTCATCCGGGAAAAGACGTTGACCCGGCGGGCCGCCTCTCGCGACAGCGCACGGAAACCGGAGGCAGCGTCAGGGATCTCCAGGCCCGATGCCTGACGCACCGCCCAGCTCCCCACCCTCTGGAGGAGTCGCTTGCCCGGCGAGAAGTGCGCGAGCGAGCCGGGCCCCCGATCACCGACGACGAGGTCCGCGCGGCCCCCGAGGATGGGTGCGACGAGGGCCGGGATGTCGGCCGCGTCGTACTGGAGGTCTGCGTCGAAGTTGACGATGACGTCCGCGCCCATCACGAGCGCTTCCTCGAGGCCGGCGGAGAAGGCGGCGGCGAGCCCGCGGTGCGCGGGCAACCGGACTACCCGGTCCGCTCCGCCCTCGCGCGCGACTTCGGAGGTCCGATCCGTCGAACCGTCGTCGACGACCAGCACGGCGACCTCACGAAACCCGGCGATGGAACGCGGAAGCGAGGCAATCGCCTTCCCGAGGATCGCCTCCTCGTCGAATGCGGGAATCTGGATGACGAGCTTCACGGAAGAGGTTGTCCGCCGAGCCGGAGAGCCTGGAATACGACCGCGGCGAACGCGATCAAACCTACACCGGAAAAGAGGAGCTCCCCTCGCGGAATCTGGAACTTCCCTTCGACGCGATGCCGGCCGGCGGGGAGCTCGAGACCGAGGAAGATCCCGTCGGCTGCGAAATCCGCCGCTCTCCGTCCGTCTACGAAGAGCCGCCAGTACGGCGGAAACCGCTTCTGCGAGGAGACAAGGAGCGAAGCAAGTGGCATCTCGGTCTCGAGCTCGAATCGTTCCGGCGTGAGCGAGGCGATGCGGATCGACCCGTCGGACCCCCGATGCGGCTCGCCCGGCCCGAGTCTTTCCGCGACGTCTGCCGGCGCGAAGACCGCGCTCGCGAGCGTTTCCCGATCGGCACCCCGCACTTCCTCGATTCCCCCGGGCAAAGCGCGGGAGACGAGCCAGAATCTCGGGAAGGCGCTCGGTCTCGCAAAGAGCGCCAGGTCGGGACCGTCGTAAATCCGGGGAAAGCGGCGCGGGTCCGGCTCGAGACGCGCGAACCGGCCCGCGGGCTCCATCGCCGCGGCGTCCCGTTGCAGGACGCCCGCCCCCGTCGGCGCCGGCGACCCCGGGGGCGCGGCAAGAACAGTGACGTTCAACAGGTCGAGGATCGGCGAACCGGGGTCGAGCGACCGCGGATCGAAGAGGAGATAGGTCCCGTAGCGGCCGAAGGAGAGCGGGTCGGCGGCCGAAAGGAGGCGGCGGTAGTCGGCTTCGTGGAGCAGGTGTCCGCGCGCGTCCTCCAGACGAAAGACTTCCGAGACGTTCGGGACGAGGGTCCAGCCAGCCGCGGCGAACCGGCCGGGCGAAGCCCGTGAGTGCTCCTGGAGCTTCTCGATTCCCGGCGTCTTCCTAAACACCGCTTCCGACGGTTTCGCGACCGAGTGAAAGTCGAGCGCGAGGAAGGCGAGCGGAACCGCAATGGAGAACGGCGCGAGCTGGAGAGCGATCGCGCGCAGCTCGCTTCCTTCCGCGATTCGTTCGAGCGCTTCCGCTCCGCACGCGGCGAGGACCGCGACCGCCAGGACGATCAGAATCTTCGATCGCGCGAAGAGCGCATTGTCAAGGAAGGGAAGCGAGCCGACCGCCTTGAGCGGCCGGCCCCCGCCGTAAAGCGGGATGGCGACGGCCGCGGCGAGGGTCGTCGCCCACAGGACGAGTGGGCGTCTGCGGCTGGAGAAGAGCCCGACTGCCGCGAGCGCCCCGGCGACGAGTCCGACGCCCGCCGCCGTTTCGACGTAGTTGTCTCCCGGGATCCAGCCGACGCCGTGGTAATCGCCGCGCCGGGGCGTCCCCTGGTAGTCGGGAAGGAAGTAGAGCCGGATCTGCCGGAGGGGCAATGGAAAAGCGCTCCCCATTCCCTTCCGCAGGGCCTCGAAGCCGGACGCCTTCACGAAGCGCACCGAGGCGAGGATCGACGGCGTCAGGATCGCAACCGAGATCGCCAGCGAGAGCGCGAGCCTTCCGAAGGCGCTCCCCGCTTTTCGCCGCTCGCGCGCGGCGCGGAACAGGAAGTAGAGGCCCGCCGCAAACGCGCCGTAGAGGATCCAGTGGGGGAATCCCCCCGAGAGACACAGGAGGAACGACGCGGCCGCGAAGCAGAGAGCACGCGCCGGGCGCTTACCATCGAACGCGCGATCGACGGCGACGAGCAGGAGCGGGAACGTCACCGAGACGGACGTCTGCATCCAGAGGCCCCACACGGTCTGTCCGGTCGAGAAGGCCCACGTCGAGGCGCCCGCCGCCGCGGCGAGGTCCGAGAAGCGCCGCGTTCGCAGAAAGAACCAGGCGGCCAGGTATGCGAAGTTGAATTTTGCGAAAAGAATCCCGGTCTCGATCCACGCTTCGGGTAGGCAGAGCGATGGGAGCGCGACGAAGGGGGAGAGGAAGCCTTGCGCGAGGTGAAAGGGGCCGATCGCGCCTCCGGACACCCACGGGTTCCAGAAGAAGCCGCGCGGAAAGTCACGGTAACGGACGAGAGTCGTCTGGCCGGAAGCCGCCGGGTCCGCGAGCAGCGGATTATCCGCCTGGAGCACGCCCTCTCCGGTCTGCCTCCAGGGATGGTGCGCGCGCACGAACTCGTGCGAGGAGAGGACGCGGCCGCGCGCCAAGAGCGGCGCGAAGAGGACGAGATCGAAGACGAGCAGCGTGGCGGGTCCGAGCCGTCGGTTGGTCATTCCGAAGCGGGCAGCGCCTCCCCGGCAGTCATTCCGAGGCGCGCAGCGCCGAGGAATCCGAGCCTTTGAAACCTGTCATTCCGAGGCGCGCAGCGCCGAGGAATCTCTCGGAGCCCGAGATCCCTCGCTTCGCTCGGGATGACAAAAGGGGACTTCGCTCGGGATGACAAAAGGGGACTTCGCTCAGGATGACGAGCAGATTACCGCTTCTTCGCCACGATCACGCGGAAATACGAATCCACCCATCCCCGCTCGAGGAGGTGTTCCTCGAAAGCAATCAGACGCGACAGCGCCCCGGTCGAGTCCTGCCGCAGCCGCTCCATGTCCAGGCAGGGGAAGACGAACCACAGGATGTTGCCGCCGTACGGACGCTCCTCGACGATCTCGAATAGGCGCGCGGCGGCGGGGCGGATCGCGCTCGAGCGAATCGACTCGGAGGGATCGTCGAGCGGCAGCGGGATGGCGAGCCGCGGCCGGTTCTTCAACTCGCTCGGGAGAGCATCGAAGGCGCTCCGCGCGAACCCCCAGTGATCGTCGGTCCACTCTGCGCGCGAAGGACCCATGTACTCGTCGATGTAGACGAGGCCGCCCGGTCGGAGCGCAGAGCGGACCTCCGAAAGCACCCGCTCGACCTGTCGCACGTGATGCAAAGAGCCGTGAAAGAAGACGATGTCGTAGAGCGCGCGCGGAAGGTCGAGCGCGTTGATGTCCTCGACGCGGTAATCGAGTCGCTCGGAAAGATGAGCTTCCCCGGCGGCGAAACGCGCCTCGCCGATCGACTCCTCGGAAAAGTCGATCCCTTCCATCGCCTCGCAGATCCCCTTGGAGAGGACGTCCCGCTCGAGCAGCCCGGAGCCGCAGCCGATCGAGAGCCCGCGCGCGAACGGCCGTTTCGCGTACGTCTCCGCGAACCACTCCATCGGCCAGCGATTCGGATCCCCCGTGACGCGCCGGTTGATCGCCCGCCGGACGAGGGGCTGCGCACCCCAATAGTGATCTTCCACGTCGCGCGCGGTCTCCGAGCTCCAGAACCGGCGCGCAGCCGCGGTTTCGGCGCGCTCCTCGCGAAGAGAAGTCCAACGCCGCACGAGCGAGGAGAAAGACGCCCGAAGCGCGGGTGACATTGGAAGTGTCGGCTCAATATAGCAGCCCGGTCCGTTTGTCCGAAAACGGCGGACGCATTGCGCCCGGCGGGCGGGTCTGCTAGATTGCGCAATCCTCCGAAGACCCGTCGGAGCGGATCTTTTTCAACCAGGGACGAAGGCCGGGATGAAAACGCCCCCGCGGGCTTCCGGCCAGCAGCCCCCCGGACTCTGATTAAGGATGCGGGTGCAGGGGAAGTTGGATGCGAGTGCAGGTCCGTGGGACCTGTCCCCGCGACTTGCTTAGACCTGTCCCCGCGACTTGCTCAGGCCGGGACGAACAGGCTCGTAGCTCAGGGGGAGAGCACTACCTTGACACGGTAGGGGTCAGCGGTTCAAATCCGCTCGAGCCTACCAATTGTTCGAGGCGGAGGCGCTTAGCTCAGCTGGGAGAGCGCTACCTTCACACGGTAGAGGTCAACGGTTCGATCCCGTTAGCGCCTACCAGAGAACAATGACGACGCGGGGTGACCCGCGTTTTCGATTTTTTGGCGACGGAAACGACGGAAACTTTCGGAATCGGGAGAACATGGAAGCGCTGGCGGAGAAGGTGACGGTCCGGCTGCCGGACGGGACCACGCTTGAGGTCCCGAAGGGCGCGACGGTCCGCGAGGTCGCGGAGCGAATCGGACCACGTCTGGCCAGAGACGCCGTCGCCGGCAAGCTCGACGGACGCATCGTCGACCTCGTCACGCCTCTCCAATCCGACGCGTCGCTCGAGATCGTCACGTGGAAATCGCCGGACGCGGTGCCGATCTACCGGCACTCGACGGCGCACCTGACGGCGCAGGCGGTCAAACGGCTGTTTCCCGAAGTCCAGATCGGCATCGGGCCGCCGATCGAGAACGGTTACTACTACGACTTCCTCCCCGCGCGGCCCTTCACGCCCGAGGACCTCGAGAAGATCGAAGCCGAGATGCGGAAGATCATCGCGGAAAACTGGAAGATCGAGCGGGAGGAGATGCCCGCATCCCAAGCGATTGGGATCTTCGAAGGGCAGAAGGATTCGCTGAAGGTGCAGATCGCGCGTGAGCTTCCCGACGAGCGCGTCTCGTGTTACCGCCAGGGGGAGTTCATCGACCTCTGCCGAGGTCCGCACGTCGCCTCCACCGGACGGCTCGGCGTCTTCAAGCTGACGCACACGGCCGGCGCTTACTGGAAGGGAGACGAGAAGAACCCGATGCTCCAGCGCATCTATGGAGCTTCCTTCCTGACGCAGAAGGAGCTCGATGCGTACCTGAAAAGCCTGGAGGAGGCCAAAGCGCGCGACCACCGCAAACTCGGCCGCGAGCTCGAGCTCTTCACGTTCCACCCGCTCGCGCCCGCTTCCCCCTTCTTTCTTCCGAAGGGAGCCACCCTGTACAACGGCCTTCTCGCGTACCTGCGCGAGGAGTACCGGCGCCGCGGGTACGAGGAAGTGATCACGCCCCAGATCTTCGACTCCGAGCTCTTCCGGATCTCCGGTCACTACGACAACTATCGGGACAACATGTATTTCACGGAGATCGAGGAACGGGAGTTCGGGGTCAAACCGATGAACTGCCCCGGGCACCACCTGATGTTCAAGGAGCGGCTGTGGTCCTACCGGGAGTTGCCCGTGCGCTTCGCGGATTTCGGACGGCTTCACCGTTACGAGAGATCGGGCGTCACGGCGGGCCTCACGCGCGTGCGGACGTTCTCCCAGGACGACTCCCATATCTACTGCCCGATCGACCAGATCGAGTCGGAGATCGCGGCGTTCGTCGACTTCTTGGACGACGTCTACCGGACTTTCGAATTCCACGACGTCGATATCTCGCTCGGAACCCGGCCCGACCAGCGAATCGGCTCGGACGAGAACTGGGACAAGGCGGAGGCCGTCCTGGCCGCGTCGCTCGAGACGCTCGGACGTCCTTACGTCGTGAGCCCGAAGGACGGCAACTTCTACGGTCCCAAGATCGACTTCCGGGTGAAAGATGCCATCGGGCGCCCATGGCAGCTCGGAACCATGCAGGTTGACTTTGCCCAACCGGAGCTCTTCGATCTCGCCTACATCGGCGAGGACGGAAAACCCCACCGTCCCGTCGTGCTCCATCGCGCGATCCTGGGCTCGGTGGAGAGATTCCTCGGGATCTTTATCGAGCACACGGCGGGCAATTTTCCGTTCTGGATCGCGCCCGTCCAGGGGGTCGTTCTCCCGGTGTCCGATCGCTTCGCGGCCGCCGCGCGCGCCGCCGCGGAACGCCTGTCCGACGCCGGGCTGCGGATCGAGGTGGACGAGCGCAACGAGAAGCTCGGCGCGCGCATTCGCAAGGCGGAGCTCCAGAAGGTCCCTGCCATGCTCGTCATCGGGGAGAAGGAGGCGGCGACCGGCACAGTCTCGGTCCGCCTGCGGCATGGAGGAGACGCGGGATCGATGACGGTGGATGCGTTCCTCGAGGCCGCGCGGAAGTCAACCGGCGAGAAGAGTCGTGAGCTCACGACGGAGGTGAAAGATCGATAAGAAGACGATCCGAATAAACGACCAGATCCGGTGGAAAGAGGTCCGCCTGATCGGCGAAGGGGGCGAGCCCCTCGGCGTCGTGCCGATGGCCGAGGCGCTCCAGAAAGCGAAAGAGGCGAGCCTCGACTTAGTCGAGATCGCGCCGACCGCAACCCCGCCCGTCTGCCGGATCATGAACTTCGGAAAGTTCATCTATCAGCAGAAGAAGAAACAGCAGGACTCGAAGAAGAAGCAAAAGACGACCCAGGTGAAAGAAGTGAAATTCCGACCGAACATCGACGACCACGACTACGACTTCAAGATCAAGAACATCCTGAAGTTTCTCGCCCACGGCGACAAGGTCAAGGCGACCGTCCAGTTCCGCGGCCGCGAGATGGCTCGACGGGAGAACGGGCAGAGGGTCCTCGACCGGCTGCTGATCGATCTCGCGGGGAAGGCCGTGGCGGAGTCGCGTTCGGAGATGCTCGGAAACCGCCTCTACCAGATCCTCGCGCCCGTCAAGGTGCACGAGAAGGCGGCAAGAGCGTAAAAGGAGTGATTCGATGCCCAAAATCAAGACCCACCGCGGCGCTGCGAAGCGTTTCAGGCGAACCGCGTCGGGAAAGTTCAAGAGGGCGAAGGCTTACAAGAGCCACATCCTGACGAAGAAAGCCCCGGGTCGGAAACGCGGACTCGCCCAGTCGACGTCCGTGTCCCCCTCGGACCACAAGCGCGTCAAGGAGATGCTGCCCTACGCGTAAGACAGCCCTTCACTGTCATCCCGAGCGCAGCGAGGGATCTCGACGCTGATCGAGATTCCTCGGCCCTTCGGGCCTCGGAATGACAGCAGAGGGGAGGAGGAATTGCAATGCCCCGCGTCAAGAGAGGACCGAAACGAAAGAACCGGCGCGCCAAGACGCTCGCGCTGGCCAAGGGCTACTACGGGACGAAATCGAAGTCGTTCCGTATGGCGAAGCTCGCCGTCGAGAAGTCGCTTCTGTACGCCTACCGCGATCGAAAGGCGAGGAAGCGCGACTTCCGCGGCCTCTGGATCGTGCGCATCAACGCCGCCGCGCGGGAGAACGAAATCTCCTACAGCCGGTTGATGGATGGGCTGAAGAAGGCGGGAAACGACATCAACCGGAAGATGCTCGCCGACCTCGCGGTCACCGACCCGACCGCCTTCAGCCACTTAGTCGGCGTGGCGAAACAGGCGCTGCAATCGGCGTGACGGCGGGGTCGGGGCCGGTCTCTTCTGCCGACACGATCTCGCACCTGCTCGATTCCTTTCGCGAGGAGGCGGCGCGTGGGGTCTCGTCGCGCTCGGAGTTCGAAGCCTTCAAGGGCCGCTATCTCGGCCGGGAGAAAGGGCTCGTTCCCGCGCTCTTCACGCGCGTGCGAGATCTCCCGCCCGAGGAGCGCGCCGGCTATGGAGCGCGCGCGAACGCCGCCAAGCGCGAGGTCGAGGAAGGCATCGCGCGGCTCGGGGAGGCGCTCGCGCTCGCCGAGGCGAAGCGCCGCGAGCGCGCCGCCGCGGTGGACGTCACGCTGCCGGGGCGTCGAACGAAGGCCGGCTCGCTCCACCCGGTCACTCTCGTGCGCCGTCGGATCGAAGAGATCTTCCTGCGAATGGGCTACTCGATCGCGGACGGACCGGAGATCGAGAACGACCTCCATAACTTCGAGTCGCTGAATTTTCCGCCGGAGCACCCCGCGCGCGACGCGCAGGACACCCTCTTCCTCGACCGGAAGGCGGAATCGCCTCTTCTCCTGCGCACCCACACTTCGCCGGTGCAGATCCGTGAGATGCGAAAGCGCGGCGCGCCGTTGAAGATCATCGTCCCGGGACGCGTCTATCGAAACGAGTCCGTCGATGCGACCCATCAGCCGGTCTTCCACCAGGTCGAAGGCCTCGTCGTCGACCGGGGGATCTCGATGGCCGACCTGAAGGGGACCGTCGAGACGTTCTTCGAGGCGCTGTTCGGGGCCGGCACGAGAGTGCGCATCATCCCGACGTTCTTTCCTTTCGTGGAGCCGGGCGCGGACGTCCACGTGACCTGCATCTTCTGCAAAGGCGCGGGGTGCCGGACGTGCAAGGGGTCCGGCTGGATGGAGATGGCGGGAGCGGGGGAGGTCCATCCGGCGGTGCTTCGCGCCTGCGGGATCGATCCCGAGGAGTGGAGCGGCTTCGCCTTCGGTCTGGGACTCGACCGCGTCGCGATGATGCTCTACGAGTTTCCGGATTTGAGGCTTCTCTTCGAGGGGGACGAACGGTTCCTCTCGCAGTTCGCGCCGCTCTCATGAAGTTCTCCCTCGACTGGCTGGGCGACCACGTCGCGGTCGCGGAGGCCGGCGGAACCGACGGCGTGCGGCGGGTGCTCGATCGCGCCGGGCTTCCGGTCGAGTCCTCGGAGGAAGTGGCCGGCGACGTTCTCTTCGACGTCGAGATCACGCCGAACCGGCCGGACGCGATGAACCATCGCGGGCTCGCCCGCGAGATCGCGGCGATGGCGGGAGTTCCGTTCGAGAGCGGAGGCGGCGAAACAGCCGGCGAGCCCCTCTCCGGAGGTCCGCCCGCCCACGAGCTCTCTTCCGTCGAGATTCGAGTTCCCCGCCTCTGCCGCCGCTTCGACGCGCGGGTGGTCCGAGGGATCCGGAGCGCCGGTTCGTCCGATCGCATCCGCGCCCGCCTCGCCTCGATCGGCGCGAAACCGATCGACGCCGTCGTGGACGCGACGAACTATGCTCTCTGGGACATCGGCCAGCCGCTGCACGCGTTCGACCTCGATCGGCTGCGCGGCGGACGCATCGTCGTGCGCAAGGCAAAGCGGGGAGAGACGCTGGTCACGTTGGACGGCGTCGAGCGGGAGCTCGAGCCCTCCGACGTCGTCGTCGCCGACGCGGAGCGCGCCGTCTCGCTGGCGGGAATCATGGGAGGTCTCGACACGGCGGTCTCGGAGAAGACGACCAACGTCCTTCTCGAGGCGGCATGGTGGGACCCGGTCGCGATCCGGCGGACGTCACGCCGGCTCGGAATGCACACAGACGCCTCGCACCGCTTCGAGCGCGGCGCGGATCCGGAGGCGATCCCGGAGGCGCTCGACCTCGCGGCGAGGCTCCTGCTCGAGGCCGCCGGCGGGACCCTCGCTCCGGGCCGGATCGACGCGCGCGGGCGACCGTTTGCGCGCCGCCGCGCCGCCCTGCGGCTGGAGCGGCTGCGCCTCCTCTCCGGCGACGGCCGCCTCGACCTCGACTTCGCGGCGGAGGCGCTCGCGCGACTGGGCTTCGCGATCGCGAGGCGGAGCGGAAAGCGCCTGACGGCGGAAATCCCGAGCTTTCGTCCCGACGTCGCGATCGAGGAAGACCTCGTCGAGGAAGTGCTCCGCGTGTGGGGATACGACCGCCTCCCGTCCCGGCTTCCCGCTACCGCGGGCGCCGGCGGGCACTTAGAGCCGCTGCGGCTCGTCGAGGAGAAGCTCTCCGACGAGGCGGTCGCGGCGGGCCTCCACGAGACCTTCTCGTATCCGTTCGTCGACCGCGAGATCGACGAGTCGTCTTTTTCCGCCTGGCTCGAGGCAACCGGGACAGCTCAGACGCCTCTGTCGGTCGCGAACCCGGTGGACGCGTCGCGACGCGATCTGCGAGCGACCCTTCTTCCCGGTCTCTTGGACGCGGTCTCGCGCAACTTCCGGCACGGAGCGCGCGAGGTCGCCCTCTTCGAGGTCGGGCGCGCGTTCGGAGCGGACGGTGATCCTTCGCGCCCGGAGAGCTTCGAGTCGCGGCGATTCGCCTTCGCAATGGGTGGAGAGGTCCGGCCGCACTGGAGCGTTCCGGTCGCCTCGCGCGCGACGGATTTCTTCGACGTCAAGGGTCTCTTCGAGAGTCTGCTCGAGCCCTGGACAGACCCCGGGCGGCTTCGGTGGAAACCCTTTCACGCCGACGCGTTCGCTGCCAATGCCGCGGCGCTCTGCGAGACCGCCGATGGCCAGCTTCTCGGCGTGGCAGGCATGCTCGGCGAAGCGGAGCGGGAGAAGCGGCGGCTGCCCGAGGGCGTGTGCGCCGCCGAGATCCTCATCGAGGCGATCCCGCGCGACGGCCGGCGGCCGCGCTATGCCGGGTATTCCGCATTCCCTCCGATCGTCGCCGACCTCTCGTTCGCCCATCCGCGCGAGCTCGGCTGGGAGAGGCTCGAGACTTTCGCGCGGGAGCTCGACCTTCCGAATCTGGAATCGTTGAAGCTCTTCGATCGCTACGAGGGACCCGGGGTTGCCGAAGGAGAGGTGAAGACCACCATCCGGTTGACCTTCCGCTCTTCCGAGAGGACGCTCGAACAGGCGGAAGTGAATCGCGAAAGGGATCGGCTCGCGGCGGCGCTCGCCAAAGAGCTCGCCGTCCGCATCTGAGGAGGAAGGAATGGACCAGGCGAAAGTTTTCGACGTTCTCGACCGGAAGATCGAGAAGCTCCTGTCCCGGCTCGAGACCCTCGAAGGCGAGAACGACAAGCTGAAAACGGACCTCGCCGCCGCCCGGCGCGCCGAGAAGGACGCCGCGGACTCCCGCGGCGCCGTCGAAAAGCTGAAGGCAGATCTCGCGGCCGCGCGCCGCTCCGAGAAGGACGCCGCCGACTCGAAAGGATTGGTGGAGCGGCTCGAAAGAGAACAGGAAATCGTCCGCGAGCGGCTGGAAAAGCTCGTCGCGACGCTCGAAGCGGCGGACAAAAAGGGCTGAGCGGGTCAATCCCTGACTGCGTAAACCGTTGACTCCTCTGGGGGCAAAAACTACACTCAGCCGCTGAAAGGAGCCCTCTCAAAGGCCATCGCGTGGAGAAGCGGGGCAGCATCACGCAGGTGGAGATCTTCGGCCAGACCTACAACGTCCGGGCCGAGGGTGATAGCACCTACATTCATGACCTGGCCCGCCTCGTCGACTCGCGAATGAAAGAAGTAGCGGAAAGGACAGCCACGGTGGATACGACGAAAATTGCCATCCTGGCTGCCCTCAACATCTCGGATGATCTGTACCAGGCGGAGAAGCGTCGGACAGGCGAGCCCGCGGACTTCCGGGTCCGGGCCGAACGCCTGATTCGAAAACTGGACGACGCCCTGGGAGCCTGAAGGCGAGGCGTCGGCAACCCCGAGTGTCTCGGGGACACGAGTGAAACGAGCGGTCGCGTTGAAAGAAGAAACGGTGGTCCCGATTCAGAACCCTCGTCGGAAGAGTCGCTTCCGGGAAATCGTGTAGCCGCGTCTCGACTTCGGCGCCCCCAATGGCATGGGGAGCCGAAATGAACACATCTGTCGCGATCCCGATCGCGGCCGCGGTCTTGGCGGTCGTCTTCGCCCTGGTCGCGTACTTCCTCCTGAAGAGGCAGGTCGCGCGCGAGCGCGCCTCGATCCGCCTCGAGTCGGACCGCGTGCTCGCGGAAGCGACCCGGGCCTCCGAAGCGCGCCTCCGCGAAGCGGCCATCGAGGCGAAGGAGAAGGTTCTCGCCGCCCAGGTCGAGTTCGACAAGACGATCCAGCTTCGCCGCCAGGACGTGGTGGCTCTGGAGAAGAGGGTCGCCCAGAAGGAAGAGAACCTCGACCGGAAGCTCGCCCAGCAGGAGAAGCGGGAAGAGGAGTTCACCCGCAAGGAGCGGGCCTTAGCCGACTCCCAGAAGGGGGTCGAACAGGCGCATGCCGACGTCCAGAAACTGATCGAGGATCAGCAGAAGCGCCTCGAGCAGATCTCGGGGCTGACCGCCGCCGACGCGAAGCGCGACCTGATCCGGTCGATCGAGAACGAAGCCCGCGTCGAGGCGTCCGGCCTGATGCGCCGCATCGAGGAGGAGGCGGTCGAGCAGGCGACCCAGAAGGCCCGTCACCAGATCGGCATGGCGATCCAGAGGTTGGCATCCGACACCGTCGTCGAGGCGACGGTCTCGGTCGTGGAGCTTCCCTCGGACGACCTGAAGGGCCGGATCATCGGTCGCGAGGGGCGCAACATCCGCGCGCTCGAAGCGGCGACCGGCGTGGACCTGATCATCGACGACACTCCGGAGGCGATCGTCATCAGCGCATTCGAGCCGATCCGCCGCGAGGTGGCGCGCCTCGCGTTGGAAAAGCTGATCGTCGACGGGCGGATCCACCCGGCGCGGATCGAGGAGGTCGTCGAGAAGGTCCGCTCGGAGCTGTGGGAAAAGATCCGGCAGGAAGGGGAGGCCACCGCTCTCGAATTCGCAATCCCCGACCTGCACCCGGAGCTCATCAAGCTCCTCGGCCGTCTGAAGTATCGGACGTCCTACGGACAGAACGTGCTGCAGCACTCCAAGGAGGTCGCGTGGCTCGCCACGAGCATGGCCGGCGAGCTCGGCGCCAAGACGGAGATCGCCAAGCGCGCCGGGCTGCTCCACGACATCGGAAAGGCCATCGATCGCGAGATGGAAGGCACGCACTTGGAGCTCGGCCGCGAGGTCCTGAAGAAGTTCGGCGAGACGGACGACGTGATCCACGCGATGGAGTGCCACCACGGCGACTACGAGCCGCGATCGCTCGAAGCGGTGCTGGTCAACGGCGCCGATGCGCTCTCCGCTGCGCGGCCCGGAGCCCGCCGTGAGATTCTCGAGACGTACGTCAAGCGGCTCGAGAAGCTCGAGCACATCGCCGACGGCTTCAAGGGAGTTCAGAAGGCGTTCGCCATCCAGGCGGGGCGGGAGCTGCGCATCATCGTCGAGGCGAACCGCGTCACAGACGACGAGGCGCTCTGGCTGTCGCGCGACGTCGCCCGCAAGATCGAGGCGGAGCTGCAGTATCCCGGGCAGATCAAGGTGACGGTGATCCGCGAGACGCGATCGGTCGAGTACGCCCGCTAGGCAGCCGTCTGGCGATGAATATCCTGTTCGTCGGCGACGTGGTCGGCTCTCCCGGCCGCCGCGCGCTCGACCGTGCGCTGCTCCCGCTCATCGACCGGAAGAACGTGGACTTCACGATCGTCAACGTCGAGAACGCGGCGGGCGGGTTCGGATTGACGATCGAGCTCTTCGAGGAGCTCTCGAAGCTGCCGATCGACGTCTTCTCTTCCGGCAACCACATCTGGGACAAGAAGGAGATCTACGCGGTCCTCGACTCCTCCGATCGGCTCCTGCGCCCGGCCAACTACCCGCCGGGAAACCCGGGCCGCGGATGGACCGTGCAGTCGACCGCGGGGGGCGTGCCGGTCGGCGTGCTGAATCTCCAGGGACAGGTGTTCATGCCGGCCCACGCCGACTCCCCGTTCCGCGTCGCGGACGAAGAGCTCGCGCGGATGGGAGATGTCAAGGTCATCGTGGTGGACATGCATGCCGAAGCGACGTCGGAGAAGGTCGCCATCGGTTGGTACTTGGACGGGCGCGTCTCGGCCGTCCTCGGCACGCACACGCACGTTCAGACGGCCGACGAGACCCTGCGCCCGGGAGGCACCGCGTACCTGACCGACGCCGGAATGACCGGCGCCTACGAAGGCGTGATCGGCTTCGCGCGCGAACGCATCATCGAGAAGTTCCTCGCGCAGACGCCCAAGTCCTTCGAGACCGCCAAGCGTGACATCCGCCTCTCCGGGGCTCTCGTCGCGGTGGACGAGACGACCGGCCGCGCGACCGGGATCGAGCGGATCGCCGTGAAGGTGGAGTGACGTGTCCCTGTCATTCCGAGGCCGTCAGGCCGAGGAATCTCGGCGATCGAGGATGAGATCCCTCGCTTCGCTCGGGATGACAGTGGGGTACTAGATGCCCAGAGAAAAGCTCTCGGCGATCGTCACCAGCTTCAATGAAGCCATCAACATCAAGGAGTGCCTCGAAAGTGTTTCCTTCGCCGACGAGGTCCTCCTGGTGGACTCTTTCTCGACCGATTCGACGCTCGAGCTCGCGGAGAAGGTCCCGGGCGTCCGGATCCTCCAGCGCGAGTACTTCGGCTCGGCGGCGCAGAAGAACTGGGCGATGGACCAGACGACCTCCGCCTGGGTGCTTATCGTGGACGCGGACGAGCGCGTCACTCCCGGTCTCGCGCGGGAGATTCGAGACCTCCTGGAACACGGTCCGAAGGCGAGCTTCTACTCCATCCGCCGACGCAATCTCTTTCTCGACCGGCTGATCCGCCATTCCGGCTGGTCCACGGACAAGGTCGTGCGGCTGCTGCGGCGCGGAGCGGCGCGCTATCCCCGTCGCCGGGTCCATGCGGACATCCGGCCGGAAGGCCCGGCGCCGACGCTCCACAATCCGCTGCTCCATTACACGTTCCGCTCGCTCGGGCAGTACCTCGAGAAGCTTCACCGCTATGCCGAATGGGGCGCCGCAGACGCGTATCGGAGGGGGAAGCATTCCGGCGCGATGCAGATCTTTTTCCGTCCGGCCTGGAGGTTCGTCCGGATGTACGTGTTCCAGGCGGGCTTCCTCGACGGCCGTCACGGTCTCGTGCTGTGCCTGCTGCAGGCGTACGGGGTCTTCCTGAAGTGGGCGAAGCTCTGGGAGTGGCGCCGGTTCGATCACAATGGGTGGCGGTTCGAGCTCCCCGCGTACGACGAGTCCGACGAAACCTGGGAGGGAGCGGCGAAAGCCGCCGAGTGAGTCGATGTTCGGTCGAGCAACCCTTTCGCTTCCGCTCGGTCCCGGTGACGAAGCTCCCGGCTTCGCGCTGCCGGACTCGACCGGCGCCGTGCGCCGTCTCTCCGACTTCCGAGGCAGACGCATCGTTCTCTGGTTCTACCCGAAGGCGCGCACTCCCGGCTGAACGACCGAGGGGCGCGGGTTCCGCGACCTCGCCGGCGAGTTCCAGAAAGCGAACACGCAGATTCTCGGGATCTCCTTCGATCCGGTGAAGGCGAATGCCGCGTTCGCTCAGAAGGAGCGTTTCCCGTTTCCGCTCCTCTCCGACGAGCGCCGTGAGGTCGGGATGGCCTACGGCGCCTGCGACTCGCCGAGCGCGCGCTCCGCGCGGCGGATCTCCTACGTGATCGGCGCGGACGGCCGCATCGAAGCGGCCTATCCCTCGGTCTCGCCGGCGTCCCACGCGCGCGAGGTGCTCGCCTTCCTCACCGAGAGCCGCGCGTAGAACTCGCGCGCCTTCCGCACGAACGACTCGGGGCCGAACTCGAGCGCCCGTTTTCGGCCGCGTTCGCCCATTGCAAGCCGCTCGCTAGCGGATTCGTGGAGGCGCCGGAGCGCCGGCTCGAGATCTGCGGCCGTGGGAACGACGATCCCCTCGCGACCGTTGGTCACGAGATCCGCGACGCCCGGCAGGTCGAGGGCGACGACGGCAGTGCCCGAGGCCATCGCCTCGAGGAGAGCCCGCTGTCCCTGCTCCGATCCGGAGGCGATGAAGAGAAGCACGTCCATACCGCGGTAGAGCTCCGGCAGGCCCTCCTCGTCGTAGCCCGCCCAGAAATTCCTGTCGCCCGTTCCCAGGGAGGCGGCGTACGCCTCGAGCGCGGGCCGCAACTCACCCTTTCCCACGTGAAGGAGGACCGCGTGAGGCGCGAGCGCCCGCGCCGCCTCGATGGCTTCGCGATGTCCGCGGCGCGCGGCGATCTTCCCGACGGTGCCGACCACGAAGCTGCCGTCGGGTATTCCGAGCCCGCGGAGACGTTCCTCCGGCCTCGCACCCGGGCGAAACCGCTCGGGATCGACCACCGGCGAGTGCACCGGCCCCGGGCGGCCGAAGCGGGCGGCGATCCCGCGGTTGGCGAACGCGAATCCGTCGGCGCGGCGGAAGAGCACGCGCGAGACAGGGTCGCGGCGCAACGAGTCGAGGTGGTGGAACGTGCGGGCGAGGGCGATGCCGGTTCCGCGCACAGCCGCCGCCGCGACGAAGTGGTCGTGCGAAAGGTGGCAGTGGACGACGTCGAAGCCCTCCCGGAGAAGCGTGTCCTTCACGAACCGGACATCGCGCAGATAGCCGAGCGGAGTCCGCGACCGGGAGAGGAGCGGCCTCGCCCAGCCGAGAGGCAGGAGCCGCCGGGCGAGCGGGCTGGCGCGAACGAACCCGAACTGCGCCTCCACGCCCGCCGCGACGAGCGCCGCGGTCTGATCGAAGACGACCGCTGCCGTGCCGGTCCATTTCTCGCCGGCGACGAGCTGGAGAATGCGCACGAAAAGAAGCTATCAGCACGGGCGACTGGGAGTGGGGCGCATTCACCGTCATCCCGCGGAACCCCCCCTTCGCGTGCGCTCAGGACAGGCTCCGCGAGGGAACGGGCGGTCCTCGGGATGACAGCTTGAATGATCCGGGAATGACAGTAGACTTCGGCTCGATGCCCGTCGATCCGGAGCTGCTCGCGATTCTCGTCTGTCCCAAGACCAAGGGCCCGCTCGAGCTCGTGGACTTGAACGACGAGGCGCGCCGCGCCCTGATCGAGAAGTACCGCGAGAAATTCCGCGACGAGGAGCCCGAGGTTACCCAGGGCCTCTACTCGAAGACGGCGGACCTCGTCTACCCGATCGTCTCGGACATCCCGGTCATGCTGATCGACGAGGCGCTGCCAGGCTCTGCGGGCATAAAAGGCCGTTGATCCGCAAAGCGCTTTTTCCTCTCCTTCTCCTTTTCGCTCTTCTCTCTTCGCAGATTTCGATCGGTTACGGCCTCTTCATCCCTCTGCTCGCGGCCTGGCTCGCGACGGGATGGCGGCTCGAGAGCGTTCGCCGCGCCCTCTCCCATCCCCTGAGCTCGCTCGCGGGAGTCTTCTCGCTCCTGATCGTGCTTTCGGTCCTCTTCTCCCTCGATCCGCGCGCGAGCCTCCGAGGGCTGCCGAGCCTCTCGCTCTTTTTCCTGCTGCCGATCACCATCGACCTGGTGGACAGCCTGCGCCGCGCCCGAGCAATTCTTTTCGCCGTGGCGGCGAGCGGGACGGCGATGGCGCTCTTCGGACTCGCCCAGCTCGCCCGCGGAGGACCGAGCCTGCAGAACCGGATTCACGCGAATTTGTCCCACTACATGACGCTGTCGGGGCTCACGCTAATCGCCGGATGCGTCCTTCTCGGGTTTCTCTTCGAGAGCCGCGGCATCGAACGCTGGTTGGGCGCCGCCGCGCTGGTCCCGTTCGCGGCCATGGTCTTCACGCTCACGCGCGGCGCTTACGTCGGGGCCATCATGGCCGTTGCCGCATACCTGGCTCTGCGCCGGCCGCTGGGGCTCCTGGTGCTGGCGCCAGCGCTCGTCGCGATCTTCCTTCTGCTGCCTCCGGGCGTGCGGGGGCGCGCGGCGTCGATCGCCGACCCGACGGAGCGCACGAACCGCGACCGGATCGCGATGGCGAGCGCGGGAGTGCGGATGATCGCCGACCGGCCGATCTTCGGGCTCGGTCCGGAGCTCGTCAAGCCCTACTACACGCTTTATCGCGACCCGGATGCGCCCCGCTGGAGAGTGCCGCATCTCCACGACAACGTCCTCCAGATCGCCGCTGCGAGCGGCGTCTTCGCCGCGGCCGCGTATCTCGCGCTGCTGGCGCTCTTTTTCGCTCGGGCGGGCCGGCTCCTCCTCGTCGAACGAAAAAATGTGGATCTGACCCCCTTCGGGGGCGAGACCCACCCGGATCAGACCCGGTGGCGGGCTGTGATCGCGGCGGCGGCGTTCCTCGGCGTCACCGCCGCGACGGTCGCCGGCCTCTTCGAGTACAACTTCGGCGACAAAGAAGTGTTGATGGCCACGCTGCCGCTTCTGGCGCTTCCGTTCTGCCGCGGGATGACGGAGCGCGCCGCCGCGCTTCCGGTTTCCCCACTCGATGCGGCCGCCGCCCCCGACGCTGCCGGTCGAGCCCGCCGGATACAATCGTGAGCCGGATGTTTCCCCGCCCGGTTCCGGCCTCCGCGCCGCCACGCCCGTACACGGTCTCGGAGCTCCTTGCCGAGGTCGGCGGAAGCCTGCGCGCATCGTGGCGCGACCTCGCGGTGACGGGAGAAATCGGCCGCTGGGAAGTCCGCGGCGGCCACGGCTATTTCACGCTGAAGGACCGCACCGGGAGTTTGAACGCGATCATCTTCGCCTCCGATCGCGAGCGCATTCCGTTCCGCGTCGAGCCGGGGCTCGAAGTGGTCGCGCGCGGCTCGCTCGACCTGTGGCCCCCACAGGGAAAGTTCCAGCTGAAGGCTTTCCAGATCGAGCCCGTCGGGGCCGGGGCGCTGCAGCTCGCTTTCGAACAGTTGAAGGCGCGTTTGACGGCCGAGGGCCTGTTCGAGGCCGCCCGCAAGCGCCGGATCCCGCTGTTTCCGCGCTCGATCGGTCTGGTCACTTCGCCCGACGGAGCGGCGATTCGCGACATCCTGAACGTGCTCCGCCGGCGGCACGACGGCCTCGCGATCACGATCTATCCGGCGCGGGTACAGGGCCTCGGAGCGGCAGCCGAAATCGCGGAGGGGATCCGGGCATTCAACCGCCGGGGCGGGTTCGACGTTCTGATCGTCACGCGCGGAGGCGGCTCGCCCGAGGACCTCGCCCCGTTCAACGACGAACGGGTCGCCCGCGCTCTCGCCGCCTCCCGCACTCCGACGATTTCGGCGGTCGGGCACGAAACCGACGTGACCATCGCCGACCTCGCCGCGGACCTGCGCGCCGCGACGCCGTCCGCCGCCGCCGAGCTCGTGGTCGAGAGAAAAGAGGAGCTTTGCCGTCGCGCGGAAGGCTGGCGGCTGCGGGTCGAGCGGGCGATCCGGTCACGGCTGGTGCTCGGCCGGGCGCGGGTCGCCGAAGAGAAGCGGGCGGAGGGACTCCTGCGCTTCCGGTACCGGCTGCGCGAGC
>DASXSX010000267.1:0-5885 GCA_036505815.1 Thermoanaerobaculia bacterium
TCGGTTGCCTCGATTCCCTTCCACTCGAGCAGCGCCGGACTGATTCCCGCTGCGACGCTCCGCTGGAAGTCGGCGATGCCCTGCGCCTCGATCCGCTTGCGCTCCGCCTCCTGCTGCTCCTTCTGGAGCACGAACTTCATCTGCTCGGCCTCCTGCTCGCGGCGCAGCTTCTCCTGGATCGCGTTCGCGACGATGGCGGGCAGGCCGATCTTCCTCAGCAGGACGGCCTCGGCGATGATCCCCCGGTCGCCGGCGAGCTTGCGGAAGAGCTCCAGCGTCTCTTTCGAGATCCGCTCGCGCTCGGCCGAGTACAGGACTTTCGCCTCGTAGGAGGCGGTGATCTCCCGGATGGCCGAGCGGATCTGGGGATGGACCGCGATCTCCTGGTAGTCCTTTCCGACCTTCCGGTAGATGTCGGCGGCCTTCTCGGGATCGAGACGGAACAGGAGCGATCCCTCGAGCTCCATTGTCAGTCCTTCCTTCGAGGGCACCTCGGCCGTTTCCTTGACCTCCTGCGTCTGGATCGACATCTTGACGACCCGCGTGAACGGAAAAACGAATCGCACGCCGGGCGGCAGGACGTTGGACGAGACGCTCCCGAAGAAATCCTTCACGCCGACGTGGCCGGCCGGGATGACCTTGATCGGGTTCCCTGCGAGAAGGACGATCAGGACGACGGCGACGACGACCAGGCGGAAAACCCGGCGCCCCGGCAGAGACGGAGGGACGACCTCGAAGAGCTTGGACATGGTTCCTCCTCTTGGATGCCAGGAAGAAGCTATCAGCTATCGGGGAAGGGAGCGGACCGGGGCTCGGCTCCTATACCATCTTCAGGAGGTGCCCCATCTTGTTCTTCTTCGCCTCGAGATAGCGCCGCGACCCGGCCGTCGGATGAACTTCGAGCGGGACCCTCTCCACGATCTCCAGGCCGTAGCCGCCGATCGCCACGTACTTCGACGGATTGTTCGTCATGAGCCGCATCTTCCGGACGCCCAGGTCGCGCAGGATCTGACACCCGACGCCGTAATTGCGAATGTCCGGTGGGAATCCGAGCTTCTCGTTGGCCGAGACGGTGTCATGTCCATCGTCCTGGAGCTCATAGGCCTTGAGCTTGTTGACGAGACCGATCCCCCGACCCTCCTGCAGGAGATACAGGAAGACGCCTTTCCCCGCCTCGATGATCTTCTCCATCGCGAGCGAGAGTTGCGCGCCGCAGTCGCAGCGCGTCGATCCGAAGACGTCGCCCGTCAGGCACTGCGAGTGCACTCGCACGAGCACCGGCTCCTCCTCGTGAATTTCGCCGTGGACGAGCGCGATGTGCTCCTCGTGGCTCACGTCGCTCCGGTAGGCGGAGAGGCGGAAGTCGCCGAATCGCGTCGGCAGGTGCGGCGCGGCGATCCGGTGCACGAGCCGCTCGGTCTTCATCCGGTGCCGGATCAGGTCCGCGACCGTGACCAGGACGAGGCCGTGCTTCTCGCAGAACTTCGCGAGGTCGGGCACCCGCGCCATTGTCCCGTCCTCGTTCATGACTTCGCAGATGACCGCGGACGGATCGAGCCCCGCGATCCGGGCAAGATCGACCGACGCCTCGGTCTGTCCGGCACGCTTCAGGACCCCACCCGCCTGTGCGCGGAGCGGGAACATGTGTCCCGGCCGCGCTAGGTCGGAAGGACGGGTCGCCGGGTCGATGGCGGCTTTGACCGTCGCCGCCCGATCGGCCGCGGAAATGCCGGTCGTGACCCGGCCGCGCGCCTCGATCGAGACGGTGAACGCGGTTCCGAAATTGGATGTGTTCTCGTCGACCATGGGGGGCAGTTCGAGCGCTTCGCACCGCTGCTCGGTCAAGGCGAGACAGATCAGGCCCCGCCCCTCCCGCGCCATGAAGTTGACGGCTTCGGGAGTGACCTTCTCCGCCGCGATCACGAGGTCTCCCTCGTTCTCCCGGTCCTCGTCGTCCACGACGACGACGAACCGCCCGGCTTTGAGCTCGTCGACCGCCGTCTCGATCGAGGAGAACGGTGACTTCTGGTCGCTCATCGACTCATTTTAGGGTCAACGCTGAATTGCTGCATTGGATCAGCGCTGAATCGCTGAATTCGCGTTGACTTGATCGGCCGGACGCAGCTTTTCAGCGTTGACCCCATTCAGAAGACTGCCGGCTCCTCGTAGGTGGCGAAGACTTCCCGCATCACGTCGGAGATCTCTCCCACCGTCGCGTAGGTCTTGACCGCCTCGACGAGAGGCGGCATCACGTTCCGGCCGTCCGCGCACGCCTGTTTGAGGGCCGAGAGCGAGGACGTGACCGCCTTCCCGTCGCGCGAGCGCCGCAGAGCCGCGAGGTCCGCCTTCTGTTTCTCCTCGACGGATTCGTCGATGTACAGGGTCTCGAGAGGCTCTTCGTTCTCTTCGACGAACTCGTTCACGCCGACGACGATCTTGTCTTTCGCATCGACCGCTCGCTGATACGCGTACGCCGCGTCCATGATCTCGCGCTGCGGGAATCCGGCCTCGATCGCCTCGACCATCCCTCCCAGCGCGTCGATGCGGCGGAAGTAGTCGAAACAGCCGCGCTCCATACCCGTCGTCATCTCCTCGACGAAATAGGAGCCCCCCAGCGGATCGATCGTGTTCGCGACGCCCGACTCGTGGGCGATGACCTGCTGGGTTCGAAGCGCGAGCTTGACCGCGAAGTCGGTCGGGAGCGCGAGCGTCTCGTCGAGAGAGTTCGTGTGCAGCGAGTTCGCCCCTCCCATCACCGCCGCGAGCGCCTGGAGCGTGGTCCGGACGACGTTGTTGTAGGGCTGCTGCGCGGTCAGGGAGCAGCCGGCGGTCTGCGCGTGGAAGCGGCACATCGTGGAGCGCGGGTCCTTCGCGCCGAACCGTTCCCGCATCGTCTTCGCCCAGACCCGTCGGGCCGCGCGGTACTTGGCGACCTCCTCGAAAAAGTCGTTGTGCGCATTGAAGAAAAAGGACAGCCGCGGCGCAAAGTCGTCGACGGCCATTCCCGCTTCGATCCCGTATTTCACGTACTCCACCCCGTCGCGCAGCGTGAAGGCGAGCTCCTGCAGCGCCGTCGAGCCAGCCTCGCGGATGTGGTACCCGGAGATCGAGATCGTGTTCCAGCGCGGGACGTGCTTCGCGCAGAAGGAAAACTGGTCGGTGATCAACCGCATCGAGGGGCGTGGCGGAAAGATGTACTCCTTCTGGGCGATGTACTCCTTGAGGATGTCGTTCTGGAGGGTCCCGCCGACGCGATCCCAGGGCGTCCCGTGCTTCTCGGCCACCGCGAGATACATCGCCAGCGCGATCGGCGCGGTGGAGTTGATCGTCATCGAGGTCGTCACCCTTCCGAGGTCGACGCGATCGAAGAGAATCTCCATGTCGGCGAGCGAGTCCACCGCCACTCCGCACTTGCCCACCTCGCCGCGCGCCATTTCGTGGTCCGAGTCGTACCCGTAGAGCGTCGGCAGGTGGAACGCGGTCGAGAGGCCGGTCTGGCCGTGATCGAGGAGGTAGTGAAAACGCTCGTTGGTCTGGCGCGCCGTGCCGTAGCCCGCGAACTGGCGCATCGTCCAGAGCTTGCCGCGGTACATCGTCGGCTGGACGCCGCGCGTGTAGGGATATTCGCCCGGCCAGCCGATGTCCCGGTCCGAATCGAAGCCCGCGAGCGTGTCGGGAGCGGCGAGCGGGTCGACGGCGGCGCCCGAAACCGTCGTGAAATCCCGCTTCCAGGGGGGCTTCCGGGAGAAAGCCTCGCGCACGGATTCTTCCCAGCGGCGGCGTCCTTTCCATACCGCCTCGGGGACGGTGGGATCCACTCTTTTCTCGTCGGCCGTCTTGCTCATCCGCTGCTCATCCAGAGAGCAGAATAGCCCAATCGTATGAATGATTTCCAACCGCTCGTCGAGTGCCCCTCCACCGGCACGAAAGATGCAGATAAATCCCCCGGCCATTTGGCCGCATGCAAGGAGGAACTACATGACGAAACGGATCACCACTCTTCTGGCGATTCTCGCGGCGGTGGCGTTTGCGATTGCCTGCGCGCAGACCGACGCGGGGATCACGGGCAAGGTCAAATCGAAACTCGCGGCGGACGACACCGTGAAGGCCTATCAGATCGACGTCGACACCAAGGACAAGGTCGTCACGCTCTCGGGCACCGTGGACAGCCCGGCCGCCAAGGACCAGGCGGTCGCGCTGGCGCGCGGCACGGAAGGCGTCGCCGACGTCGTGGACAACATCACGGTGAAGACCGCGGCAGCCGCGAACCCGCCCGCCGAGAATCCACCCGCGGGTGGCGAGGGCGCCATGGTCGGCGGCAATGCCCCCAACCCGGAGCCCAACCGCCCCGTCGGACAGGTGATGGATGACGCCGCGATCACCGCGGCGGTCAAGGCGAAGCTGCTGGCCGATCCGATGGTCGGCGGCTTGAAGATCGACGTCGATACCCGCAACGGCGTGGTCTATCTGACGAGCGAGCACATGAAGAGCCAGGCGGAGATCGACCAGGCCATCAAGCTCGCCAAGCAGACCTCGGGCGTCAAGGACGTCCAGAGCAAGCTTACCGTGAGCGAGAAGGCGGAGAAGAAGGCGGAGAAGAAGGGCTACTGAAGGTTCGGAGGACCGCGAGGTTCTCCGCAAACCGCCGGCGAAACGCCGGCACGTCCAGGAAAGGGCCGGGAGAGATCCCGGCCCTTTCGAATTAGCGGCCCCTCGACGGGGCCGGGAGAGAGTAAGCGGCCGCGGGGCAACATCCCATGGCGGTTGCGCTACTTTTCGGCCACACCAAGCGTCGGCAGGAGCGCCGTCGTCGCCATCTTCGCGAGACCTTTCACCGAGAACGGCAGGCTCGACGACATGAAGCACGAGTGCGTGCACCAGCACTCGCGCCGCGCGATGCGGCGGCGCATCTCGTTCGCCTTCTCGGAGAACCACGCCTTGCGGAACGACCACCCGAAGTCGCGGATGTTCCCGATCTCCCACTGCACCTCGCACAGCGAGATTGTCCCTTCCGGATTCAGCACCCCCGAGACCGTGCCGGCGTAGCACTTGTAGACCATCCGCTGCTGCTCCAGGGTCTCGAGCTCGGCCTCGCGCGCGGCCACCTTCAGGTTGCGGAGGATCGGCCGGTAGCGGTCGAAGCGCGCCCAGTACGGCTTCAACATCGCGAGCGCCCGCGCATACTCCTCCGCGGTCAGCGGGCGGATGGAGGAGTCGGGAAACGGCGGCCGCAGGAGCTCGAACGAGTGGAAGTCGATCTCGGGGAAGTTCGCCTCGACCCAGGACGTGATCTCGGGCAGGTCGTCGCGGTTGAACGAGGCAAGCACGGTCTGCACGTTGACGAGGAGCCCGCGCCGGCGCCTTTTCAACGCGGCGAGCCGCCGGTAGGTCTCCGCGACCTTCGGGAAGTTCCCGGGAGCGCCGCGGATCTCGTCGTGTCGCTCGCCCAGGTGGTCGAGCGACAAGCCCACCGTGAACGTCTGCTGCTCGTCCCTGCGGGACTCGAGGGCTCCAGCCACGATTGCCTCGACCTGCTCCGGGAGGAGCGAGTTCGTCGGCATCGTGACGTTGGAGGCGTCGTGGCGGCGATAAAGGAGCCGGGTCACGCCCGGCAGGTCGCGGTTCAGAGTCGGCTCGCCCCCGGTCAGCACGACACTGTAGAGCGACGGCAGATCTGCGAGCGCGCGCCCGTAGTCCTCGAGCGACATCTCGAGGTGCCGGTTGACGTTCAGGTGGTCCCAGTAGAAGCACGTCACGCACTTCGAGTTGCAGAGGTTCGTCATCCCGAGGATCAGGTACCGCGGCAGGGTGCGCCGGCCGCGCAGCCACTGGCCGGCGAGGCCGAGCTCCCTCATCGGCCGGCGACCGCGACGAGACCGCGCGCG
>DASXSX010000268.1:0-13856 GCA_036505815.1 Thermoanaerobaculia bacterium
GAACGCCGCGCCGCCGAAGGCGTAGGCCACGGCGCCTCCGGTCAGCACCATCAGTGTGATCGCGAGGACGAGCGCGGCAAGCTTGGACGCGAGCACGGCGGCCCGTGAGACCGGCCGCGTCAGGAGGAGCTTGATCGTGCCCTGCGCGAATTCGGAAGAGACGATGTCGGCCGCGAAGAGGATCGCGAGCAGAGGCAGGAGGAGATAGCTCGACGCGTTGGCGAAGGCGCGCGCGAAGAGCGGTCCCGATATCGCGTCCGGGTTGACGTTGCGGTCGAGGTGGTACTGGACGCGCGCGATCTCGAAGTGGACCCACCGGAGCTGCGTCTTCGGAAGCCGGCCGGAGCGCTCCCAGTTCTGCATCCTCGCCACGCGTTCCTGAGCCTCGATCCTCCAGTCGCGGCCGGGGCGGCGGTCCTTCGCCTGCGTCTGCGCAAACACGATCAGCCCGTTCAGCGCGACGAGGATGAGAAGGGCGACCCGGAATCGGCGGCGCTTCAGGAGCTTCAGGATCTCGTTTTCGACGAGCGGCGCGAACTTCATACGGTCTCCCCGCCGGTCACTTCGAGGAAGAGCTCCTCCAGCGTCGAGGACTGGCGTTCGACGCCGAAGACCCGGACCCCGGCCGACGCGAGCGCGGCGAGCGCGTCGGGCACTGCCTCCCGCTCGACCTCGGCCGATACCGTCTCGTCCCCGTCCAAGCGCGCCGTGCCATCCCGCGCGAACGCTTCGAGGATCTCCGCGGCCCGCGCGGCCGGGCGCACGAAAAAGATCAGCCGGTCCGCGCCACGCCTGGCGAGGAGCTCCCGCACCGGTCCCATCGCGAGTGTGCGGCCCCGGTGAATGATCGCGACCCGGTCGCACATCTGCTCGACTTCCGCGAGAAGGTGGCTCGACACGAACACAGCGATCCCGCGCTCGTGGGCGAGGTGGCGGATGAGCTGCCGGATCTCGCGGATGCCGGCGGGATCGAGACCGTTCGCCGGCTCGTCCAAAATCAGGAGGTCGGGCGCTCCGAGGAGTGCCTGGGCGAGCCCCAGCCGCTGACGCATACCGAGCGAATAGGTCGCCACCCGCTCGTCGAGGCGCGATTCGAGCGCGACGAGCCGGGCGAGCTCGACGATCCGCGTTTCCGCGCCGTCTTCGAGCATCCGCGCGAAGTGCAGAAGGTTTTCGCGGCCGGTCAGATACGTATAGAGGTCGGTGGACTCGACGATGCAGCCCACCCGGGACATCGCCTTCGCGAAGTCTCGAGCAATGTCGAAACCCGCGATCCGGACCTCCCCGCGATCCGGGCGCGCGAGACCCACGAGCATGCGGATGGTGGTCGTCTTGCCCGCGCCGTTGGGGCCGAGAAAACCGAATACTTCGCCGGCGCCGAGCTCGAAGGAGACGTCGGACACGACCTCGCGCTTTCCGAACCGCTTCGTGAGCGCCCGGGCCGACAGGACGACAGCGGGGACAGAGGTGTGGGGTGCAGGTTCGTAGAACCTGTCCCCCAGGCGGCTCTCCGAACCGGCGCTTTCCATGATTTCCGTATTATCCCGGCATGCCCCGCACCTCGCGTTTCTGGCTGTGGCACGTCCCGGCGACGCTCGCGACCGTCGCGGGCGTGGTTTTCGCCGCCGGCTTCTGGCTTGCGTTGCGCGGAGGTGTCGGAGCGACGCTCGGCGAGCCGCCGCCTCCGCCGGTCCGGCCGGAAGCGGCACGGCCCGCGGGAAAGCGGCTCGTTCTCGTTCTCGGGGATTCACTTTCCCACGGCACCGGTGACCCGACCGGGAAGGGTTACGCCTCCGACGTCGCGGATTTCCTCAAGCGGCGCGGTCCGGTCGAGGTGGTCAACCTCGCCGTCGCGGGCGCGGAGTCCTCCGACCTCCGAGAATTGGTCGGCAGTGCCAACGTGCGGTCGCTCGCGTCCTCGGCGAACCTGATCCTCCTCTCGATTGGAGGCAATGATCTTTCCCATTCGCTCGGCGGAGCAGGGGCCCCCGGTGAAGCGCTTTCGGCGGTCGCGGCGGCTCGCGCCCGTCTCGCAGGGAACCTGCGCGCGATTCTTTCGGAGCTGCGCGCCGCGAACCCGTCCGCACCGATCTGCGTGCTCGCCCTCTACCAGCCGTTCTCCGGCGACGGCCGCGAGATCCGGGTCGGTGCATCGCTCCTCCTGGCTTGGAGCAACTTGATCAGCGAGACGACGCTCGCCTTTCCGAACGTCTCCGCGGTTCCGGTCTTCGACCTCTTCCAGGGCCGGCCGGACCGGCTCGCCTCCGACCGCTTCCACCCCAATCGGGAGGGTTACCGCGCGATCGCGGATCGCGTGATCCAGACCTTGCCACCCGGCCTCTAGCTCGACCAAAAAAAAGCCGCCTCGAAAATCGAGGCGGCTTGCCGGGAAGGAGGAGTACCCGGCTTATCGGTCGTAGGGAGAACGCCGGTACGGGTCGGAGCGGCGATCCCAGTCGCGCCGGTAGTCGCGGCGGCTCCAGTCCCGACGGTAATGGCGCCGGCCGTAATCGCGGCCGTAGTAGCGATCGCCGGAGTAGCGGCTGTAACCGCCGGAGTAGCGACCGTAGTAACCGCCGTGGTAGCCGCCGATGAACGGACGTTCGATGACGACGTATCGAGGGCCATAGGCCCGAACCGGGATCCAGTGCGAGTGATAGATGCCGTGCAGATCACAGGAAAAGGGCGGGCCGTAGAAACCGTAGCCCAGGGCCGGCCGGTAGATCACCCGGTAGCCGTAGGGCACGTAGGATCCGACCGGAAACGCCCGATATCCGTAATAGCCGTAGCCTCCGTAGTACGGATCGCCGACGCCGACCGAAATCGAGCCGTGCGGCAGTGGGAACCTTCCGTAGAAGCGCACCTGCGCCTGTGCCCGAGAGGGGACGAAGAACGCCAGAGCCGCCACGAGTGCAGCGCTGCCGACGACAATTCGAATCGCTTTTTGCATCTCGACCTCCCGCCGCTCCTCCAGCGGCGTTGTTTGGAAGGGCAATGCCAGTGCCAGTCGAATGCCACTCGGAGGAAAGGACTTAGAGGCCGGGGATTCGGCGGCGCTGTCCGCTCGAAAGGTCAAAAAGAACCCGGTGGATGACGGTCCGAACGAGGCTCTACCAGAACTTTCGGGCGCGGCCGACCGCTCTTCCCAGCCCGAAAAGCATCGAGGCAGCCGAAGCGAGGCGGGAGAGCTTCGCGGAAAGCGAGTGCTTTCCAAAGAGCTTGATGCCCACGGTCCACGCCGCGGCGAGGCCGCCCGCGATCCAGCCGGCGGTCTTCCAGCGCGAGCTCAGTCGGTCGATCTCGCAGCGCAGCCCCGCGACCTCGCGCGCGAGGACATCGCGCTCGAACTCGCCGCGCCGCCGGAGCCCTTCGATCCGGGCCTTCCTTGTTTCGTTCACTCCGAGCCCGCCCGGAAGCGCTCCTCGAGGTCGCTCACGGGCGATCCGCGTTCCTCCGGAGCGACGCTCGCCCTCTCCGCCGCCAGCGCCTCGGCGCTCGCCGGGCCCTCGTCGCGCGCCGAGCCCTTCTCGCGGACGGCCTCGAGATCGCGGCGGATCTCGTCGCGCGTCGCCGGGAAGTCGAAGAGACGAACGCGCGCCAGAGCCTTCCAACCGAAGAAACCCGCGGCCGCTGCAATGACCATGTAGAGAACGAACGCGGCGGCGAGCCCGGCGATCGGACCGCCGAGAAGCCTCGCGAGCACGGCGGCGACGAGCGCGGTCAAGAGCAGGAGACCGAGCACGGCGAACGCCGCGGCCAGGGAGAGTCCCGCCGCCGCCTTTCCGAAATGCGATCCTTTCTGAGAGAGCTCCTCGCGGAAGATCTCGATGCGTGTCGCGATGAGCGCCCGCGCCGCGCGCCGGACCGCGGCGATCCGTTCCTTCCAGCCCGGATCTGGAGCGTCTTCGAGCACGTTGGCGTCCATCTCCGCCGGGTCCTCGGATCGCGAAAACCTCACGCGACGCCCGTCTCGCGCCGGGTCAGCAGCGCGATGTCGAGCGGGGCAATGCGAATGCCGGCGGTCCGGAATCGCTCGTGAATCTTTTTCGCGATCTCGGCGGCGCCCGGAGTATCGCCATGAAGGCAGATCGTGTCCGGCCGCACGGGGATCGTCGAAGCGTCCTCCGCGATCGCGACCCCGTCGCGCGCGAGACGGACGGCCTGTTCAGCCGCCTCGTCGGGATCCGTCAGCAAGGCGCCGGGCTGCCCGCGCGGCACGAGCGTGCCGTCGGCACGGTAGCGGCGATCCGCAAATGCCTCTTCGGCGACCGGCAGGCTGGCGTCGCGGCCGGCGCCGATCAGCATCGAACCCGCCGCCCCGACGAGAATGAGCTGCGTCCCGGCGCGCCGTACGCCGTCGGCGATCGCCCGCGCCACGTCGGGGAACTCGGCGCCGCGGTGATAGAGCGCGCCGTGTGGTTTGACGTGCGTCAGCCGGGCGCCGCGCGACCGCACGAAGCCCTGGAGCGCGGCGACCTGGTAGACGATGAGATTCTCGATCTCGTCGGACGACATCTCCATCATCAAGCGGCCGAAGTTTTCGCGATCGGGATAGCCGGGATGCGCCCCGACCCGCACGCCGCGGGAAAGCGCGAGCTCGACTGTTTGATCCATCGTCGTGGGGTCGCCGGCGTGCATGCCGCACGCGACGTTCGCCGACGTGATGTAGGGCATCAGCGTTGCGTCGTCCATGCCCTCACCGACGTCGGCGTTCAGGTCTACGCTCACGACAGTGCGATGTTAAGCCAGGTCCGCGTCCGACCCGGCCGGGCGGAATCGGATCGCCGTGCCGGGAGGAGCCTGGGCGAGGAGCGGCCAGTCGGCGGCGACGACCGTTGCGATCTTCGCGTAGCCGCCGGTGACCGGGCGGTCCGGACCGAGCACGATCGGAAGACCGCTCGCGGGGACCTGGATCGAGCCGAGCGCGGTCCCCTCGGGCGGAATGTCGGGCGGGCGGGAGAGCTCGATCGGCGGGCCGTCGAGACGGATTCCCCGCCGGTCGCTGTCGGGCGAGACGCGGTAAATCACGGAGAAGAAGACGTCGATCGCTCCGCCGGGAAAGAACGACGGCTGCGGCCCGGGGAGGACGCGCACGGTCCGATCGCCGTTGCGCGCGGTCGAAGTCGCTCCCGACGGCTCGCCCGGGCACGCGGGCGCTCGCGGGCGCGCCCTTCCGACGAGGTCGCCTTTCGCGAGGCGCGCGACCGGTTCTCCGGGGAGCGGGGGCGCGAGTCCCCCGACCACGCAGAGATACGCGCGCATGCCGGCGGCCGCGTAGCCGAACGAGATCCGATCCCCCGCCCGGGCCGGGAAGGCCGTGTCGAGCGGCACGGCGTTGCCGTTCCAGCGCGCGCCGAGGTCCGCTCCCGTGACGCAGAGGAGCGCGTCGCTCGTGAGAAGGAGCTCGGGCCCCGACAGCGTGACCTCGAGCGCCGCGGCGCCGCTCGCGTTGCCGACGATCGCATTTCCGCGTTCGAGCGAGGGAAGGTCCATCGCGCCGCCAGCGGCAACGCCGCTCGCTCCCAGGCCGAAGCGCGGAGCCCCCTGTACGGAGCTGAAGAGGCCCGGCGTGATCGTTTCGAAGAGAACGTCCTCGGCGGCGGGAGCGGCGGACGTCTCTGCGGTCCTGTTTTCAGCCAGGCGCGTGCGGAGCTCCTCTTCGGTGATCGGCTCGAAGGAGACTCGATCGCCCGGGCGGAGAAGTGCAGGAGGATGCGCGGAGGCGTCGAACAGCCGCACGGGAGAGCGGCCGATGAGCTTCCAGCCCCCCGGGGTCTCGGCGGGATAGATCGCGGTGTACTCGCCGCCGATTGCGACGCTGCCCGCGGGAACGTGCGTGCGGGGATTCTCCCGGCGTGGCGCGGCGAGCTCGGGGGGAAGTCCCGTGAGGTATGGAAAACCCGGCGCGAAGCCGAGGAACGCGACGGTGTAGTCGGAGCCCGCGTGCCGCCGCGCAAGCTCGTCGGCGGTAATCCCCCGATCTCGCGCGAGAGCCGAGAGGTCCGGTCCGCTCTCGCCGCCGTACGCGACGGGGATCCGGAACCGCCGGCTCTCCGGCGGCGCGCTCCCGGCTTGCTGTCCGAGGCGGCGCAGCCTCCGGACGAGCCCTTCCCGCCCGGCGATCGAGGGATCGAAGAGCACGAACAGCGTTCTCGCGCCGGGGATCGCGTCGAGAAGACCCCGCGGCGGCTTTCGCGCGAGCCGCTCCGCGAGGGCGACCGCGAATCGGTTCGCTTCCTCCTCGGTAGTTTCGGGAAACTCCGTGAGGAAGGAGGATTCCGAGACGTCGCGAGTTTCGAGCTTCACGAAATTCCTGGCGAGGATCGGTCTCGCCGCCGCCACAGGAAGTACACCGGGACGCCCGTCGCCACGAGCGCGTATCCGGGCCAGGTCGTTCTCGGGTTGCCCGCGAGCAACAGTCCGATCAGCATCACGCCGGCCGCCGCGTAGAGGATCGGCAGGAAGGGATACGCCGGCGCATGGAACGGCCTCGAGAGGTCGGGCCGTTTGCGCCGCAGCACGATGACCGCGACGACCAGGAGGACGTAGAAGAGGATGTCGGCGGAGATCACGTACTCGAGCAGATCGCTGTAGCTCCCCGACAGCGCGAGGACCGAAGCCCAGAGAGCCTGGGCCCAGAGCGCGTTGGCGGGAACGGCGGCGGAGTTGAGCCGTTCGAGACGCCGGAAGAACAAGCCGTCGCGCGCCATCGCGAAGGACACGCGCGCTCCCGAAAGGATGAGCCCGTTCACGCAGCCGAACGTCGAGACCATGATCGCGAGAGCCATCGCGCCGGCGGCGCCCGGGCCGAAGAGAGCGGTCGCCGCCGCGGTCGCGACGCGATCGGCCGGCGCGTGCTGGATCGCGGTGAGCGGCAGGACGTTCAGATACGCCACGTTCGCGAGGACGTAGAGGCTCGTGACGAGGAGGCATCCGACGAGGAGGGCGAGAGGGAGGGTGCGGCCCGGCTTCTCGACCTCTTCGCCGGCGAACGTCACGTTGTTCCACGCCGACTGCGAGAAGAGCGGTCCCACCATTGCCGTGCCGAGCGCGGCGACGAGCGCCGTCCCGGCCAGCGCGCGCCCGTCCGGCGAGACCGCGTTCCAGAAGCCCGCCGCATGGAGCGCCGTGTCCTTTCCTCCGCCGGTGAGGAGGCCGCTGACCGTCAAGGCGACGAGCGCGGCGAGCTTGGCGAAGGTGAAGACGTTCTGGGTCACCGTGCCGGTCTTAAGTCCGGTCGCGTTCGACGCCGTCAGAAGCGCGATCACCGCCACGCCGACGCCCTGCGCGGCGGAGACGGACAATGGACCGATCCGCGTCTTCGCCTCCGAGACCGCCGGCCACAGGACGCCCAGGAATTTCGCGAAGGCCACGGCGACGGCGGCGATCGTTCCCGTCTGGACGACGAGGAACATCGTCCAGCCGAAAAGAAAGCCGAACATCGGCCCATAGGCTTCCCGGAAAAAGACGTACTGCCCGCCCGCCCGGGGCATCATCGCGGCGAGCTCGGAGCAGCACAGAGCGGCGATCATCGTGAGCATCCCGGCGATCGCCCAGGCGGCCAGGAGCCACCCGCCGGAGGGGAGCACCCGCGAGCTCTTCGCCGAGACGATGAAGATCCCGGATCCGATCATCGAGCCGACCACGAGCGCCGTGGCGTCGAGCCACCCGATGCCCCGGACGAGCTTGCGTTCCGGCAAGGGTCAGAGCTGCGAAAGCGGGACTACTGTTGCCCCTCCGCGCGCGCCGTGAAGTCCGCGAGGCGGTCCATGATCTTGGGGATCAATTTCCGGGACATCCAGGCTTCTCCCGAAGAGACTGCCTCGAGCGCCTCCGGAAGGAAACGCGAGATGTTCTTCTTCGTCACGCAGCCGACCGCGCCGTGCGACAGCGCCTCGAGGATTCGCTCTTCCGACGCGCGCCCCACCAGCAGGATGACCCGCGTTCGCGCGCTCTTGCGCCGGACAACGGCGATGAGGCTCGCGCCGAACTCGGAGGAAAGCTCCAGGTCGAGCAGGACGACGCGCGGCTTCAATTTCGCCGTCGCGGAAACCGCTTCGAGTCCGGTCGCCGCCTCCCCCACGACACGCACCCCGCGCATGGAGTGAAGTGCCCGGAGACAGGCGGCCCGGCTCGCCTTGTCCGAGTCCGCGATCAAAACGTTGATGACCGGACTCTGCCTCTTCTTGACCCAGTCTAGGCCTCCCCGTTCGCGGCGCCGCTTCGTCGAGCGCCCCGCGCGCTTCATCTCGTCACCCGGTTGTACTCGGTGACGAAGAGAGCGAGGCCGAGACGATCGGAAAGCCCGAGCTTCCGAAAGATTGCCGTCAGATGCGCCTTCACCGTGGCCTCCGTTATGTTCAGCCGGCCCGCGATCTCCTTGTTGCTCGCCCCGCCGCCGATCAACTGCGCGATTTCGCGCTCCCTCGGGGTCAGCCGGTCGAGTCGCGTATCCAGGTTCGGCGGAAACTCCTTGTGCCGGCGCTCTGTCAGCGACGTCAGCTCTTCGAGCAGCGGAGCAAAGACGTTCCGGGCGACCCAGATCTCCCCTTTGATGACTACCATCACCGCCTTGCGCAGCAGATTCGGATCCATGTCGTGGCTGCAGTAGCCCCTCGCCCCAACCTTCAGCGCGGCAAGCCCCTCGCGGTCGTTGGGAGTGCTCGTCATCAGGATGATCGAAGTGAGCGGGGAGACGCGCTGCACCGCCGGAACGCCCTCCACGCCGCCCAGGCCGGGCAGGGCGAGGTCGAGCAGCAGGATCGCCGGCTTCAAGCTGGCCATGCCCTTGTCGAGCGAGGACCTCTCCGCGGCCTCGTAGACCGGAAACTTCTCCTGCAGCCCCTGGCTCCACTGCGCGCGCACACCCGCGATGGGACTCGCGATCAGAACCACGGAAGCGGAAGCGGCTCTCGCTCTGTCGGACATGAAAGGACTTGCGAAACGCTACAGGTGCGGGGCCGGAGTGTCAACGAACTTGAGGCCCGGGACCACCGCAGTACCGGCTTCTTGAGTCCTCGGGTCCCGGGTCCCGGGTCTATTTTTTCGTAAACGCTTCGATCTCCGCGAGCGCGTCACGTGCGATCGCCGCGACGTTCGGATCGGGGTCCGAATCGGCAAGCGATCGGAAGAGTCCCGCGTCGACGCCGTGATGGAGGGATCCGAGCTTCTCGAGCGCGCTCTCGCGCACCTGCCGGTTGCGATCCCGCGCGAGCGCCCGCAGCGCCGCCGTGAGCTTCGGATCTTCCGGAGCGACCCGGAGCCAGCCGGCCAGCGCGGCGGCGCGGACGTCCTGGAGGTGCTCCGGCGCGGTGAACTTCTCGAAAATCGGCGCGAGCGCCGGGTCCCGGAGCTCGGCGAGACCCTGGATCGCCCCGAGGCGGATCGCGTCCCAGTATTGCGAGTCGCGGGAGAGCTGCCGCTCGAGGGTCGCGCGCGCCTCGGCGCCCGCGGTTCGGGCGAGAGAGACCTCGGCCGCCGCGATCACGTCCTCGGCGCGATCGCCCGCGATCGCGCGCCCGAGCGCCGCTTTCGCCTGTTTCCCGCCCGCCCGGCCGAGCGCGATCGCAGCGGCGCGCCGCAGCCGCCGGTCGGGATCGGTCAGAGCCTTTTCGAGCGCCGGAATCGCCGCCTCCCCGCACGATCCCAGGTCGATGGCCGCCTCCTGCCGAAGCCCCCAGTAGGCTCCCGGGTCGGCCGCCACCCGCGAGAGCGCTGCGATCGTCTCTTCGCGCTGTCGATAGTCCACCGCGAGCTGCCTCGCCGCGCGCAGCCGCCCGGCGAGATCGCCCCCGGTCAGCTCCTTCAGGATCTCGCCGAGCGGCCGGTCGAACTTGACCTCCGCCACGAGCCATCCGCCCTTGTCGAAGACGACCCGCTCGGGCTTCTCGTCGGAAGGGAGAGCGATCGACGTGCTCCATCCCGAGACCTCCACGCGATGTTGCCGCGCACCCGAGCGCGTCGCGATCTCGACGTCCACCGGCAGCCGGAAGTCGTTCTCGAAGGGGAGGTCCGCCTGGATCTGCTTGACGGTCAGGTCCACCTGCTTGCGCTCCGGGACCCAGCGGTACGACACGTCGAAGACCGGGTGGCCTCCCCCGCCGCGAATCCAGTCGTCGAAGAACCAGGAGAGGTTGCGCCCGCACGAATTCTCGAAAGCCTGCTTCAGGTCCTCCGATTCGGTGTTGGAGAACTCGTGCGCCCGGAGATAGTCGGAGAGTGTGCGGTAGAAGTCAGCGTCTCCGACGAAGTGCCGCAGCATGTGGAGAACCAGAGAGCCCTTCAGGTACGTCGTCTCCGTCTGGTACATCGCCGACGGCGACTTGTAGCGGAAGAATTCCATCGGGCGAACGGTCCCGGTGCCGCGCACGTAATCGAGGTACTTGTTCAGGTAGCGCCAGCGCTGGTACGTCAGGTCGTCCTCGCCGTGCGCGTGGCCGTTCCACACCGTGTGGCAGAAGCTGGCGAACGATTCGTTCAACCAGATCGAGCCGAGGGAGCGGCACGTGACGAGGTCCCCGAACCAGTGGTGGGCGAGCTCGTGCGAGACCGTGTCCTCGTACGTCCACGTCGGGTAAGGCTCGTCGAAGGCGGGAGAGGAGTCGGGAGGATCGTCCGGTCCCTTGAGATGGGACTCGGAGAAGCCGGTCAGGGTCGTCGTCTCCATCGCGCCGACCGCGAATTCGCGCAACGCGACCTGGTCGTACTTCGCCCACGCGAACGGGTAGCCGAAGCGCTCCGAAAAGAACTCCACCATCTTCGGAGTGTCGCGGAAGGCGAGGCCGGCCTTCGCCTCGGTACCCGGGGGCGTCCACGCGGAGAGCGGCACGGAACCGGTCGAGAGCTTCGCCTCCCCGATCGCAACGCGCGCGAACTCCCCCACGTCCACGGTGATCAGGTAGTTCGGGATCGGCTTCTCCTGGACCCAATGGAAGGTGCGGGAACCGTCTGCGTTCTCCTTCATTTCGGTCAGAACCCCGTTGGCGAGCGCGGTGTAGGGCTTCGCCACCGTCACCGCGAGCTCGACGGCGAACTTGTCGTTGACGTCGTTGTAGATGGGGAGCCAGCCGTTGTGGAGACCTCCCTCGCCGTAGTTCCACGCTTGCGCGGCGCGCGCTCGCGTCGCCGGGAAAAAGTACATGCCGGTCTTGGGATGCACCGACCACGCAACGCCGACGGAGGTCTTTTCGCCGGGATCGAGCGGGCGGGGCAGAGCGATCCGCACGACACGCGCCTTGCGGTCGACCTGGAACTTCGCGGGGGCGCCCGAGACCGTGGCGCTCGCGACGTCGAGGCCGGCGGCGTCGAGCGTCACCTCCGAGAGACCTGTGCGCATCGAGGAGAGGATGATCGTGGCCTTCCCCGCGATTTCCTCGCGAGACATGTCGAACTTCAGGTCGGCGCGATAACGCTCGATGTCGATCTCCCGCTCGCGGACCGCGTGCTCGGGACCTTCCGGGAGCCGATGACCGGGGACGACCTGGGCGGCGGCGGGACAGCAGACGAGAGCCAGGAGAGCGAGGATCCGGCGCATTCTTCCTCCCGATTGAGCGAAAGGATTCTATTGCCCGGCCGGCGGTGGGATCTGACCCCTTCGGGGATCAGAGCCCTGACCCCGTCAGCTCTGAAACGCGTAGGAGACTTTCAGGAAGAACTGCCGGCCGGCGGCGACGAGGTCGCCGTTCGCGCGGAGCGAGCGGTTGTCCCCGTAGCCGATGAAGAGCACCGTCTGCCAGTTCAGCTTGTAGGAGAAGAGAGCCGACCCGTCGAAGAAGCCGCTCTTGCGCGACACTGGGAAGCGATAGAGGCTCGGGTCGCGTTCGGTCTCGACCCACTGCCCGATCAGGCGCATGAGAGAGCGCGCAGTGAACGTGTAGGTTGCCTTCAAACGGGCGGTCTGCGCCCGGAAGAGTCGCCCCTTCCGTCCGTCGTCGCCTTTGACGTCGAGCGTCTGGTGGTTGCCGATGAACTCCAGCGCCAGATGATCAGTCGGCTTGACAGTGATTGTCGACGAGAGCCGCACTCCATCTCCCACCCGCGCGTTGTCGAAGTCGAACTCCTCCCCGATGTTGCCGTCGAGCTCGATCCGCGAGAGGCGGCGCGAGGGATCGACCTGAAAGACGAAGAAGACGTTTGTCCGCTCGAAGACTTTCCCGGCGATCCGCGTCGCCGACAGATTCAGGTCGACCTCCGCCTGCAAGTTGCGCTGGCCGAGCAGGAACACGCCGGGGGAGATGTTTCGGTCGATGAGGCTTCCCTGGCGGTCCTCGGAGTAGGTGGAGAAAAACTGCGGCCGGACATGATTGAGGAGCCCGGTCGGATAGAAGTTCCATCCGGCAAAGGCTTCGCCGAGGCGCACGCCGACCTGCGGCAGGAAACCGTCGTCCGCGCGGAAGCCGTTGCCGAGCTCGCGGTAATGGAGGAACCCCTCCGGACCGGCTTCGTTGTGCGTCCACCTCAGGTCGACCGCGCCTCCCGAGAGGGATCGGCCGTCCCACTCTTGCGCGAGGTCCGGGCGGTTCGGCGTCTGGGTATCGCTCCAGAGAAACTGTCCTCTCACGCGATTGATCGCGTCGGGTCGCCACTCGAAGTCGGGTCCGAGCACCCGGTTGTGGCCGCCCCCCCGGACCTCCCGGTCGGTCGCGAGAAGGCCGGCGAACGAAGAGCCGAAGTCGTGCCGGAGCCGGCCGATCGCGGCGATCGAGTTGAAGTCCTGCGGAGCGAAGAGCGAGAACCGGGGGCCTGGAAGGATCACGAGGCCGCCCCCGCGGTCTTCGGTGACGAGGAGCGTGTACGCAGAGTCTCCGATCTTGCCGGTGCCGCGCACGCCCCAGCGAGGGGACGTGATCGTGCGCGTGTACACGGCCTGGATGGGCGTCTCCAGCAGGTCGACGCCTTCGAGGAAGAAGGGCCTCTTCTCCGGATAGAAGAGCGCGAACCGCTGGTTGACGGCGATCTGGGCCGCATCGGCTTCGATCTGCGAGAAGTCCGGGTTCAGAGTCGCGTCGAGCGCGTGATTCGAGCCCGGCGTCCATTTCACGTCGACGCCGCCGTCCCCTTCGATCGGCTCGTTGACGAAGTCGGGATGGTCGCCGCTCGGGTCGCGCGGCCGGCCGGTTTCCGTCGCCGTCGCGTACGGCGCGAGGACGAGGTGGCCGCCTTCCGGAAGTCCCGAGAGTCCCGTGATGCTCCGTATGTGACAGAGCCCGCAGTTCGAGCCTCGCGGAATCGGGTTCGAGTGAATGAAATACCGGTTATCGCGCGGGTAGTTGCGCCAGATCTGAATTCCCCACGTCTGCGGGTCGCCTTTGGGATATCGCAGCGACGAGAACGGGATTCGGTATTCGGCCGTCCAGCCGGAGTCGGTGATCCGCGCCGCCGTGTCGTAGAAGAAGTCCGGCGAGAAATCCTCCGTGAACGTCGCGTCGTTCCAGCTCGCGTCCGCCTGGATCCCGCGGGGATTCACGCGGAGCTCGACCGCCGACTTCCGGTCGTTGCGGGTGTCGAGAAAGATCGCGACATTGTCGTCCGTTCCAACGATCTGATCCCGGTCGACGTACGGCGCGCGGATCTTCGAGGGCTCCGGGTCGCGGCAGTCGATGCCGATGTACAGGTATTTCGAGTCATACGCGATGAGCGCTCGAGTCGTCACCTTGGGCGGAACGTTGTCGCCGGGCTGCGTTTCCCAGAAGCGGTCGATCACCGCCGCGTCCTTCCATCCGGGATCCGACAGGTCGCCGTCGATCCGGATCGGTCCGGTTGCACGGTGCACTTCGACGGGAGGCAGGCTGTCCTGCGCCGCGGACGCGGCCGCGCAGACGAGCAGAACAATCGGGCCCGCCGCGAATCGCACGACT
>DASXSX010000269.1:0-1950 GCA_036505815.1 Thermoanaerobaculia bacterium
TATCTGGACGCGTTAATCGAGCCGTCTTACGACTTACGTCTTACCTCTCACGCTTGGGGGCGAAGGACCCGCCGGATCACCCCGAGCATCTCGACGGCGGTGTACGGCTTTCGAATCGAGGCGCTGACGCCTTCGCGCCGCATTTCGGCGCGCAGGCTCTGTTCCAGCGTGCCGCTCGTCAGGATGGCGCGGACCTGGGGGTTGATCTTCTTCATCTCGAGGAAGGCCTCCCAACCGCCCAGCCTCGGCAACACGAGGTCCGCGAAGACGACGGCCACTTCGTCGGAGTGCCGTTCGTAGATCTCGACGGCCTCCACTCCGTCTTTTGCGGTGAGCACCTGATAACCCGCCGATTCGATCAGGGACTTCATCGAGTCCAGCAGCAGCTCTTCGTCCTCGACGACCAGAATCGTCTCGCTATGGCCATCCTCGGCGGCCAACTCTTTCCGGTCGAGGTCGTCCCGGTTTTCCTCGAGAGGCCGCACCGGCAGGTAGAGGGAGAACGTGCTTCCCTTTCCCGACTCGCTGACGACGTCGACGAACCCACCGTGGCTGTTCGCGACTCCGTACACCACCGACAGGCCCAGACCCGATCCGGATTCTTTTCCCTTGGTCGTGAAAAACGGCTCGAAGATGTGGCTGCGGGTTTCCGGGTCGATTCCCGCGCCGGTGTCGGCGACCGCGACGCACACGTACTGGTTCTCGAATGCGTCCGGAAAGCGTTCCATCAACTTTTCTCCGGCGGCAATTCGGGTCTGGAACTGGAGCTGCCCCCCGTCCGGCATCGCGTCGCGAGCGTTGACGGAGAGGTTCAAGAGGGCCTGGTGGAGCTGGCTCGGGTCTGCGGGAATCCGGGGCAGCCGTTCCTCGAGGTCGAGGGAGACCGCGATGGACTTGGGAAACGTCTCCGAAATCATCTCGGCGAGCTCCCCGACGATCGCGTTGACGTCGACCGTTTCGAACTTCCCTCCATCCCTCCGGGCAAACGTCAGGAGCTGCCTGACGAGCGCGGCGCCGCGCTGGACCGCCTTTTCGATCGCTTCCGCGCTCTGGGCGCGGCGGGCCGGGTCGGCAACTTTCGCGAGAAGCGAGCTGTACGCTGAAATGATGTTCAGGATGTTGTTGAAATCGTGGGCGATCCCCCCGGCGAGCCGGCCGATCGACTCCATCCTCTGGACGTGCCGGAGCTCGTCTTCGAGGCGCCGGCGCTCCGTCAGGTCGCGCATGTTCGACTGGATGACCGTCCGCCCGCCGATCTGGAGGACGCTGCGAATCTTCTCGACCCGAATGGAGCGGCCGTCTTTCGTGCGCATCGCAATATCGGCCCGGTAATCGTGACCGGCGGCCAGGACGTCGGCGAGACGGTGGGTCGCGCTCTCCCGATCCTCGTAGATCGGCAGGTCCCACGGCCTTCGGCCGATCAGCTCGGCTGGCTCGTAGCCGAAAAGCCCGGTCGCGAAAGGGTTGACCTCGAGAATCTCGCCGGTCTTCGCATCCTGAATCCAGATCGCCTCGCGCGCGGTCTCGAAGAGCCGCCGGTAACGGGCCTCCGACGACTTCAACGCATCGAGTGCAAGATTCCTCTCGGTAACGTCCTCGAGGGCGAGCAGGAGGCGGGAGTCGCTCTCGCCGGGCAAGAAGATTGGCCGGGCGTTGGCCACCAGGGTCTTCCGGCCGAACTGCGCCGACTCCACCTGAAACTCGTAGTCCCGCAGGCTTTCCCGCGCGGCGATCGACTTTTCGAGCAGCCCGCGGAGCTCCGGGGGCGAAGCTTTCCAGACGCCGCCGAGGTCGAAGAAGAACTTTCCCACGGTGTTGGGGGGTGAGACGCCGAAGGTCTCGTAGAACGCGCGGTTGGCCGTGCGGACGCGCAACTCCCGGTCCAAGACCACAAGAGATTCCCGCACCGTCTCGACGAGCGCTTCGAGGCCCCCCGCGGATGCGCCGACC
>DASXSX010000270.1:0-4997 GCA_036505815.1 Thermoanaerobaculia bacterium
TGGACGAAAACGGCGTCTTTAGGTTAGTGAAGATATTGTCGGGGACGCCGGAATTCGTTTCCGGTAGTCACGCTTATTCCAACCGATCCAATTGAACCGTCTTAGGCCGCTACTCCGATCGGACGGAAGCGCTTGACGACGCGATGCAGGCCTGCCGTCACCAACGCGCTCACGACGATCGATACGACGAACCACGTGCGCGTCTGCGGGAAGAGGCCGCTACCCGGCACGATGAACCAGCCCGCGACTGCGCCCGCGAGCAGGTTGAGGCCGACGCGCCAGAAGGAGCGGCGGGGCGTGCGGAGGCCGAAGATGACGTCTTTAGTCCCTTCGACCAGTAAATAGGCGAGAAGGCACTGCCCCAGAAAGTTGGACCATGCGATGAAGTTCACTGAGAAGCCCCTTTCAGGATCTCGCTCTTCCAGCTCTCGCGTTTTAGTGGAGGACAGAGTTGGAATCCCGGAACGCCCAGGCAATCGACTTCCTCATCGGCGGAGCCTACCTCCTGCATTTTCTAGACTGGCACTATCAGATCGAGACTCTGGCTATCCACGTCGGCCAGGGTTGCCGCTTCTTCTGTGCCGACGGGTCGAGCGACCGGCCGCGAGCGAGCGCGGGGCCGTGTCCTGAGCCACGCGACCGTGACGTTGCTAGGTTCGGCGAGATCTTGAAGCCGAATCATCTGTGTGAACACGGACCCCGACACGGACCTCTGAGTTCTAAGTTATTGGAGTGATTGGTCGGGACGCCGGGATTCGAACCCGGGACCCCCTGAACCCCATTCAGGTACGCTACCAGACTGCGCCACGTCCCGACCGGAGGCGCGCATTTGAGCAGGCGGACGGCGCGCTGTCAAACGCGCTGCACGCCACGACGATTGATACGGTGCTGACTCTTCAGCCCTTCTTCGGCTTCTCCAAGAGCCGCACGATTTCCTTCAACTCTTTGATCACCGCCTTGCGTTCCGGAAAAGAAGTGGGTTGCGCGACGTTCACCGGCGCGGGCTTTGGAGCGCTCTGCGGCGGCGCGACAGCGGCGGGAGGTATGGGCGGCAGGGACAATCTGACATCGGCGACGGTCGCCGGTCGAGCGGCCGAAGCAGACGCCTTCCCGGAGTCGTCGAACCGACCCTCCAGGATCTCGGCGTCGAGCCGCTTTTTCGCGCCCGCGACAGTGAAGCCCTCGTCATAGAGGAGCTGCCGGATTCGCGCGATGATCTGCACGTCGCGCGCGGTGTAGAGGCGCGCACCGCCTTTCTCCTTCCCCTCGGAGAGCGCGGGAAACTCCGTCTCCCAGTATCGCAGCACGTAGGGCGCGACCTCGGCCATCCGACACGCATCCGCTGGTTTGTAGAGCTGGGTTTCGCTCTTCGCCACTGCGCGTACTTTATCGCTCTCGCTTGGACTTTGGACTCTTTTTGCCGGGGCGCGATCGAGATCTCACCGAGATCCTCAACGGAGACCCGGTGAAGTCGGCGGCCTTCCGCAGGATGTTCTCGATCCGGCGGCTCTCGGAGAAGTGGAGCTCCTCCTCCCGGTTGCAGACGAGCGTGAAAGTGGGCGGCGCCACGCCGGTCTGCGCGACGTAGTAGACGCGCAGCCGCGTCCCGCGCGCCGTGCGCGGCGGCGAGTCGCGCACCGCGCGTCCGAGGACGCGGTTGAGCTCCCCCGTCGAGATCCGCCGCCGACGGTTCTCTGCAGCCCGGGCCGCTTCGGGCAGCACCGATCGGATTCCGCGGCCGGTGCGCGCCGAGACGCGGAGCATCGAGGCGTAGCCGGCGAACGGCAGCCGATCGCGCACCGCGGCCTCGAACCTCTTCGACGCTTCCGGTCCCGCCTCGGACGCGACGTCCCACTTGTTGGCGAGGAGGACAATTCCCTTTCCCTCCTCGTGCGCGTAAGCGGCCACCGAGGCGTCCTGACCCGTCGGACCCTCGGAGCCATCCAGAACGAGAAGGACGACGTCGCACTCTTCGATCCGCTTGCGCGCCTGCACGACCGACAGCACCTCGGGGCCGCGCTCGGTCTTGGCCTTGCGGCGGATCCCGGCCGTATCGACCAGCCGGAAGAGGTGACCGCCGCGCTCGAGCGCCACGTCCGTCGAATCGCGAGTGGTCCCCGGGATCTCCGAGACGATTGCGTGCTCTTCGCCCAGGAGCGCGTTGACGAGCGATGACTTGCCCACGTTCGGCCGGCCGACGACCGCGAGCGCGATCTCGCGGCGATGTTCGTCTTCCTTCGCGTCCCGTGTCTCTTCTCCCCTGTCTCCTGGCTCGGGCACCCGCGCCGCGATCGCGTCCACGAGCTCCTCCATGCCGATGCCGTGCTCCGCGGAGACGCCGTACACCTCCGCGAAGCCGAGCGCCCAGGCTTCGGGCTCCCCTTCGCTCCCTTCGCGTCGGTCCACCTTGTTCGCGACGACCAGCGTCTCGACGCCCGCTTGCCGCGCCGCCTTCGCGGCCGCGCGGTCTCCGGGCAGCACCCCGGCTGAGGCGTCCATCACGAGAAGAACGAGGTCGGAGCGCCGGATCGCTTCGAGCGCCTTGTCCCGCACCGCGGCGGGAATCTTCTGCTTGCCTTCCGGATCGAAGCCTCCCGTGTCGAGCAGCCGATACGTCCGTCCGTCGGGCAGCGGCGCCTCGACTTCGAGTACGTCGCGCGTCATGCCGGGTAGGTTATGGACGAGCGAACGGCGCCGCCGCAACAGCCGGTTGAAGAGCGCCGACTTGCCCACGTTCGGGCGTCCGGCGATGACGACGCGGAAGCCGCTCACGCCCGTTTCCGGGAGACGCCTCCCTCGAGCTTCAGCGAGAACCGGGGATGCTGAAAAGGATGGACGTCCGGAAAGCGCTTGAAGATCCAGCCGGCGAAGATCTCGTTGCCGCCCTGCAGGACCGCGATGCGCGCCGCGGGATTCTCCTGGCCGGTGCCGGTCGAGGTGATCTCCTCGGCGCTCATCGAAAACGACGGCAGAAAGACGTCCGCCCGGATCACCAGGTCCGTCCCCGGCAGCGGCGCGGCGCCTCCGATGGGGACTTCGAGCACGCCTTCCTTCCCGGTTTCCAAGTCTTTCCAGCCGATCTGGATCGCCGAGTACGCCGCGGTTACCTCGGGCGGGACGAGGAGCTTCGTCGGGACCGACCCGGAGAGCTCCTTGCCGCCCGAGGCGCTTTCCCGGTCGTGAGAGACGGCCATGCGGATGCTGGGATCGGGACGTCCGCGGCGGCGGCATCCACCCGCTGCGATCGCGGCGGCGGCAATCAGAACGAGAACCGGCAACGCGCGTCGACTCATCGCCGCAAGCCGCGCCGCCGCGGTTCGCCGGCCGAGCGCGACGGACCCCGGCGCAGCCGTCCGCGGGCTTCCACGCGAAGCGGCTCTGCGCCGCCGAGCCGGAAGTCCAGTCGCCGCCTCACCTCGTCGATCGCCGTCAGCTGGACCCGGATCTCGTCCCCCAGCCGGAAGACGCGTCCGCTCGAGCGCCCCCGGAGCCGGTGCTGCTTCTGCTCGTAGACGTAGAAGTCGTCGCCGAGACTCGAGACCGGAACGAGGCCTTCGACGAAGAAGTCTCGCAGCGTCACGAAGAGGCCGAACGCGGTCACGCCCGTCACGTAAGCGTCGAACTCGCGTCCGATCTTGTCCTTCATGAAAACGATCTTCTTCCAGAGCAGGCTCTCCCTCTCGGCCGCCTCCGCCCGGCGCTCCCGCTCCGAAGAGTGGGCGGCGACTTCGGCGAACCGTTCGTTCACCGCTTCGAACTCCTTAGGCGCCACGGGACGGCCGGTCGCGAGCAGCGCGGAGAGCTGGCGGTGGACGACGAGATCCGGATAGCGCCGGATGGGAGACGTGAAGTGACAGTAGTAGGGCGCCGCGAGTGCGTAGTGCCCGCGGCACTCCGGGCTGTAGATCGCTTTGCGCTGCGCTCGAAGAAGGAGATCCGAGAGCAGGCGCTCCTCCGGCTTTCCTTCGATCGCCTTCAGGATCTTCTGAAATGCGGAAGAGGGAATTTCCTCGAGATCTCCCTTCAGCTCATAACCGAAGCTCTCCAGGACCTCGCGCAGATCCGTCAGGCGGTCGGGATCGGGACGATCGTGGACGCGGTAGATCGCCGGTTGCTTCGCGAACAGGAGCCGCTTGGCAACGGCCTCGTTGGCGGCCAGCATGAACTCCTCGATCAGACGGTGGGCGACGTTGCGCGATTCGGGGACGATCCCGACCACGAGCCCCGCGTCGTCGAGAACGACGTCCGCGTCGGGGAGGTCGAAGTCGATGGAGCCCCGCGCGTCCCGCCGCTCACGCAGCAGCGCAGCGAGCTCCCCCATGTGGCGGAAGTCGTCGAGCAGCGGACCGTAGCGCTCTTTATCGGCGGCCGACGGGCGGGCCTCCAGGAGCCGCGCGACCTCCGTATACGTCATCCGCTCGGAGCTTTCGATCACGCCTTTGACGAACTCGGCGGCGAGCACTCTTCCCTTGCGGTCGATCTCCAGCAGAGCGGAGAGGACGAGGCGGTCCACTCCCGGATTCAACGAGCAGAGGCCGTTCGAGAGCCGCTCGGGCAGCATCGGCAGGACCCGTCCCGGGAAGTAGACGCTCGTCCCGCGCGATCGGGCTTCGTCGTCGAGACCTGTGCCCTCCTTGACGTAGTGCGACACGTCCGCGATGTGAACGCCGAGCCGGTAGCCGCTGTCCGTCTTCTGGACCTCGACGGCGTCGTCGAAGTCCTTCGCGGTCTCTCCATCGATCGTCACGATGCGGTGCTCGCGGAAGTCGCGCCGCCCGAGGAGATCTTCCGTGCGGACCCGGGTCGGAAAACGCTCGGCCTCCGCGACGACCGGCTCGGGGAAGCGCGGCGGAAGCCCGTGCGAGCGCAGCACGATCTCGATGTCGACGCCCGGCTCGCCGAGGAACCCGATCCGCTCCTCGACCACGCCGTGGGCAATCCGGCGCGCGTCGGGGAACGCCGTCAGCCGCGCCTCGACGATCTCCCCTTCCCGCGCG